>JBGOYH010000010.1:0-22735 GCA_041479575.1 Bathyarchaeia archaeon
ACTGGGCAGCCAATCATTTTTCCGTTCATTACTGAGCAACTCATTAATCTCCCTGTTGCTCTCGGGCTCATACTGACAGATGCAGGTTTTTCAATAATCTTTGCAGGATTCGTATTGGTCATTCATTACGATAGACAAAGGTCTTGGCACCTGAAGGAATTGGATAAGTCTGCCAACCGTAAGAACTGGAAAGTTGCTATAAAAACAGCCAACGAAATGCTTCAGGAAATGGATGAAGAAAAGAAAAAGAATTAGAGACTTCAAAGAAGTGTCATTGTCAAAACACGTCTTTTGCTTGTTCGCTTATTCGCTCCACCTTTCAATGAACAGCTTCTTTTCACCTTGCTTGAAGGTGACTCTGACGGGGATGGCGTCGGTTCCTCTCTTTGTCTTCTTGTACTCTTTGAATGGGAACATACTGTCTTCTGCTAGATCTACAGGGATGTAAAGCAGGTATTTGCCGTCTTTTCTTCTGAACAAGCGACCTCTTCCTTCACTGACCATTCGTTATCACCTCGATTGCATTCGCAGTTTAAGATCAAAGGACTACAGAAAAACTCTATTTAATTCTTTTTGTCATACAACTCAAAAAGAACGCGTACATGAATGTGTCTTTCTAAGAAAATTGAATTGTATGCAACACTTCTCAGATGCCGCGGTTAGAATTAGAGAACAACGGAAAATTGCCAGAAATCTTGGCTGTTGGCTTGTTCTCTTAGTGTCACTCGTATCTAGTCAAATAAAGCGGCTTGCTTGCCTCTTTTTTCCTCAGTTCCAAAGGGGAATCAGGCAACAAGACAATGATATCCGAACTCGTGACATGCTCCTTATTATCTTCGCTATTTTCAAGGTCATACGATGCTTTTTGGGTCGAATGTGCTTTCTTCATAAGCGATCCACCGGAAAGGCAGGATTAATTAACATGCATCTTAAGACTTAATAAACATTGTCAATGACATGTACAACTCCAAGACAATCGCGGGTTTTTTCATGTATTTACTCTTTCAATAATATGGCACTGGGACGAAGCGACCGATGTCAAGTCACTCTCCGCTTGTGAAAATGCATGGTTCATCAGGATTTGGACATTGAAGGGCAGGATGAAACAAACATTTCTTCTTGCTCCTGCGGCTGCATTCAGTTCTTGGGGCACGTTCTTCATTTTTCATTTTGTTCGTATGTTTCCCTTCTATCGTTCAAGAATAGTTGCATAATATTTAAACTGAGGAAGGCGACAAGAAAAATATCATTGTGTTGTTTTTGATCTTTCAGCGTCCCATGCGGCGAAGACTTCTTCAGCAATCTGAGGTCTTAACCTAAAGATGTCTTCAGGATTTTTCAGATAGAGATAGACCATGTAGACTCTTCCAAAGGCGTCTGATCTGACGAAAATGTAACTTGGTTTCTCTGGAAGTCCGGAACCGTGCTTCTGCAAGATTTCTTTGAATATTGTGTCAATCTTCTCCGTTGAAACGCTGTGGTCGAAACCTATTTCGAAAGTGTAGCAGTAAAGATTTGCGTTATCAGTTTCGTACAGGTAGTTGACCATGTCTCGTTGGAGTATCTGCAGGTTGGTGATGGAAACCATGTTGTTTGCAATGGTAAATAACTTGGTGTAATTTATCGTGACTTCCTGAACTATTCCCTCGACAGTTCCAAGTCGAACATAATCACCTACCTTAAAAGGGCGCGTAGCAAGCAGATACAACCCCGCAACGAAGTTCCCTATCGTTTGTGAAGATGCAAAGCCTACTGCTGCACCGCCAAGAGCTGAGAAAGCCAGGAACCATTGAGTGTCTAAGCCGCCTATCCTGACTAGTGCCGCTACAGAACCGATGAAGATAATTATCCTGAAAGTCAGAATCAAGTTGTTCGAGACGTTGCGTTCTAGATGGGATCGTTTTGCAAATCTTCTCAAGCGTCGAGTTATCAACCTTTCAAGAATAATGGCTATCGAGCCTATGATGGCTATTGAAAGGATCTGGGCCAAAGTGAGCCCCAAAGGAGTTTGCTGGTTCAACCAGTCGATTATGTTTTCCCAGGTCATTGCGTTTGCCGCCTTCTTCTAAGTGTTCTTTCTTGCTTTTTATAAACTCTTTTTCGGCGCAGTCTTCACCCGCGCACCCACATATATTCTTATATTGTTCGTTGTGAGAAGGCTAGCAATATGAGCCAAAAAGCGAGTAGAAGAGCGTTTTGGACGTTTGCAGCAGCTTCTTTTCTGAATGATTTTGGTTCAGATGTCATATATCCGATTTGGCCGTTGTTCGTCACGGTTTTCCTAGGGGCGGACAAAACAGTGCTTGGGTTTATTGATGGACTAGGAGACGCTGTCGTCTCATTGTCGCAAGCAGGTTCAGGCTACGTATCAGACAAGGCAAGAAAGAGGAAAGTCTTTGTGTGGACGGGGTACCTTTTCGGCGCTGCTTCAAGGATAGGCTACGCCTTTT
This sequence comes from Bathyarchaeia archaeon, assembly GCA_041479575.1. Classification (GTDB taxonomy): domain Archaea; phylum Thermoproteota; class Bathyarchaeia; order Bathyarchaeales; family Bathycorpusculaceae; genus DASPPK01. Next base: position 2,451 of record JBGOYH010000010.1, read on the forward strand.
CTACATTGTGGCAGCATTTGATTCCGTTCAGGATTCTTGACAGGGCAGGTAAAATGCGGGGTGCCCCTAGAGATGCCATTGTCGCTGACCTGTCGACAAGAGAAAACCGGGGCAAAAACTTTGGTGTTCTCAGAACTATGGACAATCTCGGCGCAGTCTGCGGAATAATAGTGTGTATCATCTTTTTTGGTATGCTTGGATACATGCGCCTGTTCTTGCTGGCGGCCATTCCTTCTGTCATCGGAGCGTTGCTAATCTTACTACTGATAAGAGAACCCAAACAGTCTGACGTCCGATTATACAAAGGCCTTTCCCTCAGAAACATGAACAGAAACTTCAAGATGTTCCTATCACTAAGCGCGCTTTTTGCTTTGGGCTCTTTTAGCTATTCGTTCCTATTGTTGTACGCAAAACAGTTTGGCTTTCAAGACAACTTTGTGCCGATACTTTATCTGGTGTTTACCGCCATGGCCTCCATATTCTCTTTCCCTTTCGGCAGACTCTCTGACAAGGTAGGCAGAAAGACGGTTCTGACAATGTCCTATGTTCTTTGGGGGCTTGTGTGTTTGAGCTTCGCTTTTGCAGAAGGCTATATTATGACTGTACTGACTTTCGTGTTGTATGGCATGCACAAAGGTGCGTTGGAACCTGTGCAGAAGTCGTTTGTTTCAGAACTTGCCCCGAAAGACTTCAGGGCGAGCGGTCTGGGTGTGTTTCAACTGGTCACAGGACTATGTGCTTTGCCGTCGTCCTTCATTGCAGGATTGCTCTGGGATCAATTCGGTCCGTCCGTGCCATTTTTCCTGTCGTTGGTGTTAACAGCTGTTTCAATTGCCATGCTGCCGTTTGTGAGAGAGAACAAATCTGATTGAGAGCAGGCAACTGGAAGGGAAGTTTTGATGGCGAAAGCTTTTATTGCGGTTCAAAACTTAGTTTGCCAATGCTTAGGAAAGATGATAAGGCATGAGTTTGCAGAAGAGTGACTTCATACTACTAGATTACGTGGCAAAAGTGAAAGAAACCGGAGAGGTTTTCGACACAACCATTGAAGAGACCGCCAAGAAAGAGCATCTGTACAAAGAAGGTGACATCTTCGAGCCCAGACTTGTGGTAATAGGCGAAAACTGGGTTCTCAAAGCGTTGGACGAAAGCCTGACCACGATGGAAGTGGGCAAACCAAGCGTCGTGGAAATTCCGCCGGAGAAGGCCTTCGGGCAACGGGATCCTGAAAAAGTCAAACGCGTTGCTTTGAAGCAATTGCTTGCCAGAGAAATCACGCCAAGCGTGGGAATGCGAATCGAATATGGCGGCAAGAGTGCTACGGTTCGAGCTATTGGTGCTGGCCGAGTTTTGCTTGATTATAATCCTGCGCTGGCAGGAAAGACTCTTGTTTACGAGGTTACTGTGAAGAAGAAGCTTGAGACGCCTGAAGAGAAGATTACCGCTTTGATCCATAGAAGAATACCCAATGTGGAAGACAAGAAATTTGAATTCACTGTCAAAGCAAAGACAGTCAACGTTGAGATGCCTGAAGATGCATTCTACCTTGAAGGCATCCAAATCGCAAAGAGAGGCATAGCTATGGATGTTCAAAGATTCTTCCCTGAAACAACCACTGTAAAATTTGCCGAAAGCTTCAAAGCTGAACCCAAGAAAACAGAAGCCAAACCTGAGAAAGAAGAAAAACCAGCTGCTGAGGCACAGTCAACAACTTAGCTTCATATTACTCCAGTTACTTTTGCCAAATGCTCGTAGGCTTCACGGTTCAAGCTCAGCTTGTCTAGAATCGTGAATCTTTCTGGCCTTATTGTTGCAGCCAACTCCAATGCTTTGATTATGTCATCTTTGCCGACGCCAAGTTCTTTGGCTTTTGTCGGTGCGCCAAGTTTTTTGAGTGCATCTCTTATGCGTTTCCAGTTGGCACCATGCAGATAGGCCATCATTATTGTTCCGACCCCGCATCGTTCGCCATGCAAAGCGCAATTAGGTTTTACAATTTCAAGTGCGTGACTGAACAGGTGTTCTGACCCGCTACATGGACGACTGCTTCCGGCGATGCTCATGGAAACACCGCAGCTTATCAAAGCTTCAATCAGAACTCGCAAGCCCTCCTCATTCTTCTTCTGCATCAAGTTCACGTTCAACATGACATGCTTGGCACTCATCAGAGCTAAGCTCGCGGCGTATCCTCCGTAATATTCGTCCTTTTCTTCACGTGCCAACTGCCAGTCTTTGATAGCTGTAAACTTTGCAATTACGTCTTCGTAGCCGCTTATGGCGAAGCGCCAGGGGGCGCGCAATATGATGTTTGTATCTGCAATTATGGCCAGAGGGGCCTGGGACATCACTGAATATGGTTTCTCAAAACCTTTGATCGAGGACAGAGGGCTTGATATTCCGTCGTGAGACGCTGTTGTTGGAACACTAATGAACGGGATTTCTGATCGTGCAGAACTGCACTTTGCAACATCTATTTTTGTGCCGCCGCCCACTCCAAAGACGATCTCGGGCTTCAACGTTCTTATCTTCTCTTCAACATTTTGAACGTCTTTGACTGTTGCCGCTTCAACAAGGAAAGTGTCAACTGTTAATCCCTCTTCCTCCAGTATCTTTCTTACTTTCTTTCCCGCAATATTGTTGGTTTTTGAGCCTGCGATTACGAGTGCCGACTGGGTGAAACCTAGCCTTCTAGAGATTTCGCCAACTCTTTCCAAAGCACCGTTTCCAACAATTACTTCTCTCGGAAGCTGCATTCTATGATGTTTCAGATGCACATGAACCACGTTTAACTGCTATTCTTCTTTCCATAGCGATGTGCCGTGAATCTTAAAAAGGGTTACCTTTCTTTGCGAGGTTGGAAAGCTCGACTCGTTCAGGTTTTTGGTTGATGAACACTTCAATTGTCTGCTTTTTCTAGATAGCTAAAGGAAAACTGCTTAACCATCAAATCTGGGCGATTTGCACTGAGTATGAAGCTTTGCACATCCTTGAGGTTAGGTTGCCAATCCTGCCTCAGACTGGTGATCAATTTGGAAAAGCTGGCGTAGTTCTTGTGCACAGACACAATGATACTATTCATTCCGAGGCCTTCGCCATCCGATGCAAAAACGATGTTTGGCTGCTTCTTACTCCATTCTCGTGCTTTCTCGAGCAATTCTGCCTTCGCTTCCGTAAAAGCTAGAAAAGTGAATGCAACCATCTCGTAACCCATTTTTGAAACGTCAGGGACGATTGTATATTCCTTCATGTACCCCTCTGCTTCCAGACGTGTTCTCTTCCGCGTGATTGTGGGCTGGGAGATTTTGAGGACTTTCGCAAGCTGTCTGTCGCTTCTTCTTGACCCCTTTATCAATTCGTACAGAAGTCTCATCTTTTCTTTTTCTTTCTCACTCATCTTAGACCCCTTTTTCATACATAATTCATTTAGTCTAATAATGGTTGCGATTGAACAGCCCTCGTCAGACATGCTTGGGAAAGATTGCATTCTCACACTGGAAGCAGGTTGATAATTGGAAGTGTTTGAATTTCTCTTTGAAAATTCCAAGCGGGAGCTGTCAAGTCTTTGTCGGATGAAAAGCGTGTAAAAAAACGTCGGAGACCAAAACGACCGATTGCACCACAAGCATTTAAACGATTAGTGGGGAAATTACTTGATGCTGAGTCTATTATCTTCCTTATATTTGCTGGACTCTGGATTTGTGTCTTATCCCCTTTTAGTTTGTTCTCTGGCGTCGAGTTTGTGTCTTTGAAGATCATGTTTGATGTTGGGGTTGGGTGCATCGCTTTTGGATGTATACTTGCATTTTGTAGTTTCATAATCCCACAGTTGAGTAAACAACGTAATAACGCCGACAAAGCTGAATATGAAAAATGCTAACGAAAGAACTACTGATACTTTGTTGGTATATATTTGGGTTAATTGCTCTTGCGGGCTATCAGATTTTTCATAGTTACATTAGGGCTCATGAAGGGCTCGAAGGCAAAACACCCAGCGAGGCTTGCGGAATCAAAATTGAAGGAAAAAACAAGTGGATAACATTAATCCAGAATTCCAGCAAAAACGCGTAACTGATCGGTTCGGTTTTGTAGTCGTGTACTACAGGCTAGGAAGAAATAATATATTAGCCATTTGTCTAGTGTAGAATGTGGAAGATAAATCCAGAGCGATGTTACAGAACATTGTTTCAGAAGCTTAAAATACAATGTGCGTTTCGTACTTGAACTGGGCGCAAAGACGGATGAAGGAACTTGCGAATGACCATTCTGTTCCTTTTTTATGGAATGGAAAACCTTTTAAATCTGAGGCTAACAAACTATAGAAAGACCATATTTAAATGAGGAATGGAAATGAAAAAAGCAATAGTTGAAGGAACTGATGGCTAGCTTTTCCCCTTTTTCTCTTCTGATTTTTCAAGACTGAATTTTAGAATGTATCTATAAGATAGTTTTGGGTAAGGAATATCCCAAACGATTTTCTTTCTGTCTTGCTTTGGTGTAGGCATACATTTATCCGACATTCTCGTTTTCTCTTGGAAAATTTCGATGTCACTGAACATGTCTCTAACATCGAACAACGGATTCTTGAAATAAAAGCCGTCTGGAGCGGCTATTTCCACCAGAAAGCGGTCGGTCTTGACTGAAACCTCATGAAGCGTGATTGACAACCCGTTGTCTTTGAAAGCCTCGGGATACTCTTTTTCAAGTTCCGCTTCATAGCTCGTATCTAACGGTTCATTACGCTGCACTGGTTCGCACGTCTCAAAATAGATATCATTTTTCCAAGTACTTTTTCCGTTCTTGATCCATTCCGTGTATTCGATTCTTGGATGAATATCTTCATTATTGAACTTGGCCTTCGCAAGCCTGTTCTCCTGAACTTTCTGTGCTGTGGTTAAGAAATGACGAACTTTATCCACAGGACCTTCGCTGACACTCTTCCCAGTGTAAGACATAAAGAAATGCGCATTACCTTCAGCATCTTTTAAAGTGATACTCTTTTTCACACTACTGTACTCAATTACCTGGGGCACTTCTTGTTCCAATTCGTCCCTTTCCTTTTGCAGACTGTTCCTTTCCGTTTGTAACGTGTCTACCTGCCTTTTCAGTTTTTGATTTTCATCTTGTGCTCTTCGAGCAGATATTTTTTCGTTCCAAATTGCCACGCCGACACTAACGAGCACGTATGAAGTGCCAACAATCATTACCGCATATGATCGCATTTGAACATCTACGATCCCGAGTGATAACAGAGCGAAGAGAAGAGAATATAGAAATACCGCAATTGGATTCGCAAAAACGCTGTAGATGCTTTTCAGCGTGCCTCTTTTTTCTCCGCCATTCTGAGACACTTTAACCCCGAGAGTCATAAGTAATCACGCCTTATAAATCATTAAGAGTTCTTCTCTAATGAGCGGCGATTTTTCTATTGGAGAGGTCAGGTTTGCCTTATCAACGTAAGTACACGAAGTATCAGAAGAGACAGGAACGCCGTAGAGTTTCTGGAACGCGACATTAACGTAGGGCTCGTTTTCAGAAAACTGCGGTAGGGCTCGTATCACCCGATTGTTAACACGGTGACGAATCACCCTACAAGTTACCAGAACCCAAAAGAACATCAGATAAATGAAGACACCACACGTTTTAATATATGAAGTTGCGCATGTGTATAACAATAGTATCCGTTTTGGGAAAACTGCATTAGGGCCCGTTCCAGAGAGGCATCAACCGAAAAGTAACAACCTAACAGAACAGCTTAATCAACCGAAGACTTCACAGAACCACCTATAGAAAAAGTCTTATGGAGTGACGCTACAAGTTTTGAAGGAGGTCAAAACGAATGCGTGTCTCACATTCTTTTGAGATCATGATTTCGCTTCTAAACACATTATCATTCTGCATACCTATAGGAGTTCTTGTATTTGTTCCGGGTACTGTCTATATGAGACTTCAATATGAAATATATGGGGTGTCGTTGATTAGCCTTTTGGGGCCATGGATTCTTTTCGGAGGAATTCCTGTGATGGTCGTGACATACGCTGTAATTTCTAGAGAAAGAATGAGCATAGCAAACAAGGGTATCGCAGTATGCCTAATTGAATTCGGGGCTATATCAGCATCGTTGCTGAATTTTCGGCCCTACCCTAACATGTTCATATTGGGTTGGGGTTCATTCTATGCACTAATAACAGGACTCATAGCCATATGTCACTATCATGCATTCGACTTAAGAGCTGGTGACAAATCGATTGACAAGGCTGCAAGAGTCGAAAGAATTAAACTTGAATATGAAACGTGGTTTAGGGGATTACTGACCATGATAGCCTTTGTTGCTGCTGTGTACGGGATAATAGTCCTAGGTCTTTCAATATGGGAATTGCAAACTTAACGATTCATGGTGACATAACAGAAGACGTATTGAAGGCTGCTTTGGACACTCAAATGATGATGCAGATTTCAATGTTGTATTTGGGATTCTATTTGTTATCTTAGGAGTCATAATGATAAAGAAGATAGTCATGTTATCTAATCAATTGAACGAGATAAAATCGAAATGATGGAGTGCGTGTTCTCGAAGCTTACCCATTCGTTTGTTTTGTTTGGTTGTCAATTTTACACTATCCACCAATTTCTTGGCACTCTAAAAATGAAATGTTTGTCATCCCACGACAGTTAACACGTATGCCCATCCCATGACAAGTTAACAGAACCTCCAAGCGCAATATTAATAAATACCTAGACATTGATAGAATGATGCTACTTCCTTTCGAAGTAATTACTGATGTAATTGGGTTTTAGGAGACACATAATATGATAAACAATGATGTGGTAAATCAATTGACGTTGAAAGGAACGACAACCATCGGTGTCGTATGCAAAGACGGAGTCATACTCGCTTCAGATACGCGTGTTACAATGGGATATTATGTTGCCCACAAACATGGCAAGAAAGTGTACCAAATCGACGATCATTTGGCCATGACCATTGCGGGAAGCGTTGCTGACGCACAAAGAACTGTTGACATATTGACCACGAACGCCAAACTCTACAGGATTGAATTGGGCAGGCCTTTGCCGATAAGCTCGGCTGCAAGGCTTCTTTCGAACCTGCTTTTTTCAGCCAGATACGTTCCCTTGTTGGCGCAGGTTTTGGTTGGGGGTGTGGACGATACGGGTCCTCACATATTTTCAATAGACCCGTTTGGCAGTCTCACAGAGGAAACATTTGTATCCACAGGCTCAGGATCACCAGTAGCATACGGCATTCTCGAAGACAAGTTCAAAGAAGGCGCACACATCAAAGATATGTTACCCGTAATAGTCAAGGCTGTTAATGCTGCTATGAAACGTGACTCAGCAAGCGGAGACAGCTTCAACGTTGCAGTGATAGATGCGAAAGGTTACAGAGACTTAACTGACAAAGAAAAGAAGCAGCTTTTGGTTGATTGAGGAAGTAAAAAGAGTGGCCCCGAATTCTAACAGAGAAAAAATTGAAATCAGCCAATACATCTTGGAACATGTACCGAAAGAAGCTGAAGTGACCAGAATAGAGTATGAGGCGTCCACGCTCGCAGTTTACACCAAGAGACCAGAGGTATTGGTTGAGCAGAACAGTGTCATTGCTAACATAGTCAACGTCATAAGAAAACGAATAGTCATTCGTTCTGACCCTTCCGTAAGGGTTCAGGAAGTCGAGGCCGAAAAAATAGCAAGAGACATCGTTCCTGCCGAAGCTGAAGTAACAGACATAAACTTTGACCCCAGCTTGGGCGAAATCATCATAGACGCGAAAAAACCTGGGCTTGTGATTGGAAAGAACGGGACCGTTCTGCAAGAGATAATTAGGCGGACCAAGTGGCGTCCTCATGTTTTGAGAAGCCCCCCGTTGAAGTCGAAGATCGTAACTCACATGCGTCATTATCTTCACTCGGAAAGCAAGGAAAGAGAAAGGATACTTCGAACGGTAGGAGAAAGGATTTTTAGACCTAAAGCGTTCGAAGTTGGGGATGTTAGAATCACGGCGCTCGGCGGAGTCCAAGAGGTTGGAAGATCCGCTTTTCTCGTTCAAACTCGTGAAAGCAGCATACTTCTTGATTGTGGAGTTAACCCCGGTTCCCAAAGACCTTTCGAGGCTTTTCCAAGACTTGACAACCCAGCTTTTGAACTGGAATCATTGGACGCCGTGGTAATAAGCCACGCACACCTTGACCACTGCGGGCTTGTGCCTTTCTTGTACAAGTACGGCTATGATGGTCCAGTCTACTGCTCTGCTCCAACCTCAAACATGATGACGCTTCTTCAACTTGACTATTTGGACGTAGCTGGCAAGCAGGGTACGACACCGTTCTATGATCAGAAGGACGTCAGGGAATGTGTCTTGCACACGCTTCCTCTAAGGTACGGGGTCGTCACGGACATAGCTCCAGATGTACGGTTGACTCTACACAACGCTGGGCATATTCTTGGTTCTTCAATGGTTCACCTGCACATTGGGGAAGGTCTGCACAACGTTGTCTATACCGGTGATTACAAGTTTTCCAGAACCATGCTTCTTGAAGCGGCAACAACAGAGTTTCCAAGAGTTGAGACTATTATAACTGAAAGCACCTATGGCGGTCCAGACGACATCATGCCGTCGCGTGTCGAAGCCGAAGAACGCTTGACAAGAATTGTGAATGATACATTGGAACGAAAAGGAAAAGTTCTAATTCCGGTCCCGGCAGTCGGCAGGGCTCAGGAAATAATGCTTATCCTTGATGGCTACATGAAACGGGGAATGATGAAGGAAGCTCCTGTCTTCATTGAAGGCATGATCTCAGAAGCGACAGCGATCCATACGGCTTATCCTGAGTACTTGGGGAGGGAAGTGCGAAACAGCATACTCCATGACGGCGTCAACCCCTTCCAGTCTGACTACTTCACAATCGTGGAGCACCCTAGCGTGCGGCAGGAGATAATCGAGGGTGAACCTTGCATCATAATGGCAACCTCAGGAATGCTTGAGGGCGGGCCAGTGATAGAGTATTTCAAGAGCCTGGCGGACAATGAAAACAATACAGCAGTCTTTGTAAGCTATCAGATTGAAGGCACGATGGGAAGAAGGGTTCAGAAAGGCTTGAATGAAGTTACTTTGATGACTTCTGAAGGTAAAATGGACGTGGTGAAAGTCAGACTTCGCGTTGAGTCGATAGAAGGCTTTTCTGGGCACTCGGACAGGAGGCAAATATTCAACTACGTTACCCACTTGAGGCCGAAACCTGAAAGAGTCGTTGTGTGTCACGGTGAAAGGGCAAAGTGTCTTAGCATGGCTGACTTCATTGAAAGAAGATGTGAAATAAGATCGTTTGCTCCGGCTCTAATGGAGACTTTCAGGCTGCTGTAGGAATAGGCTCGTTTGAAACCGGCACTTTCTCTCGCCAAATCTTTACATTCGGAGGACAAACAACCACTCGTTCTTCGCCTAGCCTTGCAATGTCCCCTCCAACAGATTCAGCGAACTCGCACAACTCGTTCACGGCGTGTTTGACGTCGTCAATGCTCTTGTTTGCGAGAGGAGTTATTCTGAGGATCAGAATGTTTCCGGCTTTGACCTCATTCTTGACAGAATCCAAGTCTGACAAGTCGCGAAGAGGCATCGCTTTTAAGTAGGTCTTGCCAGGACTACTTTTCACCTCAACTTCCTTCTCTTCCTTCTTGGATTTGCGCAGTATTCCTAGCCTTGGCAACATTCTCCTCTCTTGCTCTTTTATTCTGCCTTTCAAGAGTTTAAGTTTTTCTTAACTTCACGTCCGAATTTCTAATACATATTGGACTATTAAAATGTTTTATGGATTTCACGTTCAAATCCGTATTCACTGAGGCGTGGAATTCAGTTCTTTAAGCAGGTTCCATGTTTTGTCGCCTACGTAATACAGGTTTTTGACGACGATGCCTTGCTTGACGTTTTTTGCTTCTTCTGCATTGTACAGGATTTCTCCTACAGCGATCGGTTTTCCATGCTTCTCATCTACAACAGAGACGATGATGTTCTTACTAAACTCGCCTTCGATGCGTTTGATCCCGGGTGCCATTATGTTTGCACCTTTGCACACGTAGGGGACTGCTCCCATATCCACAACAACTCGAGGAGCTTGATGGAAATACTCGTCAAACTTTAAGGTTGGATAGATGTTTTCGCCGGCTTTGACAAGCACTGGTCTTCCATTTATGAGGAAGATTTCATCCGTGTTGGTTTGAAAGACTTCGACATCTAATCTGTCCTTGAACAGTAACTCTATATCGGTGTTGAGCTTCTCTGAAGCTTTTCGTAGAATGGTTTTCGCTTCTTTCGTTTTCAAAAAATACCGTTTGTGTTTTTGAGGCATCTTGCCCATCTCTTAGATAGGTTTAAATGTTAAGGTTTAAGTATAAAAGGCATAACAATTTGGGTTTGAGGGTCAAAGAATGAGCGAAATGACAACCGAAATCCTCGAGGAAAACATCGGAAAAATAGTGCTGGTAAGGTTGAAGGGTGGAAAAAACCTGCGCGGAAGACTCAAAGGATTCGATCAACACCTGAACTTGGTTTTGGAAGAAACAGAAGATACCACAACTTCAGAGAACGTCAGAAAACTCGGTGTGATAATTGTCCGAGGAGATAACGTGGTACTGATCTCGCCGCCTCCAAGGTGACACCATTGGGAAAGGGAACGCCCTCATTTGGCAAGCGCCAGGGAAAGACCGTCCACATAAAATGCAGGCGATGCGGAAGACGAGCATATCACGTGACAAAGAAACGCTGTGCAGCTTGCGGTTATGGAGAAACGACGGTTATCAAAACGTACGCGTGGCGAACCAAAAATCTGCATAGAGAACGAATGCGTTAAGAAAGAGTTTTCTTGCTTATTGTGTTGCTTGATAATAACCTTTGTCGACCTTGACGAAAATCAGTGGACCTTTGCTTTGAGTTAAGTCTCTTGCCTTTCTTAAAGCGTTGTTAACGACATTCAGGGTCTGCTCTTTCTCGCTTGGATACTTCTTCTTTTCATCGCCCAGCTCCATTTTCAAGAGGTTTTCTGCAAGGATTGATGTGCCACAGATTTCTCCGTTCTTAATCAAAGTGGAGATCACGACGTCTTCCATTTGATGACGATTTGAAAGCCTTGCCCATATTGGTTCAGCATTGTTGAGGATTTTTGTGACGTTGTTCCATCTCTTCGAATTTTCGTTGCCTATTAAGAGTTTGACCCTTTCTCCCCACTTTTTCAGCCACATGCCACTCCAGACACTCATGAATTCCTGCAGTTCTTCTGGGTTCTGCTCGTAAAGCTTCTCAAGTCTTTCAACAACTTCACATTGACCAGCGTCTATTCCAGAAATATCCCAATGAAACTTCAGATAGTTGGTCAAGTCTTGGCATGCTATTTGGAGTACCTTGCGATCCGCGCCCAAAACGTCGATGAGCGGGTTCTTCTCAATGAGCTTTTCAGACATCAACGTTTCTACGAAATTCACAGGTACTCCCTTCCCGAAGCCTTCTCCACTCCAAACTAGACCTTTGAGCTTTTAATAAGCTTTATTCGTAGTCGCTTCTATAACTTTGTTCACTAGTTTTCAGCTATATTTCCTTTCTAGAAATATTCCTGGAAGGCAATTTTGCTGTTATTCAAGAAAATCTGGCAATTTTTTGACGCTTTCCAGGATTAGGTCAGGATTTGCCCTCTCAAGCTCTTTAAGAGAGAAAATTCCAGACAAGACTGCCACAGTCTGGGCGCCAGCATTCTTTCCGGCTCTCACATCCACGACAGAGTCTCCTACAACGGCACACTCGCGTAGTTCCACGTCAAGTCTCTTTGAACACTGTATGAGTGCTTCGGGTGAGGGTTTCGGATTGGCGGTATCAATTGCCGTTACAACAGCTTGAAAGTACTTTGCCAAATGGAACTTCTCCAGCTGATCTATGATTTCATTCTTCGAGACATTTCGCCTCGTCGTCAATGCGAGTTTTGCCCTTTCTGAAAGGTTCTGAAGGATGGCTCCAATATCTGAGAACGGTCTGGTCTCAGTACGTGTCGCTTGATAGTAAGCCTTCAGATACACTTCTCGGAAGTTCTCCTCATCGATTCCTTTAATCAGATCATTCAGGGTGAGGCCCAGTTCGAATCTCTTAGGAATTTCCATCGCAGTTCTGATGCTGACTTTCCTGCGTCCAAGCGTAGAGAACGCTACTTTTGCAGCTTCCAAGTATGCTTCTTTTGAATCTACTATTGTGCCGTCCAAGTCAAAGATTATGGCTTGGACGTTGAGCTTACATTTTTCCATGATTCTTTTCTGCCGTGGCATGTTGTTCCAAGCTTTTTGTTCGATAAGTTTTTATTTGCGGTCAGTTGTCTATGGTAAATACCCGATAAATCTGTTTAGGCGCAGAAGCTTAGGAATGAAGGGCAATGGTTAGAAAAGCAAGAATACGCTTGACAAGCACCGACTATTCAAAGCTTGAAGAAGTATGTGAGGAACTGAAAGTCATCGCCCAGAAAACAGGCGTCAAAATAAACGGGCCAGTTCCGTTACCAACCAAGCGGCTAAGGGTACCGGTTCTGAAGTCGCCCTGCGGAGAAGGAACATCAACTTGGGACAAATGGGAAATGCGAATTCACAAACGATTGATCGACATAGACGCTGAAGAACGTGTGATGCGCCGAATCATGAGGATTCGTGTTCCCGAAGAAGTTCACGTGACGATAGAACTTCTGTAGTGAACGCGCTTTGAATTTTGTCTGAAGTGTGGAAAACCAGGCATAGCTGACTTTTGGCTAAGTCAACCACAGAAGTTGATAAGCAACTATTCCGAGGACCACGCTTGCCGCGAACGCAAACGCCCAGATTTTCTTGTTCCAGAAGAAGACCTTGTACCCGTCAAGCACTCCTATCGGAACCAGGTTGAAGATCGCGATCCAAGCATTATAGAAAGCCACAACTGCGAATATCCAGCTATGCATGAGGAAAAAATCGGCGGCGCAAAATATGGATGCCAGCATAAGGTTTGTTGTCGGTCCTATGATTGACGTTTTTCCGACTGTTTTTCTGTCAGCAGATCCGCTGACGACAACGACGCCTGGACCTATGATTTTTATGAATGAAGGAATCATCGATAGCAGGGTCAGAATGACGCCCATGACGTTGAGTCTGAACTCTGCCCAAAGTCCGTACGTTTGCGCCATTATTTTATGGGCTATTTCGTGAATGAGAAAAGACAATGCAAACAGCACTGAAAGTAAGGCAAGCATAGAATAATCATTGTAAATCATGTTTGGAAAGGTTAATCCCGCGCCGATAACAAGTACTGTGGCCACTGCTAAGTGCATAATTTCCTTGCGACTGAAGGCAAAGCGTCTTCTGCCTATTTTCAATAATGGATAGACATGTGTATGCCCGATCGGTGTTTGTCCAGGAGGAGCTGAGGGCTGTGTTGTTTCTTCAGGCGTGCGCGCTTGGTTGATTTCTTGGCATTGATGGTTCTCAGGTAGACGATGTTCAGCGCAGAAGTAGCCTCCGCAATAAGGGCATTTGAATGGCAAGAAAGTGTCTTGTCCACACTTTTCACATTTCATGTCTCGATGCCTTTCTACATTTTAGTCGCTGCTAGTGTCTTCCCAATGTGTTTCCATTTCTGAATGATTTGTTTGCTCTGATGTATCAACGCGAGCAACTGCTTTGATCTTCTTTTCTTTGCGTGAATCGTTGATGTACAAGACAATGACTGTCGCGACGAAGGCAGCACCCAGCCAAACGTACAGCCAACTTCCATACGTGTCAATTGCCTTGAAGAGTGGGTAGGTGCCTATGAAACCGCCGAGAATGCCCGCTAAGACAATGAGTCCTGCAATCAGGAAAAGTCGAAAGAGCGGCCTTGCAGCCATATGCTTCCCTTTTGTCTGAAGATAATGAACCAGACGCTTCTTGAGTTATAGCTTTTGCGCAGAGTTCGAGACTAATATCGCTCGACATCGCGCAGCAAAAGCTACAAGTAAAAGTGCCGCTCATTTAGCGATAGTAGCAGAAGCATTGTTTAGATTACGACATCGCATCGCTCGTATCAATGGGGGGAAAATGTGAAAGCTTTCAGCTTCGTCCATGCTGCTGATCTGCACTTGGGTTATTCACAGTATGGACTGGAGGCTAGGCGTGAGGATTTTGACAAGGCTTTTCAAGAATTAGTCGACAGGACTATTGAACTAAAGCCGAATTTCATCATCATCGCCGGCGATCTTTTCCATCAAGCCCGCCCTTCAAACGTAACATTGGAGAATGCTATAAGAAACTTCAGTCGCCTCCGTGAAGCCGGGGTTCCAGTTCTTACGGTCGACGGGTCACATGATTCAGCGCCCAACAACGTGACAGGCACAATTTTGAACCCTCTCGACAGCGCTGGACTCATATATCATCTCCCGAGGCACGAGGGGGCTTGCTGGAAGGAACCAGGTTGCTGCTACGTTTACGGAGTGCCCAACTACAGAACCAGGCACAAAACCGAGGAATCACTTCCAACATTCATGCAAGAAAACAAGCCCACGCCAGATGCTTCTGTCTTCAACATATTCGTTTTCCACATGGCCCTAGAACTTCCAAGCATTACACCTGCATACATTGAAGCTGAAGCTCCGCCAGAGCTGATCCCTGAAGGTTTCGACTACTATGCAGCTGGACACGTACACAAAGCATACAGGGAGAGGTTCAAAACAGGAATTTTGGTTTACAGCGGCTGCACAGAAACCACAGACTATGCTGAAGCCAGTATGGAAAAAGGTTTCTATCACGTTAAGGTTGACGAACACAAGACGGCAACATCGCATTTCATACGGCTGGATTCGGTGCGCAAATTTACTGTTGTGGAACAAGACTTCACGGGCATCAACCCGTCTAAGATCACCGAACAAGCCGTGCAGCTAGTGAGAGGCGCTGACGAAGATGGATTGGTCATTGTCCCTGTTCTGAAGGGAACATTGCCAGCTGAAGCCAGTCGTGCCGAAGTAGATGTGGCCAAGATCAGAGCAGCTGCTGAGAAGGCTCTGCTTGTCCATCCAGTTGTCCAGTTGCGAGAAAGTGAGGTTTCAGAAGAGGTAGTTCGATCGATCTTCGAAAGCAAATTCACAGATTTGAAGACGAAGGCCTTCGAATATTTCCAACAGATCTTTTCCGAGCGCTACAGTGCAGAAGAGGCTGAAAAAGTAGCTCGCATTGCCGTGAGTCTAATTGAACCATTGACCAAGAAACAGGAAGACAAAGTGAAAGAGACAATAGAGGAGCTGCTGAAATGAAGATCGACCTCGTGCAACTTGAAAACATACGCTCACATGTCAAGTCAACTGTACCTTTTGCCCGAGGCTTCAACTGCCTCGTAGGAGGCTTGGGCTGCGGAAAATCAAGCATACTCTATTCAATAGATTTCGCATTGTTCGGAGACCCCATTGGCAGAAGCTTTGATTATCTGTTACGTGAAGGTGCAAGTGCAGGGAAGGTCACAGTTCAGTTCACACATAATGGTAAAACGTACACGATCTCCCGTGGGCTACGAAGACGGGGAAAGGGCATAAACCAAGATTCTGATGAACTCAAACTCTTCGAAGAAGAGAACTTGATATCCGGAGTCAAGAACGAGGCAGTGGCTGAACAACTTAAGGCGGCAACTGGTTTGGACAAGGAGCTTTTCCGTGAGATCGTGTGGGTCAGACAGGAGCACCTGAAAGAGTTTTTGGACGTTGCGCCTCGCGAGAGACAGAAACGTCTCGACGACCTGTTCGGATTATCAGACTACGAGACAGCCTGGTCGAGTCTGGCAGGTTACCAGAAGGAATACGAAGGCGAGAAACGAGCGTATGAGAAAGACCCTGACGTCGTTGGAATGGACAAGCTGGGAAGAGACTATGACAAAGTGGCTGAGGAATTCTCAGTCATTGAACTTGAAATGCAGGATGTAGCAAAGAAGGCCACAACAGCAAGGAAGGCTTTGGAAGAAGCCGAATCCAAACTGAAAAAACTTGAAGAAGTGAAAATACAAAACGAAAAGCTGAGACAGAAAGAAACAGAGCTACGTGCTAAGCTGTCGAACATTCGGGATACTTTGACATCTTTGACTGAAAATGTCGAGAGCAAGAAAGATGTTATTGGGAATCTTGGGAAACGTCTAAGCTCCATGGAAATCCAAGCAGATTCTTACAATGCTGAACTCAGAGAAATCGGAATACCTGCCGATCAACCTACAGAAGCTCTAAGGCGAAGCGTAACAGCTTTTGATGACAAGATTTCCGGTTTGAAAGGGGAACAGGAAGCCGCCAAGAAGAGCCTGCAGATAGATGAGAAACGAATTTCTTCCCTTGCCCAAGAGAACCTCTGTCCACTCTGCTTACAGAATCTGACTGAAGATTATAAGAATGGTCTTGTGCAACGCATTCAAGAAGAAAATGACAAGCGGCAAGTAAGAATAAGCCAACTAACGATTGACGTACTAGAACTGCAGAAACAACGCAACGAAGCAAATACGGCTTTTTCAAACTTGCAGTCACTGATTCCAAGAATTGACGATCTAAAGATACGTGTCAAAGAAGAAAAAGAAGCACTAACTGTGCTTACTGATGACGTAGAGCAGAAACGGACACAAGAACAGGAAATGAATCAACAATTAACTGCTGTGCAAAGAGAACTTGAAATGTTTGACGTGTCCAGACTGGAAACTGCGAGAACGCAGAGAGACGAGTGCTTTAAGCAGTATCATCTTCTGGAATCGGACGTGCGATTGAAGGAGAATCGGAAGAAGGATCTGACCAAGCGTTTGGATGAAATAAAGGAGAGAATCGATCAAGCTCAGCAGAAAATTGAACGAATGCAGAAAATAGTGAAGGCATTTGAGGTCATAGGTGTAATGCGTGATGCTTACCGTAGTATTCAGCCGAAGCTGCGAAGCGAATTTGTCAAAATCCTTCGGAATTTTGTTCAACAAGTGCTTGACAGTCTTGTCGGTGGAGAAGGTTCTTTGTTGAACATTTTGATCGATGAAACATACACTCCATACGTCACCAGTGAAGGTGGGGTCGAACGGGAGGCATCAAACCTTTCAGGAGGAGAAAGGACATTGCTTGCGTTTGCCTATCGCCTAGGACTCGGCCAGTTGATCATGCAATCGAGAACAGGACACGGTTTAAGCATGCTTCTGCTTGATGAACCGACTGAAAGCCTCGGAACAGAGGACGGTTCCATAGATCGTTTGGCCGAGGCTATTTCACGTTTCAAGGCAATAGAGCAGACGATAGCAGTCACGCATAGTGAAGCCTTTGCGGAGAAAGCTGAACATGTGATAAGACTGGAGAAAGAGGCTGGGATCAGCAAGATCACGGTTGAAAAGTGATCATGTCAAGGCTCTCTAATAATAGCGTAGGGTTTGCAGGATAGAAATCAGTCCCTAATCAGTCTATCTTGCCCAAATTGATTACAGTTTTGTTTCGCGGCCGTCGTGGGCTTTGAGACCAAAAGGAATAATTAGAGATGCGTTCTCAATAGGTTCAGAACTTTGGTCATCGACCCGTGAAACGTGTTAAACGTTTCTTATCGACAAAGTGGCATTTGAACAGAAGTTCGGTGAGGCGATGTGAAAAGATCAGTAATCCTTGTGCTGAGCTTGGTCATTTTACTGAACTGCATCTTCCGAGTGGAATTTAGTCCTTTCAAAAGTGAGGCTTCTAACACGATTCTCGTTCATAACGTGAATACTGGTTTGAACTACACGTCCATTCAAGAAGCGATAGATGCTCCTGAAACTGTCAATGGACAAACGATTCTTGTTGATGCAGGAACATACCCCGAGCATTTAGTCGTCAGCAAGTCCTTGGCAATAATAGGTGAAGGAAGAAACACGACTACGATTGACGGAGGCGGAGGAGGAACAATTGTCTACGTAGGGACCACTGACGTCCTCATCAAAGGATTTTCAGTGGAACATGGCCTGCTTGGCATATACCTTGATCATTCCAACAACTCTGTGCTCCTTGATAATGCTGTCACTGGTGTGGCTGACACCTACGCCATCTATGCCAGTTATTCTCACAACTGCACAATCGATAAGAACATCGTTGGGCCTAATTTCTGCCCCGGAATTCTCGTAACAAACTCCTTAGACTTTGAAATTTCGAACAACTATGTCCATGATAACGAAGGCTATGGACTGAACGCCAACGCGTCCATGAACGGCCTGATTAGACTGAATTATGCATTCAACAATTCATACGACGGAATTGGGCTTGGCAAAGGCTGCAGAAACTGTACGATCATGCAAAACAACGTGAGTGACAATATGTTGTATGGCGTGTGGCTTGATTCGGATTCTGTGGACAATCTAGTTTATGATAACAATATTATCAACAACGGCAAGCAAGCATCTGTATATCTGGCAAATCGCTGGGACAACGGCGTTGAAGGCAACTACTGGAGCGATTACAATGGTGCTGATCAAGATCACGATGGAATCGCTGACGTGCCGCTTGAAATAGGCGACAACAACACAGACCACTACCCTCTCGTAGGTGAAATGTCCCTCTTTGCAACACCGCTTGGCTTCGACGTGAATGTCATTTCCAACTCATCGATAGCAGATTTCGCCTATTTCGAATCAAACGGAACAATAGGAATGCGGGTTCTGGATGGAACAAACGCGAAAGACTACGGTTTTTGCAGAGTGCGCATACCCCACGCGTTGTTGACTGAGCCTTACAGCGTAACAGTTGATGGAGCCAATCCATTTTATCGAAACTACACGGTTCATGATGATGGGGATAACAGGTGGATCTACTTTGCCTATCAACGCTCAACCCATGATGTGCTTATTGAAGGCACTCCTCTACAGGAGGCGGACAGACTCTTCTGGTACTGGGTTGCTGCGGGGATAATCGCGATAGTAGTCATCGCATCGATTATTCTCGTCTATTTCCGAAAGCTAAGAAAGAAGAAGTCTAGTTAGATAGTTCAGTGAATCGGGTCATACCTCATCACTCATAGGGTATTTGAATGCAGGTCAGAACGAGAAAAAGCTCTTTGATGGAAGGAGTAACCGCTGGTGTTCTTTTCGGAACAGCAGCAATCTTCATCAGATTTCTGCAGAGCCTGGATTCATTCTCTATCGTGTTCTGGCGTCTGGTCATAGCATGTCTAGCTTTGGCAACACTATCCGTTGTTTTCAGCAGATCGTTCCAGCCGAAGCTTGTGAAAGAAAACATTAAGGAATTGTTCGTTCTCAGCATTTTCATTGGTCTTCACTTCATTTTCTTTACAGCTTCGGTTAAAGACACCACAATCTTGAACGCAACGGTTTTGGTTAACACTGTCCCGTTCTTCTCGATGCTTATTTCAAGCTTTGTTTTCAAGCTTAAACCCTCCCGCTTTGCACTGGCAGGCCTAGCAATATCCTTTGTTGGCGTTTGCCTAATCGCGTTCGGCGAGACAACTGCTGCGAGAACGGTCAGCCAAGGTGCTTCGTCAACCTTAAAAGGAGATTTAGAAGCTGTTCTTGCAGCATTGGTTCTGGCTTTTTACCTTAACTTTGGAAGAAAGGTCAGAAGTCAAATGAGTATTCTATCCATAATGTTGCCAGTCTACGCATTCACCGCAGCCGTCGTTGCAATCCTGAGTATGCCTACTGGAAACACGGTTTCCCTATTCCCGTTTCTTCCAGCAACTATTCTCCCACTGATTGGTTTGGGGCTACTTCCAACGGCAATTGCCCACACGCTGTATTTTTCTTCCCTGTCTAACTTCAAGTCATTTGAGACTGCCACAATGGCGTTGCTGGAGCCTATCGGGGCAACGATTTTGGGGATAGCTGTTTTCCAGGAGATTCCAGCTCTAGTCTTCGCCTTGGGTGCAGTCTTGGTCCTGAGTGGGATACTTTTCACGATCAGAAACGGAAGTTGATCTAGTTCTGAGGCTGCCTTAACAGGAAAAAAGGGCGATAAGAAGAAGAGTTACTCTTCTTCCTCTACCTTCTTGCCTTTCACGACAAGTGCGTTTTCTTTGCCGCCTATCACTCTAAAATATTCTTTCAGTTCCTTTTTATGAAGGAATTTCCGCAACAGAAGGCGCAAGTATGTCCGAGACACGATTGCTTCCTCGCCCTTGATGACAATGTCGTTGGCTCCTGCATCAACCTTGGAGTTTGTCTTTTCTTTCAGATATGCGGTCAATTCCTTTATCAAATCGCTTCCTTCATTCTTCAATTCTGATATGTCAATTCTAGTTTCCACCATCTTAATCACCTCATTTTCTGA
>JBGOYH010000011.1:0-22687 GCA_041479575.1 Bathyarchaeia archaeon
GAGCGAAAGGAACGGTTCGCAGCAACATTCGCTGAACTTGACAAGTCCTATCAGGAGCTTGAAAAAGTCCAGAAAGAACAGAAAACCCAACTGAAAAACCTAGAAAAGAACCTTGAAAGAAGAATCGCACAGAAAGATGCTACCGAGAAAGAAATTGTCGAAGCAGGCAAGATAGCCGACTCAGCACGCGAAGCAGTCGTGGAGTTTGCCACGCAACGAGAACTGGCGGAAACCGTGGCTACCGAAGAGAAAGCCCTCAGAAGCATAGAAGAACTGGGCGAACTTGGCGTCATCAAAGGCGTGTACGGAAGACTGCGCAGTCTAGCGAAGATCGATAAGAGTTATCAAAAAGCGATAGAAGCTGCATCGGCAGGATGGCTTGACGCTGTTGTTGTGAAAGATTTTGATGCAGCCTTCACCTGTACAGAAACTTTAAGAAGAATGAAACTTGGACGAATCAAGATCATATCCCTTGAAGGAGCAGCTGCAACAAAACCGGTGAAAATTCCTCAGAAAGAAGGCATACGAGGGGCTGTCGAGGCATTCATAAAGTCGGAAAAAAGCTATGAACCTGCTGTCCGCTTCGTTTTTGGAGACACGCTCATAGTAGCAGATCACAAGACTGCTTTCAACTTGTTAGGTCAAGGCTTCCGAACAGTGACGGTGGAGGGAGATCTCTACGAGATTGGCGGGGCTTTCGAATCTGGATATTACCGGGCTCCAATAGATTTCTCCACCATAATCCCAAGTGAGACAGCCATCAAAAGCTTAGACGAGGCTGTCAATGCGCTTCAGCAGCATCTTTCAAGAAGAAACGATGATATAACTAGTTTTAGAGAGGAAATTGACAGGACACGAGTGGAAATTGCTCGTCTGTCAGAAGCCATAACGACGTTGGACAGGGAAATAGTCAGAGTAAAAAGAAGTGTAAGAAGAACAAAGTCCAATGTCAAACGAGTGGACCACTACATTACTAAAATCACCAAAGAAGTTGAAGAAGAAAAAGCCCAAATGTGGGTTCACAGAGCTGAAAGAAGCTCAATCCTAAAAGGAATGCGAAAACTCCAGAACGAACTGGTGGCTCTAAGAAAGAAAACAGATCCTGGACACATTCAAGAAATGGAAATCAAAAGAGAAAGACTCTCAGAAGAGGTAATAACTCTCAGACAGAAGCTCGGGACAAGCCAAACCGAAATCTCAACGCTTCAGTCGCAGTTCGACAACGTTTT
Organism: Bathyarchaeia archaeon; assembly: GCA_041479575.1. Taxonomy (GTDB): domain Archaea; phylum Thermoproteota; class Bathyarchaeia; order Bathyarchaeales; family Bathycorpusculaceae; genus DASPPK01. The sequence continues at coordinate 1,230 of JBGOYH010000011.1, forward strand.
GAGAGTTGGGTATCAAAACTCAAAAATTCAGACTTCAAAAGTTGAAACACAGCTCAGAAGAGTCGAGAAAGAAGTTCAAGAAGCCCTCCAACAGAGAGAAGCATTGAAACAAGAACTCTCACAACTGGAAAAGAGCCGTGTTGAACTTTCAAAGACAGTTTTCTCAGCAAGAGAGGAAGCAAAGAAATTCACCAGCCAGATAGACGAAATAGACAAAGAACTACGCAAGCTTGACGCTGAATATGAACAAGCTGACCGCTTGAACAACCAGCTTCAACTAAACAGTCAAACATCCATCTTGCAGCTTGACCAGTATCGAAGGCAACTGAGACTTTCTGGGTACGAGCATCCGTTGGTCGTGACTCCGAAGCAGGTTGAAGAGGCTGAAACATCGATGAAGATGATGCAGCTGGAACTTGAAAGAATAGGCGCAGTCAACCAGCTTGCATTGTCGCACTATGCAGATCAGATTTCACGCTACAGGGAACTTTCCATGAGAATGAACGAACTTGAAAAGGAAAAGCAAGCAATTCTTAAGTTCATGGATGCGATCGAACAAAAGAAGCGCAAAGTCTTCATTGAGGCTTTCGAAAAAATCAACGAAAAACTGAAAGTATACTTCTCAAGGGTCACGGGAGGCGGCACCGCGACATTGATGCTCGAGAACATTGAAGAACCCTTCTCAGGCGGCATCGACATGATCGTGCAGTTCCCAAACAAACCCTCAATCGTTGTAAGCGGAGCCAGCGGCGGCGAACGTTCAGTATCAGCCGTATCATTTATATTTGCATTGAGAGAGTTCACACCGGCGTCTTTCTACATTCTGGACGAAATTGACGCTCACCTAGACGCGTTCCACGTTTCGAAACTTGCGGATCTTTTGGTGGAAGAATCAGACAAGACGCAGTTCATAGTCATCACGTTGAAACCTGAAATGGTCAACAAAGCGCAGAAAGTTTACGGGGCCTATATGCAAAACGGAGTGTCAAACGTCATATCGGCCAAGTTGCTGGAGGCTTCAGCGTAATGTCATCCACAACGATGAAGAAGCCATTCTATTTGTTTCCTCCATGGAACATACTCTTTGAATTTCACAAACTTGAGAAACTCATACCCTGGAACGTTAACATTGCATTTCTGCTCAGATCGTTTCTTGAAAACATGGACAAAACTGGACAGGTGGACTTCAGAGCATCAGGAGTTGCGCTCGATTCTTCAGCGCTAATATACCTGATGAAATCAAGACTTCTTCTGAAACTCGAAGAACCTCCGCCGCCGCCCAAACCGCCAATGGACTTCTTGCCCCCACCATTATTCTTACCCCTCAGACATGAGCTCACCTCCACAACAATCAAAAACCTTCTGGAAGTATTAGATGACGTCTTGAAAGGAGAGCAGTTGATTCGACCCCCACCGATTGTGCCAGAGTCGATTTTGCCATCGCTGTCTGAGATACTTCCTCCCCAGGATCTGTTCCTGATGGAAATTGAAGTCCAGATGGAGAAACTCTACACCGTACTTTCAGACCGTGTCAAAGGCGCTGGAATAATCGAGTTTTCAACCCTGATCAAGGGAGTAGGACGGCTTGAAGCCATCCGCACATTCATTCTCTTACTATTCATGGCACAAGAAAGCAAAATCAATCTATGGCAGAACGAAGAGACAGAGGAAATTTACATAACCATTGGAGATTTGAAACTTGGAGCAAATGGAGAACCAAGCACCTAGTCTAGGCGCTGAAGAAGAAGAAGAAGAGGCCCCGGACAAGATTCACGCCGACGCACCTTTAGTAGAGGCTGCGCTGTACGTTGCAGGACGACCGCTAGACCTGAACGAGCTGTGCTCAGTGTTGAAAACACGCTCAAAGAAAAGGGCCAGACGAACAGTCGACACACTCATGCAGGAATACGCAGCAAGGAAAACCGCCCTCGAAATTCTGGAATTGAAAGATGAAAGGTTTGTACTGCAGTTGAAAGCAGATTTCACGCCGCACGTCAAAAAGTTTGTTAACAGACCACTGCTTTCAGTAGGCCCCTTGAAAACTCTTTCGTACATAGCCTACAGACAGCCAGTTTCACAGAAAAGAGTCATAGAAGTGAGGGGTCGTCACGCCTACGGCCACATAAAGTCCCTGAAAGATATCGGGCTTGTAGGAAGCGAAAGAAGCGGACGGTCAACGATTCTCAGAACAACCGAATACTTTGCAGACTACTTTGGCCTCAGCTTGGACACTGCAATGATGAAGAAAGAGTTGAAACATGTTTTCGAAGAGCCTCCGAAACAAGAAAACCCTCAAACCTGAAACGGATAGCCTTATATTTGAAAGAACCGTGATAGTCCACACCAAAATCCAACAACAAGGGAGAAATAGAGATGTCCGTTTGGCACGGCGACATGCACAAACAAAAACCATCAGGCGGCAGAAGACACGCCCACAGAAAGAAAAGGAAATTCGAACAAGGCACGTTCGCGGTTGAGACTATCATGGGAGAACAAAAAAGAAAATTCGTAAGAGGCAGAGGCGGAAACATCAAAATCAAGATACTAAGCGAAAAACAAGTCTGCGTCACTGACCCAAAGACAGGAAAAACCGAAAAAACAGAGATTGTACGCGTCGTCAAGAACCCGACAAACATCGACTACAACCGCAGAGGCGTAATCACAAAAGGCGCCGTAGTAGAAACTCCTCTTGGCCAAGCAAAAGTGACTTCACGTCCGGGACAACATGGAGTATTGAACGCCGTCCTCATAAGTTCAGAAAAAAGTTAGCTTCCTATTCGGCCTGCGTTGCAGAACGGATTTTCACGAGCTGTTTTGCAATCATTACAATAGTCTGATTCTTAGATCCCTTCTTTTCAACAAGAAGCATGCCGGTTTTCAACCAAGGAGTCTTTGAGTACCCGGCATCTAGAACCAGCTCGCATGCTAGACCGAGCTTTTCAGCTGCTTCTTTCACTTCCGTGATCCTCGGAGCGGCAACGGCAAGGCTTTTGGAAACTCTTCTTCCGTCCATTCTGGTTCTGGCTGAATCAAAATAGGTTGGCCAGATGATGATCTTTTCTTGCTTTCGCATTTTTTCCCTCTCCTGCAATTCATTTTTGAGCATAGTAAGCCGTTAGTGCAGCGTTGTTTTTGTCAATCCTGACAAAACCGAACCTTTCAAACTGAATTATGCCGTCCGGTTTCAGCTGCCTGCAGGCGCTCTCGGCCACTCCTTCTGTCAATGTGGCGTCAGGCATCACCACGCTGCAAGGCATGTCTTTGCCTATCAGTATCCAATGAATCAACTGCGCTTTGACTTTCCTTGCATCCTCATAGGACTCGCTTACGAAAACGCCTTCAGCAGAAAAAACGTTTGCCTTCTCAATCTTCACGTTGAACAACTCCATGAGACGAAGCATTGTCCCTACTCTAGACTCGTCAATGTCTTTCCTAGAAACCCACAATGTTACGTGGTTGTCTTCTCCTTGAGGTTTTACCGAGTATTCTCTGAAACCTCTCTCAGGATGATCTGGATGCAAGTTAAGCTTCACATCGAAACTTTTCGGAACCTGCTTGACCGTTAGCTCTATCGGCGTCTGCACAAAGAAGTATCTGTCAGCAGTTGGATCCAGTATTTTTCGGTTGTAGGCGTACAAGTTTTCCCAGCTCAGGATGACGTCTGAAGTCTTCGGTCCTACGTCTTTTATCATCTTCTTGACTGCGTCAGGCTGTATTCCTCGTCTTCGCAAGGCCATGAACGTCGCTAATCGCGGATCATCCCAGCTCTTGTAAACTCCCTCCTGCATCCCCTGCACAATTTTCGACTTGCTAAGGGAAGCCCCTGTTATCTTCAGTCTTCCATAATGTATAGCCTCAGGATACCTCCAACCCAAATGCTTGTACATGTATGTTTGGCGAACCTCATTCGTCAAATGCTCTTTTCCACGAATAATGTGGGTGACACCCATCAGATGATCATCCACACCGGCGGCAAGATTGTAGAGTGGCCAAACCTTGTACTTGCTCCCAACTCTCGGATGAGGATATTTCTGAGTGTCAAGCACCCTAAGGGCGGGCCAGTCGCGAACAGCAGGGTTCGGATGATCCAGGTCTGTCTTAACTCTGACGACGGCTTCGCCTGCTTTGTAGCCGCCCTCAAACATACGTTTCCATCGCTGAAGATTCTCTTCTACCGGCAGGTCTCGGCAATCACACGATCTTTGAGCAAGTATTCTCTTCCGAAAATCTTCAGGCTTGCATGTGCAGACGTAAGCGTTTCCATCTTTCAACAGTTTTTCAGCGTGTTCATAGTAAATTGGAATCCTGTCGCTTTGAATGTACTCTTCATCTGGCTTACATTCAAGCCAAGCCAAATCCTGTCTAATCAAGTCGTAGAATTCCAACACAGGTCTTTTCAGCTTTGGATCAGTATCCTCGAAGCGGAGAATGAACTTCCCTTTGTACATTCTAGCGTATTCGTGGCATAGCACTATCGCTCTGGCTGAACCTAAATGCAGCACACAGTCAGGGTTAGGCGCATAACGCGTGACTACTTGCGAATACTTGTCAGCATTCGGCAATGGAGGAAGCCGCTTCTCCTCAGTCTTCTCCTTCACAAAAGCTTCAGGCCACTTCTCCTCGGCAATGCGTTTTTGCTCTTCAAACGGGAGACTGTTGACTTCTTGAACGACTTCGTTGATTAGAGTGGATATTTTCTTGACGTTGTCTCTGTACTCTGGTTTTTCACCCAATATCTTCCCGATAACGGCTCCTGGCTGCGCTTTGCCATCATGCTTGACGGCATTCAACAATGCGGATTTGCGAACAAGTTCCCCTAATTCTGCTTCTTCTTTCGACGTCAACAACATTACGCTCTATATTTTTCTTTCAATCAAGAAGACTGCGAAGGCTTTCAGTTTTTCCTTTGCAAGCGAAGAGGGCAGCAACGGGTCAACTTCGCTCCAACTCTTCCTAACCATTTTCTTGGCCTTTTCTTTGGCATATTCTATTGAGCCGTAATTCTGCATTATCGTTATGGCCTCGTTTCTCAGTTTCTGTTTCGAAGTGTGCAAGTTAAGGATTTCAACCAGTCTGCTTCTGTCCGTGGGATCGGCAACTTTCAAAGTGTGAATTACGGGCAGGCTGCGCTTGCCTTCTGTGATGTCCTGTCCCCGTCCGCCTTTCTTCTCCGCGAATTCGTCGCTGGTCAAATCCAACACGTCGTCTTGTATTTGAAAGCCAACACCTACGCTTTCAGCGTAGCGTCCAAGCTTCTCAGTCAATGTATTATCTGCACTGGCTAGGACACTGGCGATTTTCGCCGACATTCTCGCCAAAGTTCCTGTCTTGTAAGCACACATCTGCAAATAATCTTCCTCGCTGATTGTGTCAGCGTTTGCCAAACCCCTGTGCCAAGCTATGTCCATTGCTTGGCCAAGACTCAGGTTGATCATTTCCTGAGTGTAAACCTCATAAATCCTGCTGAGTGTTTGTGCCGAAAGCTTCTTTCTTTTTTCCAACAGTGGCAGAAGCGGCAAGTAGTACATGGCGTTTCCAGCGTTTATGGCTATGTCCAAACCGTAGATCCTGTAGGTGCAAGGTTTTCCCCTGCGAAGTTCAGATGCATCCTCTATGTCGTCGAGCATCAAGGTTCCGTTGTGAATGACTTCAGGTATGATGGCGAAATCAACATGTTCTTCAGGATTCTTGCCCAATGCCTCGCAGACAATCAGGAACAGGGTTGGTCGCCATCTTTTCCCGCCTCTGTCAAGAAATTCCCAAATCGGGTCGGCAACAGTTTTGTTCAACGGTTCCAGATTGTACGAAAAACTGGGCGGGTTTATTTTGAATAGAATGGCATTCTTCGAGAAGACTCTTGGAATATACTTCTCAACGGCCTTGTTTATCAGCGGGGCCTTCTCTTGAAGAAGTTCTTCAATGTCCAAGACTAAGCACCTTGCCTTCGCGCGTAGCTCTCTATGCTGAAGCCCCGCGTGCGCAACCATTCTGATGTCTTACCAGCTATGACAACGGGGGACTTTTTCAATTGCTCAACGGAGTCTGCACCGACAAGAAACATGACATTTCTTAACTCGTCTCTCAGAAGCGAAAGCGTCTTGATCGTCTCCTTTGCGCCCTTAACCGCCGACTGAAGGATCGGTTGGGAGAGACTTGCCAAGCTTGCGCCTAGAGCTAAGCACTTGGCAACATCCACACCGCTACGTATTCCTCCAGAGGCTATAACGGGTATTTTGACCGTCTCAGAAACCTCAACAATGCTTACGGCCGTGGGAATTCCCCAGTCCCAAAACGCGGCGCCTAACCTGCGTTGGGAACTAAAATTCCTTGATTTGGCACGGTAGTATTCAACGGCTGCGAAGCTTGTGCCCCCTGCCCCACTGACGTCTATTCCTTTGACGCCTGCGTTTTCAAGTTTCTTTGCCTCTTCAGCCGCAATTCCTGCGCCTGTCTCTTTAGCAATAACGGGCTTGTCCAATTTTTCCGCTAACTCGCCCACGCGTTCAAGAATCCCGTGGAAGTTCGTTTGCCCCTCTGGTTGAGCTGTCTCCTGCAACGCGTTAAGATGTATTGCCAAAGCATCTGCATCGATCATGTCTGAGGCCTTTTTGGCTTCTTTTAGACCATAACCGTTAGCAAACTGTATTCCACCGATGTTTGCAATGAGGAAAGCTGTCGGCGCCTTTTTTCTGGCGATTGCAAAGGTTTTCTCAAGCCTCTTGTCCTCTAATGCTGCACGTTGACTTCCAACACCCATTCCCAAACCCAACTCTTCGATGGCCTCTGCAATTGTCGCGTTGATTCTTTCAGCCTCGTCCGTCCCGCCGGTTATTGCACCTGCGATCAATGGCGCAGCGAACTTGTGACCGAAAACCTTGGAAGAAAGGTCTATCTTGTTCCTGTCAATCTCAGGCAACGCCCTGTGAACAAAACTTACGTCTCCAAGACCGGTCGTCACACGCTTTGCTTGGACGTTCTCGTTCAATGAAATCCTGATGTGATCTGCCTTGCGTTTCTTTGTTTCGTCTGACAAGGTCTCTATTCCTTCTCTATTATTGTGCCCTTCACTTTTTCCCCTTGAAGAGCTCTGCATACATAGCGAGGTTCGGTGGCGTTGACAATTGTCACCGGTATCTTCTGTTCGATAGCCGGAATGAGTTCGGCCATTTTACCAAACATTCCGCCAGTGACATCGCATGCTGTAGCCTTGCCGAGTTTTCCTTGCAGCTTCCTCAGTTCTTCAAGCGTCAGATGCTCGAACATTTTTGCAGTTTTATCAAGTTTTGGATCCGCATTGAAGACTCCATCTTCATCTATGCCTATTATTATGCTTCGTGCGTTGAACTTCATCGCAAGTGCTGAAACAAGTTGGTCGCCTGACAATATTGTGAATCCCAGTTTTGTATCCAAAACTGCGTCTCCGTAGAGGACCGGTGTGAAACCCAGTTTCAACAGTGCTTTTACTGGGGCGTCCTCGAATTGTTTGATTCGGCCGTTTTCTGTAATTATGCATGATGATGGTGTAATGCTGACTGCTGGCACATTGTGCCAAACAAGTGAGTCCACGAACAATCCGTTCAGCACCGTCATGACGTGATGGGTTTCGGAGAAACCTATCTTCTGCAACTCTTCTTTGTATCCATCTTTTATTTTGTACTTTTCTGCTACGGGGTGACCGAAGCTTCCGCCGCCGTGGATGATTATCAGGTTTTTGATGTTGGCGTTTTGTATTTCCTCTGCCAAGCGGTTTATTTCATGCGTCTTAGCTGCAAGCTCTCCGTTCTTATCGGTTATCACTGAACCGCCGATTTTCAACACCGTAGGTTTAGGCTCGCTCAATCCTTACACCTTCATCTGTCTTTCTAGCTATGAAAGGTCTGCCGCCAGCTCTCATGATTGCGTCAAGGACGCCTTGAAGTTTCTCATTATTTGCCAATGCGATCATGCATCCTCCTCCGCCAGCGCCGGTCAGTTTCGCTCCCAATGCACCTGCTTTCTTAGCCGCGTTTATCAGCCATTCAAGGGATTCGTCTGACACTCCTACTCCGTAAAGCAGAGCGTGATTAATATTCATCAAGTCGCCGAGCGTTTTCAGGTCATTATGTTTGAAAGCGTCCAGTGCTCTTAAGACAATTTCCCTAGCCGCTTTCCTTATTAACTCAACAATCTGCGGATAGTTTCCCGTAATTGTTCTTACCTTGTCAACTTGGACTTTCGTTGATCTCTCAACACCCGTGTCCCCAATGACGAGAGGGATCTCCGTCTTCACTTCAAGAGGCTTGAATCCGGTGTCGGTTTGAAATAGAAGAGTCCCGCCGAAAGTCGCTATCGCCGGATCCACACCTGAAGGGGTTCCATGCACCACTCTCTCGGCTTCGAGAGCAACGCGGAAGACGTCTTCCTTCGACATTTTCACGTTTAGAAGCGCACCCACGGCAACCGTTACAGCAGCCACCACTGCGGCCGAAGAGCCTAGTCCAGCACCAACTGGAACGGTTGAATTGATTTCAACATCTAAACCAACGTTGTCCTTGTATGCAGCTAGGACCTTTTCCACCGCCACCTTCACAGGTTCAAACTTCAACTTCGCTTCTCTCATGTCACCCTGCTCAACTTTGAAAATTCCATCTTTGAAGTAGCCTCTTAAATTCAGGTTCGCCGACCGCACGTGGAGGCATTTGTCGTCGCTGTGATCCACCGTTGCGTAGGCTCTTTTGTCTATGGCTAGAACGATGGCCGGTTCACCATAGACGACGAAGTGTTCTCCGAAAAGTATGATTTTCGCGGGAGCTGAGGCAATGACCCCCATTCTACACCACTATTTTGTGAAACATACGGCTGCGTACCCGACGACGCTTGAGTAGTCGCCAATTACATCTCCACTGGTCTTATAGCATAATAATTTTGCCTCTTTCACTCCCAAGACTTTTGCAGCCGTGATAAGAGCCGCTATTGGCCCATAACCACAAGCAGTAATGCGATTAGCTTCAACGGTTGAATAGAATCGAGTCTCATCCAACGCTTCTATAGCTTCAAGAGCTTTTCTATCCTTCCGTTCCGCGCGTTCCTGAGTCTCATAGTGAGTCATGTCCGACGAGGCTATGATCACAGCGTTCCTCTGCGCCGCAACCTTCGCAACAGCTTCCCCAACTTCTCGCGCTGAAGACAAATCCTGCATAAGAAAACAGATTGGCACAATCTTGAAGTCTGAACCATAAAGATACTGAAGAAAAGGAAGCTGAACCTCAATCGAATGTTCAAAACTATGAGCAGAATCATCAACATCAACTATTTTGGCTTCAGTGGTGAGCTTATTGGCCAGTTCACCGTCTATTTCAACATCACCCAGCGGGGTGCGCCAGAAACCTTCATTCATGACAGCTAAACCGCTGCCTAGGCCCGTGTGGTTTGGTCCGAACAGGAAAACAACATCGGGTTTCCCGTCGAGAGCCAAATGGTAATAGGAATGAGCTGCTACAGGACCTGAAAACATGTAACCAGCATGTGGACAAACGAGCCCTACGATTTTTCTAGGGCCATTCTTGTTGACTTCCGGCAGCTTTCCAGGTCCAAGTCTGCTCAGGAAACACCCTTTTATTTGTCGTCTCAGAGATTCGGGGTTATCCTCATAGAAGGCTCCGGCTTGGCAGGGATGCCGAACCTTCGCCATCGGGTTAAATTTCCCCCTCTTCCTCCCTAGCAATCTTCGCCTCAAAATCGTCGATTGTAACTTGCGGATCCTTGTCAGCCGGCAGTTCTCCCCGCTCCCGCAGCACTTGCCTTGCCAAGAGCCAGTAGATTACGGCTAAAGCCCGTCGTCCCTTGTTGTTGGTGGGAATTACCAAGTCGACTCCGACGAACTCGTTGTCTGTGCTGCACAGAGCAACTGCGGGTATGCCGACCGAAGAAGCCTCTTTGACTGCTTGAGAGTCTGCCCTAGGGTCGGAAACTATCAGCACGTCTGGTTCAATTCGGTTGGGGTACAGTGGGTTTGACAAGAGTCCAGGTATGAACCTTCCAACTACAGGAGTTGCACCTGTGACTTGGCTGAATTTAGTAACAGGTTCCTGCGCGTAAAGCCTTGCGGCCGCAGCAGCAATCTTGGCTGGCTCGAACCTAGCTAGAAACTTGGCTGCCACCCGTATCCTATCATCAGTCTTCTTAACATCCAGAACAAAAAGACCGTCAGGCCTGACACGATAAATGAACGGTTCCATATCCCCAGTTTTCATTCTAGTTCCAATGTGTATACCAGCGGACAATAGCGTATCTTGGGGCAAGAGAAGCTCTTCCCCAGGAGTCACTGGCGCAGCGGCTTCTGCGGTCTCAGGTTTCTCTTCTGGCTCTGCTGTTTTCACTTCCTCAATCTCTTCATTAATCTCTTCTTCTTTGCTTTCTTCTTCCTTGTTTTCTTCTTCAGGTCCCACTTTGATTTCATCGTCTTCTGACAAATTTCTTTACACTCCTTTCAATATTTCAAGGTCAGCCATTTTGGCTCGGTCTCCGAGAAACTCCTCGATCCGTATGAGTTCATTCATTTTTGCCGTCCGCGCGGCTTCGACGACTCCAGCTTTGATTATTGGACATCTGAAAGCCACAGCAAGTTGTGCTATATGCCAATCGCACGTATCCCCTGAACGGTGAGACATCACTGGAACATACCCGTGTCTATGTGCCATTTCAACAGTTTCCCATGCATCTGAAAGCGTACCCACCTGGTTGACCTTGATTATGATGGCGTTGCCCGCATGCGCTTTTACTCCACGGCTTAGTCGTTCGCTGTTTGTGGTGAAAAGGTCGTCGCCGCAGACCAGGCAATTCTTAATTTTCTTGGAGAGCTCTGCAAAGCTTTTGAAGTCTTCCTCATGGAATGGATCTTCAACGTAGGCCAGGCGATACTTTTTCGTCAGTTCAATCACGTATTCCAGTTGTTCACCTGAGTCGCGCTTCTTGTCTTCCCGCTGGTAAATGTATTTCTTCTTCCTATTGCTCCAGAGCGAGGATGATGCAAAGTCGATGCCCATGCCGCATGCAAAACCCAATTCGCTGCTTATTTCTTCACAGGCTTTGGCCAAAATTTCAAATGCCTCAGCGTTTCCAATATTGGCCACCCAAGCTCCTTCGTCGCTTCTTCCGCCGCTGAAAAGCTTATCCTTCTTGCCGAGCATTTCACCGATTCTTCTGTGAACCTGGACATTCGCCGAAACAGCTTCCAGAAACGAATCAGCACCATGAGAAAGAACCAGGAACTCTTGTATATCGGGGGATTTTCCACCTGTGTGCTGCCCACCGCTTATCGTATTCCCCAACGGATAGGGAAGTTCATGCGCCACGTGTCCGCCTAAGTACTGAAAGAGAAGAAGACCATTCGAGTTTGCAGCTGCTTCTGCGCTTGCTAAAGAAATTGCGAAGGCAGTGTTTCCACCTATCGACCTGAAGTCTTTTGAACCGTCGAGTTCATGCAATGTCTTGTCAATTTCTTCTTGGCAGTCCGCGTTCAAGCCTACTATTTCCGGCGCTATGAGGTCATCAACTCTCTTAATTGCCTGTTCAACCCCGTCCTGTGGATAATAGACAACTTCAGCTTTTCCGCGGCTTTTTCCGGCAGGCGCAGCAACTCTTCCAAAACCTTGGGCAGTAATTATGTCGACTTCTATCGTTTCTTCTCCGCGATTGTTGAAGACTTTTCTTGCTATAATATCCTCAATTACTGCCGCCATGATTTTCCCACAGGTTTCCTCAATAATAGCTTCTTGCCTCTTTCCGTTTCTCAGCTTCTTCATAAAACCGGAGGACTTCGTCCAAAATCTCTGCGTGCGACAGCAACATCCGTCGGCAACAGTACCGTTTTACTCCGAGACTGTCCAATATTTCACCTGGATTTTCACCAGCTTTGACTCTTCTGGTGAATTCCTCCCATTTGTCCCCAATCAATTTGCCACAAGTAAAACATCTTACAGGTATGATCAACCCATTTCAACCCTCTTTATCGGTAGCTCTTCTGGTCTCTCGACCGAGCACCCGGCCCTCCAAATTTCTTGGTTTCCTTTTTCCTTGAATCTCCTGCAATCATCGTTCTGTCATATTCTGCGTAAACTGAACGTAAATGAGTGCTCTTGGTCCACTTCAAAATAGCATTTGCAATTGCCGTTCGTGTGGCCTCGGCCTGTCCCATGTAGCCTCCCCCTGAAGTCTTCACGTCTAAGTCCAATTGCTTCCAAACCTCGTCTCCAGCTTGTATAAGTGGCTCCATCATTTTTTCACGTGCAATTTCAGGCTCATAGATCTCCACTGGAACTTTGTTTATGTAGACTCTTCCAATACCCTGTCTCACCACTGCACGTGATAGGGCAGTTTTTCTTTTTCCACTCACGACCAAAGTTTTCTTAGCTGGCATGTTTATTCACCTGGATTCCATCCTATTTCCTTTGAGAATTCCCCTACTGTAAAGTACGAGCATTTCAACTTCTTCGCCTGAGCGTCGGCTACCGTTTCCATTTTTTGGGTCTTCAGGTCTTCCGGTACGCCGATGAATACTTTGAGGCGTTTGTAAGCTTGCTTCCCTTTTGGTTGTTTGAACGGTAGCATACCTCTCACGGTTTTTCTGACTACTTTGTCAGGTCTCCGATAATGGAACGGCCCGCGACCGACGCCGCCTACTTCCAGGAATTCCTTGGCTTCACTTACTTTGCTTCCCTTTCTTCCTGAAATCACGGCTTTCTCGGCGTTGACTATCACTATTTCCTCGCCGTTCAACAGTCGTTTGGCAATTTGGCTTGCCATCCTGCCTAGAATAAGCCCGTTAGCATCAAAAACAACGATTGGCTTGCTTGTTGTCTCCATTTCTTCACCTGATTATTTTCACTTTTGAGCCTTTTGGATTTTTCTTGACGAGGTCAATGAAGGATATGCACTTGCCTCTGGCCGCTTCTATTTTTTCCTTTGCCTTGGCAGAGAAGCCAAATGCGGTTACCTTTATGGGATGATCTATTTCGCCTGTGCCTAATACTTTGCCAGGGACAACTACTGTTTCACTTTTGTTTGTGAACCTGTTTAGGCGGCTTACGTTCACCGGAACAGTTCTCCTTCTAGGTCTGGCCAAGCGTTTGGCAACGTCCCGCCAGATTTCCACGTTGTTTGTGTTACTTTGCTTTTTCAGAAACGCGATTAATTCTATCAGTTCAGGGTTTGTAGCCTTAGTCTTCTTCACTCTTCTTCACCTTGATTTCGCCTTCAAGTTCCTTCAGCTGCTTATCCAGGATCTTAATGGATTCTGTCATGACCCGATCAGGATCAAGTGCTCCTGTGGACTCTAGACTGAATATGAACGCATCTTCTTCTCCAGAGACCTCTATTGCCGGGGGCTTTTCTGGACAAGCTTCAGCGCAGTCCTGACAAAGCGTACACGCCATCAAATCGCGAACCTCAATCTTGTTGTCAGTCTTAATCAGGACCTTCTTAGGACACATTTCAATGCATTTTCCACAAACGCTGCACTTCTTGCTAATCATGATTTTCGGGAAATACTTGTACGCGCACATCGAAACTGGCTGCCATTTGGCGTGATTTTTGCCTTTTCCAAGCCTCGCGTAAGCCTCAAGCTGTATCTTCTGTTCCTTAGCCAGCTTCACAATCGGAATTTTGTCGCTCAATTGCACAACCGTCTCGCTTTCAGACTTAAGGTCGCCTGAATAGATGGTTCTTGACCCTTCCTTTGATTCAACGTCTAGCGCAAGCGTCACCCTGCAAAGGTTGCATCCAAATTCGCTCTTGCAAGGACATTCTTCAGGCAAGTTATAGCTGTCAAGGTCAGTCTTAAGCGGGACAAGCCCAAGCCTATGCGCTATAACTTCATCTTGAAGCACCGAGGAGTTCTCAACCATAACGATCTCGTCTATGGCCATACAAGGAACTTCTGATGTCACTATTCTTCTCAGTGCGTTCATATACGGAACGTTCACTCCTTGAATCAGCAAACGTAGATGCTCATCATCTTTTTCAAGTACTTTTATTTCCACTTACTTGGACACTCCATGCTAACCAGTGTGCCGTTCAATAGAACATTGGAGCATTATTTCAATTTTTCTGTCAGAAGAAGAACGGCTTGAGCCTGTTAAACTCTTCTTCCCCTTCTGCCACCTGGTCTTCTTGTTCCATCATGCGGGATAGGCGTGACTTCTTCTATGCGCTCTATTCGGAAACCGGCTCTTGCCAAAGCCCTAATGGCTGCTTGGGCGCCCGGTCCAGGGGTTCTCGGCCCCGAGCCTCCTGGAGCTCTGACCTTTATGTGTATTGCAGTTATGCCCTTGTCTTTCGCAACGTCAGCCGCCAGTGACGCCGCACGCATAGCCGCGTATGGCGAGGATTCCATTCTGCTTGCTTTCACAACCATGCCTCCCGATGTTCGTGCGATGGTTTCTGCACCGGATATGTCGGTCATGTGAATTATCGTGTTGTTGTAGGAACTGAAAATGTGAACAACTGCCCACTTCTCGGTCTTCTTGCTTGAACTCAACTCTATTCTTCCTCCTCTGCCGCACCTCTCTCAGGACCAGCTCCTGTCTGAGGAGCCACAGTTATCGTCTGGCGTAACGGATGGTTTGGATTGGCCAATGAACTTTGAGCCATGTACCCAATCCGAGTCTCTTGAGGCTTGGTCACCAAGTAACCGGGTATCTTGACCCTTTGCCCTTCGATCGTGATGTGGCCATGAGTTACTAGTTGACGAGCTTGCTGAGCAGTCTTTGCCAAGCCTTTGCGCAAAACGATCGTCTGCAACCTACGTTCAAGTATGTCTTCGATGGTCAGGTCCAAGACGTCGTCCAAAACAGCTGTCTCAGGCAGAACACTTAGTCTCTTCAAACGGGCCAGAAGTTCTTCTTCCATTTTCTTGCGTTCCTCAGGTGTTTTTCCGATGAGTGAACGAGCGTTACCCCTGAACTTTGACAGAATTGTCTCGTGCCGCCAAAGTTCATGCTTGTTTCTCAAACCATATTGACCGATAAGCTTGAGTTCTGACTGCATGATATCTGTTCGCCAGGGAAACCGCGGAGTGTCATACTTCTTTTTCTGCTTCCTAATGTCGCCCATTACTTCTTACCCTCCGCTGTTGCCGGTCTCTGCATAAGCGTCTTCTTCTTGACTCCTAGAGCCTTGCCCGCTCTGCCTGTGGTTTTGGTTCTCTGTCCTCGGACTCTCAGGCCATAGGCGTGTCTGTAGCCGCGCCAAGATTTTATCCCTTTCATCTGCTCTATATCCATCTTGGTTCTGAGAACAAGATCAGCGCTTATCAGATGCCCGTCCTTCCCAGTTTCCGAGTCTTTTCTTCTATTCAGGATCCAACCCGGCAAACCATGTCGAGCGGGATCTTTGATCACGTCCTCCATTTTCTCTATGTCTGTTTCTGTTAGGAAACCGGCTCTTTTGTCCGGGTTTACGTCCGCCTTCTTCAGTATTGCATTTGCCAGACTTAGACTTATCCCTTTGACTTTTGACAGCGCGTAAGAAGCCTTCAACGTGCCGTCGACGTCGGTGCCTATGATTCTAAGTCTGTATCGAAATTCTTCTGACATTGATTGCCATCCATTATAGGCTGAAGCTAACTACGAAATAAACCGTAATTTATATAAGAATATCGGTTTCTAAACAAAGATTGCAGTTTTCCCGTTTACGTATCCGCGTTGACCGGTCAGGGACTCGTTTTTCCAAAGTTGTTTGAAATCAGAATAGCATCATAAATGTCCACTACATTATCGCTGTTGACGTCTGCGTTGGAGTTCCAGTTCGATTTGCCGGGTATGGAGTTGTACGCCCGAGACAAAATTATTGCGTCATAGATGTCTACCCTTCTGTCGCCGTTCAGGTCACCTGGAATCGTGACAACGATCAAACCGTCAGTGGCAGTGTTATCCGCTGTTTCTGTCTCTCCTGGAACCGGGCCAGCACCCGCGCTCAGAGTAAAGTTCCCTTTTGCCATGCTTGAGGTATTTCTGACAAAAAGAAGGTCTGCCTTTTCCCCACTAGCAAGAGCCACAGTTCGCGTTTCAATGGCAGTTGAATTAACGTAGGCTGTGACATTGAATGTTTCGCCAAAGACTCCATAATTCTTGACAGTCACTATTATGCTGAAACTGTAGCCTTGACCCACGACTGTCTTGCTTGATCCCACATGCGTAACAGCTATATCATGTCCTGCGGTCAGAATTGTGACTGTTGTACCCGCAGTCTTGGTGTTGTCTGCAGTGTCAATTTCTCCCTGAACTGGGCCTGCAGAAGCTTGAATTGTATAGTCTCCTTTCACATAACCTGCCGTGTTCCACGTGAACGGAACAATCGCCAGAGAACTGCTATTCAAGGTAACTTGTTGTAAACCTATGAGTGATGCATTTGCGTGCGTTGTCACGTTAAAAACCTCTGCAAAACCTCCTTGATTCTGAACGGTCACATTAATGCCAACAATATCTCCAGGAAGCAAAGCCGTTGGAGAAACATCCACACGTGTGATGGCTACATCATGTGGCGGAATGGCATACCAGTATCCGTCTACTGTTTGGCAAGGGATGGATTGCTCAAAAGAGTCAATCAACGAAACATTGTACAGACCCAAAGGACTTTCGCCAGCATTCTTGGGATAGAATGTTACTGTTGAGAGTATCCCATTTCCACTAACCCCAGGAATCATACCCAACAGAGTGCAGTCGACAACCATTCGGCCATCGATAGAACTGATGTTGTAAGTGAAAAACGTCGGGCCGCTCCCGCCCTTTAGAAATGGGCCTTCAACCACGTTCACAGCGTCAAGCAGACTCACGTTCCAACTTAGCTCGAACTCCCAGGCATAAAGGTCCAAGACGTTTGAGATAGCGATGTTTACGTTGAAGTTTTGGCCGACACCAGTCGTGAGAGACGAAGGAACTACGCTTACACCTGGGATTGCGGCTTGAGTTGGAACTATGTAGAATGCTGAAGTGAGAATTGAGAGGAGAATAACGACACTACAAAGACAGATGGAAAACTGCTTCTGACTTATCACAGTGCTCTCCCCCATCATTAGACTGTATTATCGTGATTAATGTGTGTTGCTTCAAAAAGAAAAAGAGGGAAACGGAGTTTAGCTTTCTATGTTCGCGGCAATCGTTGTCAAGTCGCCTATGCCGATTTTGCCTTCAAGGTTGAAGTCCATGTCGAAGTCGTAGTTCTTCATGCCTGTCACTGCGCCGTATCTCTTTGCTACCCTCACAAGGTCTTTTATGTCAACCTTGCCGTCACTGTTCACGTCGAAGAACTTTATCTCCTTGAACTGAATAATTGCCATCCGCACATGGCCGCTAAGCGAGTCTATGCCGTTTATGTCAAGTCCGAATTGCAGCCCTTTCACATGCAGATCACCGAGTGCCAAAGTGACTATCTGTTCCTTCGTCCGTGCAAACGTGAAGTTCATAGGCATAGCAGTTGCATTTATGGTCAAAGTTGTCGTGAACTTTGTAACATTCCACAGACCTGCAATGTATAGGTCATATCCTGAATAGTTTAAGGCTACCATCGAAGCGTTGGCCAACCTAGCTGTGTAGAATGAGAATGTGAAGGTGCCTATCTGGTCATCTGTGACATTGAGTCTCTTTATTTCTTTAGACCACATTGCATCAACCATAGCCCACTCGTGAAGCGTGCCGTTGTCATTCACTATTTTCGCATTCGCTCTGAGCCAGCCGAAGGCAGAGTCGTTACCCCATTCGTTGACAAAGCCCTGCAGTCTAACCCATGTCCTGCTGAGGTCAGTAGTATCTGCATTAGCGAAGTTTGGAATCAAAGCAAGACTGCCTATTGCCAAGATCGCAACCATAACCACTGCGATGCTTCTTGTCATTTGTTTTGCCTCCGATTTTGCTGATAGTAACATGGCGAAAGGCAAATAAAAGCCTTTCTGGGCTTCTTTTCGGTCTACAACGTCTACATACGTTTACTTTCGTTCAATATCGTTCATATTAGTTTATTTCGCCGTTTCCACCAATAATTGTCATTTATTCATTGAAAAGACCCTGAAACACGCAGCCAGGGACCTGCAAGTTGCGAATCATATTTTCTTCCACTTTCCGACAAGCTCTGCAACATGTCTAGAATAACAGACTGAAAGGTTCAGAAACACGCGGAGCAACCAGACTATCGTTCCGCACGAATGCAATTTTTAAATACAGCCCAAGCGTGTTCATTAAAGAGTACGTTTCAATGAAGACCCACATTTTGGCCGTCATGGCTTCTTTGATTCTGCTCTCACTTTTTCCATGTGGAATAGTCTACGGCCAAAACACTGTTGAATATCAGATACAAATTGACAATGAAGGCTCTGGCATTTGGGTCATAAGACAGACTGGAACAGAAATTCCATCTTCCATTGACACATTGACCGAGTTCCGCAGTAGAGTTGTGTCTTTGGTAGCAGCTGCAGAAAACAGAACCGAAAGACCCATGGCAGCTAAGGAAGACGAGTTTTCGCTGACATTTAACTATTCAGGTTCTTACGTTATAGTTGAGTATAGGTTCTACTGGCAAAACTTCAGCAAGATTGAAGACACCAGTATCATAATTGGCGACGTATTTCAGGTGCAGAATTTCTTCTCGCAACTCTACGGCGATGGAACGGTCTACGTAACTTATCCATCACAATACGCTGTCGAAACAGTTTCGCCACCACCGTCAAAACGCGATGATTCTGCACAGGCTCTCGAATGGCCTGGAACGCTTGATTTCAAACAAGAGGTGAGGATCGTGTTAAAGAAGTCCACATCTTCAGGGTTGATTGAGATACTTTTACAAAACGCGGTTCTCATAGGTAGCCTCGCAGTGGCAATTGTTGGATCTTCTGCAGGAATCTATACATTTCGGCGTCGAAGGAAAAAGGAACCTAGCCCTACAGGGCAAGCTCTGCCTCAAAGTCCTTTGAATCTTGAAAGCGATGAGGAGAAGGTTGTGAAAATGGTTAAGTCGTCAGGCGGTAGAGTGTATCAGTCTGCTGTTACAGATCATTTCAAATTCTCAAAAGCAAAGACAAGCCAACTCTTATCAGCTTTGGAACACAAAGGAATAGTCAAAAGGTACAGGCAAGGAAGAGACAAGATAGTCGTTCTTGTTGAGATGGGGGGAGTGAGGAAAAATGAGACATAAACTGCCTCCACTTTTATGCATTAGCCAAACTCCGCTGATGGCCCTGATAATTGTCGCGCCCTTCTTGCTTCAGACAGCTATTCTTCAAGCCTCTCCTCAAACTGTTGTGAGCGTGGAACCCCGCGATATTTCAGTCGGCACTGGCCAGAGCTTTTCAGTAAACATAACAATTGCGGACGTTCAGAACCTGTATGGCCTTGAGGTCACCCTCAGTTGGAATTCATCTGTCCTGCAAGTGGTAAACATTGATGATCGACTAGGACAAACAGATGGAGCATTAAACAACCCCATTTATGTCGCGGAGAATTCGACCCAAGAAAACAGCTATGTGATTTCTGCGACTTCCACAAGCCCGGCGCCTCCATTCAATGGCACTGGAAACATGGCGAAGATAACCTTCACGGTCACAAACACTGGGGATTCCAAGCTTGGAATTGAAGCTCAACTTTATGATTATCCACCGCCTGACAGAGACCCGCGCATCTCCTTGCCAATTGCTCACACGACGATTGACGGTTTCTTTCATTCATTAGTTCCAGAGTTTTCAGGTTCTGCCATACTGGTAATATTGATGATGCTCACGTTTACGGCAGCAATCTTCTCTAAGAAAGACCGAATGAAGAAACCCTTTCATCTTCACTGAGAACCCTGCCGCGATTATGGTAAACAAAATTTATTAGTAGACAAGAAAGCTACAGAATATGTTGGTTAAATAAAATGAACAGGAAGATTGTTATCTTTCTTACGGTATTGGTCATCGTGGTAATTGCAGCTGCTTACTTCCTCATAAACAGGACAGCTTCGATGACAATAGTCTATGTTGATCCTGGAACAATCGAAAAAGGAGTCGGTCAGGATTTCATTGTCAACGTAAGCGCTTCAAACGTTGACAATCTGTACGGCTGGGAATTCAAACTGGGATGGAATGCTGCGATCTTGGATTTGCTAGGCGTCACGGAGGGCATGTTCTTGAAAAGCGGTGGATCCACGTTTTTCACGTACAGATTGAATGAAACGGTTGGCTATGTACTCGTCGACTGCTCACTTCTCGGCAACGTAGGCGGCGTCAACGGAACGGGCGCCCTAGCTTCGATACAGTTGCACGTCAGGAGCGGAGGAAGTTGCGACCTTAACCTATACGATACAAAGCTAGTGGATCCATCTGCGCAGACAATAGATCACACTGCGAACAGCGGCCACTTTTCCGCAAGTTCCTAGGAAGAAAAGTCCTTTTATGCTTCTGTTACCATGCGTCTGGATGCTGGTATCTTACAACTGGTGTATTGTCTTTTGGGCTCTCTTCTGAGGTGAAAAGTTCTTCGATCGACGTGAGGATCTCTCGATGGTTTTCTTTGTCCTTGATTATCAGTTCAAAGATATTTTTCAAACTCGCCAGATCAACCTTGTATAGTTGCGTCACTTCTTTCGTCATGTATTCATGAGTCTTCAATTGGACAAGTACAGAGTATTCTTCGCTCAGCGAGTCCTCGAAGCCCGCCAGTTCTCGCGCTATAGCTGGAAGTTCTTGATCACTAACCTTCTCCCGTTTCGAAATTTCTTCAGAAAAAGCAATGACTTTTTCCCAAATCTGCTTCAACTTCTTTTCACAGTCTCCTGGTTTTGGCTTTGTATTCGAAACGGTTTCTGCAATTCCTCTCATGATTAGAGAGTGTTTTAGACTGTCGTAGGCTATGTAGAGGAACAGGGATTTCACGAGTGGATTCTGCACTTTGTCAGATAAGCTGCGGTAAAGTGAGAACACTCTTTCTTCTAGACCGCTTGAACAGTAGAGAAAACCGGCAACGTCTTTTTCGTCTTTATGAGCCATGTGTATCATTCCTGGAAACAACATGGAATGGAGCCAGATGGCAGGAATAAAGGATTATGAACCGCTAATTCACAAAAGAGCGCTAGATGCCGACAGGCTTTTGGGTTGGTGTCCCTTTCTATTACAACTGGAGATTATCGTGGCTCATAAGATAGAGGTTTACATTAGAAATGACAAGGTTCCTGTCCCTCAAGAGTTCGTTCGGTCAGTAGTTGATCACCCTTGTCTTGACAGGCAAGTCTCAAAAATCGAGAGAGTCATGCCACAAAGTGATGAACTGGCCTTGAAGTGCGCACAAGAATTTGCGGACAGCAAGGGCATACCCATAGAAGTTTGCGACATCAATACGTTTGGTGGTAGGATCAAGGCTTGGATGAAGGGTGTGAATACCTCACCGACGATAATAGTCGGTGATTCTAGAGTTCAAGGAGAATTTACTCAAGAACAACTCAGAAGTAAGCTACAATCC
>JBGOYH010000012.1:0-22482 GCA_041479575.1 Bathyarchaeia archaeon
GCAATCAAGAACTTGGCTGTTTTCTCGTCGTTCATCGTAGCAAAGTATCTGCTTAGGCTTTTCTTTGCCATTTCATCCGCAAGAACCGCCGCGGCATCAGGTCGGACGAGTTTCCACATTTTTTCTCAGTTTCATTTAATCATCGAGATTTGTCAAAAGATAGGGTACGGAACGGAGTGGCCGCCTGGATGCAGTTTGCCCTTGATCGGGATATCATGTCCACACACTGGACACCGCATGTCCTTCGTTACATTCCAACGCGTGATTGCAAAGCTGTAACGTTTGATTACCATTTCATTGCAGTTTGGGCAGTAGGTGCTCTCGCATGGATGTCCTGGCACGTTTCCAATGTAAACATAGTCTAGTCCAGCTTCTTTTGCCGCCATATACGCCTTCTCCAAGGTCTCTATCGGCGTGGAAGGAATTGTTGTCAACTCATAGTCTGGATGAAAACGCAGCAAGTGAAAGGGTGTGTCTTTGCCAATTCCGTCTTTGATCCAAACTGCGAGCTCTTTTATTCTCTCGAGGGAATCGCCTGATTTCGGCACGACTAGATTTGTGATTTCTATGTGGACATTGTTCCGCCTCATCTCTTTCAAGGCTTCAAATATTGGGGCAACTGCGGGAACAGCTGAAAACGTCTTGTAGAACTCTGGGTCTGCACCGCCCTTGAAGTCTACGGTCGCCGCGTCCAAGTAGGGCGCTATGGTTTTCACGGCGTCAGGCGTCATGTAGCCGTTTGTTACAAATGTGTTGAAGAATCCAACTTGGCGTGCAAGTACGGATGTGTCATAGGCATACTCGAAGAAGATGGTCGGCTCAGTGTATGTGTAGCTTATTCCTTGGCAATTGTTGTCTCTGGCATTCTTGACGACCTCTTCAGGTGGCAAGTGCTTGCCAGAAATCTCCTTTTCCTGGCTTATCACCCAATTGTCACAGAATTGACAACGGAAATTACAGCCTACCGTGGCAATGGACATGACCATGGCGCCTGGATTGAAATGGGCTAATGGCTTCTTCTCAACAGGATCTATGCCCGCAGAAATCGCTTTGGCATAGTTAAGCGAAAAAAGAGTGCCACCGACATTTTTTCTTACAAGACAGAAACCCGTTCCCCCGTCGTTTATGTGACATTTTCGTGCACAAAGATAACAGTTAACCTTCTTGCCCTCTAATTTCTCATAAAGCATCGCTTCATGAAGCGACATCTAGGTTTCACCTTTAATTCTCGTCTAACTATTCTCTTACAAAGTATAATATCTATTCTTTCATTTTGGGGCTTTCTCTCTTATTTCGAAGACCAACGGCGACGAAGTGGTTTTGACGTCCAAATCTATGTCTAGCAAACCCTCTAGGAGACCCGCCCAGATGTCAGACTCGTTGATAAAAGGTGTCTTGATGAGAATGTATTTGTCTTTGAGATAGAAGTCTCCAAACCCCTGTACCCGTAGACGCTTAAAGACATCGCCCCATTTTTCACGCTCCTGCGTTTGTATTCCCAGTGTCGTTTCAATCGAGACCCTCGTTGCTTCACCCATTTTTTTCCCGATTTCACGCCATTTATCCCTTGGCGTGTTTTGGATCAAGATATTTAGCAGTTCTACGTTTACAAAGGCGATGCGACTTATGCCGCAGTAGTATTCACCTGGAAAACGCCAGTCATAGATCATCATGCTTCTGTAGACATCGAGCATCTTCGAGATTAGTGGTTTGATGCCAGGTTCTTTTCCTTCACGAATCAGGGAGTCGACGTATTCTCTTTCATCTTTCTCAAGAATTATTGTGGTTCTTCTCGCTCCCCCTTTGTCTTTGCCTATCATTTCTTCAAGTTTTTTCTCTTTGTCCTCTTGCATAGTTGGTATATCTTGCAGCATATTTTATATAATTTATGTCTATGTGTCAGCATACGTAGACATATTCATGAACGTATCATGATCAAGAGCATCTTGAAACTTTCAATCGCCCTCAACGCGTGTGGCTTGTTGGCAGGCATCACAACCATTTCCCCAGCTTTCACTACAGCAGGTTTGCCGGCGATAGCAACTTCCGCCTCGCCATCAACAACGTAGACCAAAGCATCAAACGGCGCCGTGTGCTCACTCAATCCTTCTCCCTTGTCAAAAGAGAACAAAGTCACGGTGCCCGCCTTCTTGTCAATTAACGTTCGACTAACGACCGAGCCCTTTTGATATTCAATCAGATTAACCATCTTCGCAGGTTGTGGCAACTCTGCTTTAGAAGAGTTTTCTTTGCCTTGTTTCATCTTTTCACGCCGCTTACACGCCATAGACAAGAGTATCTGACTCTTCTAGTTGCTGCCAGAAAACCTATATGTCTTGCTGAACCTTGCCACCGAACGACTTTTAACAAAGCCTATGCATTCTTAAACGTGCCGATGACGAGCCTTATTATCTGAAAAGGTGATGTACTCTAGGGTATCTGAGGCAGAAATTTCTATTCAGGAAATCACTTTCGTCTTAATCAGATACCACATCAAGATCAGCCCTAACAGGACGGATCCAAACCCGATGACCCCCGAAATCAGGAAACGCACCTTCAGAACACCGTAGAGGATATAAAGAATGTATGGTCCTCCGAAAAGCAGAAGGGCCATAATAATTATCAGTAGCATTTTGAGGTATTTGGAACCCATTAACCCAGTTTTGGATTGTTGTTTTTCCTGTGTCATCGCTTGCGCGCCTCAGTAGTGACTTAAAATCGATGTTTTCTCTTATAACCCTTCCTTTACCTCGTTGCCCAGTGCCTTCATCAGAAACTTGAACACTGCGAAACCTGCCCCACGGTCTGCCTTGAAACCAGTTGTAGCACCCAACAGGCATATACCCTCTAAGCCGCGTTCCTTCGCAAGTCCCAACATCAGACCTGTAGCCCCAACAACTCTCCCTTTACTATAGATTACAGCCCCCTTTTCCATGAAATCTAAGGCAAGCCTCGACGAAGTGGCGGCAACGTACACTTGGGCCTTTTCCTCCTTGACGGGTGCTCCGCCAAGCGTTACGAGAAAGCTGCAACCTCTTTTTTGGATAAAATCCAAAGTCTCACTACAAAGTACGTAGTGTGAGACAACATCATCGAAAGAAGGTTGCGTGTCACCAGTCATTATTATGAAATCATTTTTCTCTGTAGGTGCGCTGTAGAATTCGTATCGGGGCAGATGGCAAATTCCCTTTGAATTGACCGAAACATAATCTGGAAAAGAAGGTGAATACAGCTCCGCAAGAAGTTTGGCTCCACTGAACTTCATCAACAGGTATGCCGCGATCTTGCCAACGTTTCCGAAGCCTGGTAGACCCTGTACGAAAATTGGGTTCTTGAGATCGGGACCTGGCATCTGGCGGAGGTAGGGTTTGTCCATTATGATCAGCGCTATGCTCAGTAGGTGAACAATGTTGGTCTAAAAGGTTTCCATCCTACCTTGTCAATGGGTTGCATGTTTTGGTTGATTATGAATATTGATGGTTGGACCGTAGTTGTATTTTTAAGGTGTAAGATGAAAGGATAATCTGAAATCGTGCGACATAATACTTTATTAAAGGCTTCGCCAAGAAGTATGACAGGACGAGCTGGTATAGACAAATGCTGGACTCCCGAGATACCAAGAATTTGCAGTCTCAATCGCACGACAAATCAGTTCCTCATTTTTACTCCACCAGCTCATCATACGAAACTGAATAATTAGGGAGGAGGTGGAAGAAAACAATGATCAAACTTCTGAAAAACCGTTGGGCTTTAAGCACAGTCATCACCACACTCATAATCCTTGTTGTAGCAGTATTGCTGGCAAGCATTGTAACTTACTTTGCCATCAACGTGGTAAGCACAAGAGTTCAGGAAGAGAGCCTACACGTGTCAAAGGCGCACATATGGCACAACGCAACGGCCACGGCAGGCACCTCATCATACTGCATTGCCTCTCTCATGGTAATTAACACCGGCGGAAGAGACGTAGTGCTAAACACAATAGCTGTTAGAGGTCAAACAAGTCCCTGGAACGAAAGTACAGCCACCAGCCAAAAATTCGTCGCATACTGCACGACAAACGACCCGATCTCTGGCGATCTAAACTATGTTCCCAACTTCAACTACACAGGTGGCACCAACTACGACACTATTGGTACCACACAGTACAATTTCACAGTAGCCAATAGCGATCTGATCCTGAAGTCTGGCTCTACAATGTTGCTTTACATCATTAACCCTGACAGCATATCAGTCAACGACGTAGGATTGACAGTGGGCATCACTCTGCACACGGCTCAGGCAATATACTACAGAGAAACCAACATACAGGCAGTTTCTTCTTCTTAAACTCCCCTCAAACCTTTTTATTAACTTTCCATCGTTCTTATTTTAACACCATTAATGAAGACTATGTGTAGCTCTGTTCTACACACACAATCTCATATCCGAACTTCCAGTTATTGGATGTCCGGAGATAAAAATGAGGAACATATTGAAGAATCGTACAGCACTAAGCACAGTAGTCACAACGCTGATCATCCTAGTGGTTTCAGTGCTATTAGCAGGAGTCGTAACATACTTCGCCATCAACGTAACAAGCACAAGAGTACAAGAAGAAAACTTGAACCTGAAGTACCAACACGTGTGGTATAACACCACCGGTGGAGCTCAAGCAGCGGTTCTGCTAACAAATACAGGCGGTAGAGATGTCGTACTGAACAAGATAGCAGTTCGCGGACAAGTAAGCACTTGGGCAAATGTCTGGTACAACACTAGTGCAATAACCGTTGGCGACCTTACACCATACAACCTGAATTCATCCGCGCCACCGGCTAAGTACGCTAATGCCAGCACTATGCCTGCGCTAATCGTCAAATCAGGTGAGACGATGGGTATCTACATCAAAAGCCCCGATAGCATCTCGGTCAATGACATCGGTCTGACAGTTGCAATAAGCATATTCAGCTCCCAAGCTATCTACTACAAGGAAACCAACGTCGAAGCAGATGCTACAGTAGTATCATAGAACAGCAACCTCCCTTTCTTCTTTTTCCTTTTTTCTTTTCTGATCTTCCAATAAGGCGTTGTGTTTGATGTGTAGCCTTTTAGACACACACAAGCTATCATGCTTAATGAGCCTAACCATATTGGAAAGAGGACAGACTAAAAGAAGGCAAAACGGATGACCGCGAAAGTACTGAAACGGAGATCTGCCGTTGTTCAGCGTTCGAATAGAGCTCTGGCTATTCCGGCTACCTTTCTGATTCTATTCGTTTCAATGCTAGGCGTAATATCAGTCACATATTACTTTGCAATCGAAAGAGTCAACGCAGGAAGCCAAGTCCTCAAAGTTTCAATGGCAAAGCAAAACATGAATTCACTTGATGATAACGTTCTCTCTGTTTTGTGGCAGCCTGGATCTTCCCGAACCATGGAATTCGGCGACTGCGGCGGGAGACTGAATGTCCAGCCCTCATCTAATTCGCTTGTCATCAACATCACCGATAACAATGAGGTCACAGATACAATCTTCAACGCAAACGTAGGCCGAACCATATACGAGCTGCCCTACTCGGAGTCCGCCGACACTGGGCTCTACTTGAAAGGGGACAGCCGAGTAATAGTGAATCAAACTGGTTCAGTCATAACTCAACTCTATATTCGAAACGGCCCTGAGCATCCTGAAATACTTCTTTGCTATCGCGCTGTGGCATCTTCGACTACTTCAGGAACGGAAAGCAACAAGACAGTCAACAACCTCCGTATTTACCTCGTAGATCTCAATTCATCTCAAGACATCGGAATCATGGGACAAATCCCGTTAAGAATCTCGTGCACTAACATCGAAAACACTGTCACCACTTATAATATCTCTTACCAACCAACTGCTCTAACTGTTGCTGCAAGCCTCGATGGAATTCAGGGGCAAGTCTCAATTCCCATTTCAAGCACTGCTTATGGCGCGATAATCAACGTTGAGCTTGTTGTCTGCGACATCAAAATTGAAAGGTGGGTGAGATGAAACTTTGCCTTCAATAATTCCAAGCTACATCTACACTCTTTTCGCTTCGATGATAGTCGGATCGCTGCTAATAGTCACCTTCAGCCTGTCCTCCCTCAACATAAAATCTGAAGCAGAAAAACAACAACTGAGAAGTCTAGCAGAATACGTAGCAACAAAAAGTTGCGAAATCATATCGGCAACGACAACAAACAAACTCACAGTGAATTTCACTTTAGACCTGCCTCCTCTTGTAGGCAACCAAAGATATTGGGTTCAACTCAAAAATGATTCATCCATAGCATGGGTTGAAATTGGTTACGGAACCACTCCTCAATCAACCGACCGTCAAACGCTGATTCCTCTAAAGGTTTCAGCCTCAGGCACCTACACAAGCGGCTCAGGCCCCGCAGTCTTGCAATGCCAGGCGCAAGACGCAGAAACGTATCTAAGTCTATCCGGAGGCTTCTAAATGAAACTTGCCAGAAACAAGCAAGAAAAACCTCCTGAAGAAAAGGAGCGAACTTCAGAAGAAGACCTAATCGGATACCTTGGCATCCAAGGATGCAGGGTTCCAGAAGGCTATACGCAACTGGAAAGCTACCCGCTAAAACCGCCGTTCTCTTACGCCTGGATCTTCCAAAACGAAACTGAGGGCGGCTATCTATACGTGGTCGATGAACTAGCTAGAAAAAAAGAAGAAAAAGAAATCTACGATAGACTCAAAAACGTTCTAGAGTACGAGCTAAAAGCACCAGAAACCGATGAAACACTTCTCGAATCATTCCGAAGACAACTTCCCACAATAATAGAAAACCACAAGAAAGTTCTTGAAGGAATGACGGAAATTGGCATGCGCAAGATACTGTACTACCTTGAAAGAGACCTAATCGGATATGGCAGAATAGACTCTCTGATGTTTGACCTTTACGTTGAAGACATAAGCTGCAGCGGAGTCAACAAACCGATCTTTCTATGGCACAGAAAATATGAAAACATAAAAACAAACGTCATTTTCCAAGATGAACAGGAACTAGACGATTTCATAACAAGAGTAGTGCACAGAGAAGGAAAACACGTCAGCATAGCCCACCCCATAGTAGACCTAACCCTTCCAGGAAAACACCGATTGGCAGTTTCATTCGGAAAAGAAACAACTCCAGCCGGCACAAGCTTCACCATCAGGAAATTCAGAGACGACCCGTTCACCATAATCGACCTAATAGTGAACGAAACAATCAACGAAACAATCGGAGCCTATCTATGGCTACTCATGGAAAACAAGATGTCAGTGACGGTTGTCGGACCCACAGGAGCTGGAAAAACAACAGCACTAAACGCAATAGCCTGTCTCTCCAGACCAGACTTCAAAATAATATCAGTAGAAGAAGTTGCTGAAATCAACCTTCCGCAGGAGAACTGGACCTCGACCATCGCTAGACCCGGATTTGGAGGCGACAGGGAAGGAGAAGTCACCTTATATGATCTTATAAAGTCAGCCGTAAGACACCGTCCAGCACTCATAATCGTTGGAGAGGTAAGAGGCGAAGAAGCCTACGTACTGTTCCAAGCATTGGCCACCGGACACGGCGGACTTTGCACGATGCACGCAGACGATATTGAAACTGCCATCAAACGTTTGACTCAACCGCCGATGAACATTCCATCCTCAATAATCTCACTGATGAACTGTGTTATAGTCGTCAAACAAGTCAAAACAGCCTCTTTCACCTCATTCGAACGTAGAGTTTCAAGTCGAAAATTCGTCCGAGTGTCGGAAATCGACGATTCAGGCAATATCCGCGACGTCTTTTCCTGGGACCCTGCAGGCGACGTTTTCCAAGAAAACCTCGGACAAAGCTACCTACTGAACAAAATAGCCAAGGGCCTCGGCATACCAACAAGCGTGGTTATGCAGGAACTTCAAAAACGAAAACAATTGCTTCTCAAAATGGTCGAAAGAAATCTGCGCGACTTCAGAAGTGTGCACAAAGCCCTCAGCAGCTCCATCAACCTTCTCGAAATGAATAGCAAGGAAGATTCAGAGGAGTAGAATGCAATGAAAGTTCCAGGTGGGGCGGCGAACAAACTCTTCCGTCTAGTAAACAGGGCCACAAGTGAAGAAAAAGAAAACATAGAACACGAATTGCCCTTTGTCGTAATGATCTTCACGTTGATGGCAGCCAGCGGAATATCTTTGTACGACGGCTGGAAAAGAATGAGGAAACTCACTTTCCTCCCGTCATTCAAGAAAGAAGCAGACGAAGTCGTAAGACAAGTCGAAGTCATGGGAAAAGACCCGCTGACCGTCATGCACAACAGAGCTGAAAAAACCAATTCAAAACTCTACAGAAACTTCCTCGGCGGCTTCATCTCCTCAACAAGAAGCGGAGGAAGAATAGTTGACTTCATGAAAAGCGAACTCAAGGCAATCTTCGAACTCAGAAACATCGCTATGACACGCGACATAGAAAAAATCGCCACTCTAGTCGAATCTTATGCGGTCATGCTGATAGTGACTTTATGCGCGTACATACTGTTCGTTGTGTTCGCATCAACCAGCATGCTGGAACTAATGGTCCAAACTTCTATCCCTAACTCGCCTGTAATGTCGTATCTAGTTGCCTTCCTGTTCATGCCGGTAATCTCGCTTATTTTCATAATGGCAGCTCACAACATGCAGAGAAGCCCCTTCATAAATCTGAACGACCTTTACAGAAACGCGATAATTCTAATGTTGGCAATCGGACTTCCAATATGCCTCATTTCATTAGTCCCATCATTCGGAGTGATCACTGACACCATTGGACTTGCTGAGCTTGTCACAGGAGGCCTGATTGCAATATCTTTTCCCCTTGCAATTCAATATTATAGAATAGCAAGAACAAATTACAACGCAGAAGATGCGATTCCAAGCTTCATTCGAGATGTCACAGAATCACAGAAAATCGGTTTGTCGCCAGAAAAAAGCATAATCCAAGCTACAACACGCAAATACTACGGCCAATTCTCTCAGTTTCTCGAACTGATTCGAAGTCAAATTGAATGGGGCATTCCGCTAAGAAAAACCTTCGAGAACATCCGCCAGAAAATCAGAAGCTGGTTTGTAATAGTAAACTTTGCGATGATGATCGAAACAATAGAAATCGGCGGAAACTCTTCACAAGCGCTGGAAATACTCTCAGAATACAGCGAAAAAGAACGCGAAGTCCAAACAAGCAGACGCGCCCTACTCAAACCCTACATAATACTTGCCTTTGTGTGGAGTGTGCTCATTGCTGTGACAACAACCATCGTAGCCTTAACCACCTCTCTAATGACAACCGTCGTAAGCACCAGCCTGTCGTCAGTAGCAGTCCTAGCCATGGAGAACCAGATGAGCGTGTTTTCAATTGGCATAATCTTCCAATGTTGGATTTCAGGATTCTTCGTTGGTAAGATCAGCGAAGGAAACTTGGCAGCTGGATTCAAACACTCAGCCATGCTTGCCGCAACCGCCTACATATCGCTAATCCTTTCACGGGTTTTCCTTGCAGGCGCATTTGGAATACACTTGACCGCATGAGAGGTGCATGCAGAATATGCCCTCAATCTCCATCGACACTTTCTTCGCATGCGCACTAATGGTCTCTGTCGTTGTAATATCCACAGCCTTGTCAGCAGGAGTACTCACTGCACACATAAACAGTCTTCAAAATCTGAATGAAGAGGAATATTTCCGGGCAATATCCAAATACATTGTCTCGAACTGCGGAACACCAGACAACTGGGGTTCAAATAGCACTGTAATTCCAGACACGCTTGGTCTAGCAAAGAAGGATTCATTGTACCCCAATGAACTGGATATAGACAAAGTTTGCAGATTGAACGGTCAGAACACTTTTGCATTAACATATACAGACATCCTAAAAGCTGCAAGACTGAAAGACATTGCATTTGGAGCATCAATCTCACAATTGATGAATATTTCAATCGGTCTCGCTTCAAACCATACCTCTGCAGACGTTACAACCTATGCCTTCAAAATCCATGTCAGCAAGGACGGAACACCTGTAGCAGCCTCTTTGCATTACTATACAATCGCAAAATATTTTCTGTCGGACGCGTTTAACAGCACATCCAATGATGGAACAAGCTACATTGATGTTGAAATACCAAACACGTCCAATGGAACTGCTTCACTCGTTGTCTTTGCAAGAGCCGACTATGACCCAAGAATCACCGCCTGTGAGGTTTATTCTTTCGGGCATCTGTCGCCCGAACCTTTGCCCAACGGCACCTTTCTCAACATGAGCCCACTGAACTACACGTTGTCAATAAGCCCAAACCGCTTCAACATGACCTTTGAGAGATACTACGCCTTTTCATACACACACCAGTTCAACCTAACATTAATTTCAAACGAAACATACGCAATACCAATGGTTCTGGAAAACAGTCCAATACTACTAGTAGGATCAGGTTCAAACAGTTCAGACTATTTCATCGAATGGACAAGTTATCCTCAAATTCCCTTGGAAGCAGGACCAAGCTTCCAAAACTCAGAATGCCACGCCTTCGACTACACAGTGACAATAAAGAACACACTGTACAAACTGACACTGCGTTTCGGAGGCATCAGCCAATGAAGCTTTTGAAAGACAACAAAGGACAGATCCGCATAATAGAAGCATTCTTTGCATCAATCCTGATACTATCAAGCGTTGCCTTAATTCCATCTCAACCTCCTATAGAAAAAACAAATGAAAGTGTCCTAAACTTCAAAGCCCAGGACGTACTAGCGACACTGGACAGAAACGGCTTTCTCTCAAAGCTAATCGAAAACACCAGTTGGACTGCATTGAAAAAATGTGTCGAATCATCACTGTCGCCGGCTATTTGGTTTAACCTCACCGTCTTCAATGAAAACATGCAACCAGTGAATGACATTCCCATATCCAATGGAAGCCCAATAAGCGAAAAGATCACCGCAACCGAGTATGTATGCGCAAGCGCTGGCACGAACTACAGGATCTATGTAATCCGCCTCCAATTGGCAAGCGTGACATGATATGAAAAGAAAATCGGTAAATCGCCGCACTTCTGGTCAAGCACTAATCATAACATCCCTAGTCATAGCTATGCTACTGCTGTCAACGGTCTACTATGTTTTTGAAATCCAAAGAAACGTCTCAAAAAGTGAAACAACAGCAGACTCTACCTTGAAGACGGTCAAACCAAGTACAGTCAACACAATAGTGAGCGCCTTGGCAAACTTCACAAACGGAGGAGAAAGAGAAGTTCTAGCTTCAGACCTAAGCAGATTATCCTCAACGACAGAAAATCATTTCTATGGCGGCCAATGCCACCTTCAATTCACACCTTTGAACTTGTCACCATACCAAGATGGAATATGGATTTCATGGGAAAACAATGGGCTAGGGATTTCAAGCGCAGATGCAAATTTCGTTTTCAACTTTTCAGGGCCAACAGCAACCTATTATTCAGAATTCGAAACGAATGTAACGACCATGCTAACTCTCGAAGGCACATATTCAAGCAACGGTGCAGAAAAGAACGTTAACGTCACATGCACAGTGTATAATGAAAATGAGCCTGCATTGGCTAACGATATTGCTATGCTCTATCAAAACGAGACGGATGGTCCTTGGATAAAGGCCGATTCCACAAACAGTCTTAACATGATTGACTATGGCAATGGAACATACCTAGTGTCATTCAAGATCAATATGCAAAGCTTCCTGCAAGTTTCCGCAAACGTACACGATTTGAGAGATATATTCGTATTGACAAACACCACATGCATCGGGGTTTGATGTGCAAATGCATTACAGAAGAGCATCGCCAATATTTCGTGTTGCTCTGTTGATCTGTCTCTGCGCATTTGCTGTCGGACCGCTCATTATGAAAGCATACTCAAACGCTTCAAATTCGCTGAACAATTCGGATGCCCCTTCTTTGTCGACAAGCGAACTACTGTGGGAAAAAACATATGGAGGACCAGGTGACGACAGAGCGTTCTGCGCAGTACCAACCGACAATAATGGCTTTCTGATCGTAGGTTCATCAACCTCTTTCATTCCAGGGAAAACAACCGCATGGATCGTAAGAGTAGATTCAGACGGAACCATGGTTTGGAACAAGACCTACCAGGAAAACGACGGCACTGAATTCAGGAACGCTCTCAAGACAACCGACGGATTCCTGCTAGTGGGAAATACTTTTTCCCAATCAGGTGACGAAGATGCATGGATAGTGAGAATCGATGATCAAGGCAATGTTTTGTGGAACAAGATGATTGGTGAAGAGAAACTCGACAAGATTTTTTCAGCTGCAAGCGCTCCGGATAGCTTTGTTTTCGTAGGACTGACAGATTCTTTTGGCAACGGCGGCTCAGACGGGTGGGTAATTAAGACAGATATGGACGGAAAACTTCTTTGGAACAAGACTTTCGGTGGATCTGGAGATGATGCGTTCCGTTCCATAATCGTGACCAATAACCACTATTTAATCGCAGGCTACACGGATTCTAATGGAAACGGCAACTATGGTTTTTGGTTTGTAAAAACCGACGAAAATGGAACTTTATTGTGGAGCAAGACTTACGGCGGGCCAGAAAGCAACAAAGCCTATGCGCTGACTGGTGCAGAAGACGGGTACATAGTCGTAGGAGATACACATTCAACCGAAAAAACTGACGTCGACGCATTGATAGTGAAAACTGACTTAGATGGCAAACTTCTCTGGACAAAGACCTACGGCGGAGACAATTTTGACGAGGCTAGCACAGTCATTCGCGCTAGAAATGGAGGATACGTAATTGCAGGATTCACTTTCTCCTATGGCAAGGGCCAAAGAGACATCTGGATTTTCAAGATCGACGACTTCGGTAACAATGTTTGGAGCCGCGTGTACGGAAGAGAAGCCTTCGAAGAAACATACAGCGTGGTTGAAATGGGAGACAACGAATTTATCGCAGGCGGTTGGACCAACTCGATCGGAAGCGGCAGCTACGACTATTACGCTGTAAGAATGAAACTGGCAGCCTCCAGCGAGTTTGCCGCTCGTGACTTAGGGTACTATGTCTTGGCTTTCTTAGGATCAACCGCAGTCGTGTTGCTTGGCTGTCTCTATTTCCAGCTGAAAAGACAAAAGGAGAAAACAAACTGTAGGGTTGGCTAGAAAAGGAGATCAATTGGCCGAAGCTCGCACATAGATCTCTTGAATTGTCTTTCCCGTCTCGCCAAGTTTTGCAAACAACATCTGCAGTATTTCCACAAATGCAGCGTAGTTAGTCCAGAGGGCCATGGTTCGTGATTTCTTCCTGTCGGCACTGTCCTTTTCATCATCGTTCTTCTGAATTGCAATTAACAACTCTTTTCTGTCTACAATGATGAAACAAGGCAAGTTACTGGCATCTACCATCCGATATTTGTGAGCTGCCCAGCCCATTTGTTCTATGAAGAACCGGCTCTTGGACGAATTTTCAGTCAGCAACGCAATTTTCAATTTGCTAGAATGCCGCTTCAAGTTATCTGTGAAATCACTGTGATAAAGCTGAGCCAGATATTCACCCGGGGCAAAAATCTGGATTTCATTTTTCGCCTTTTCCAGCAGCTCATTCGCCTTGAGAATCATCTGCTGCCCGCCCTCAAGTATCTGGAAAATCTCCTTCTCGCTGTTTTCAATTTTCTGCTGCGGAATTGACAACCAAAGCTCGACCAGGCCAACTTTCTCTTTTTCAAGAAGCCTTATCTTCATTTTCTGAGCTTCAATCAACGAATCAATTGCTTTTTCCAGTGGTACAGCCGTAAATTTCAGTGGTTTCTCAAAAGCAGAATAGACAAGACCTTTCTTTTCCAAATCACGCAAGATCCTATAGGTTTCGGTTCGATGCAGTGATATGGCTTCAGCTATTTCCGAAGCCTTTCTCTCTCCGGATCTTGCAAGATGCAAGTAAACCCGTATCTCATTCCTTATCAACCCATACCGAGCAAGAGTCTCCTCTATCATGACCAATTGCTTGTTGAATCCCCTGTCTCTTTTGACAAATCTCCATGATTCACTATTATCATCATATATTTTGATCAAGTCATCGATCTTTTCCATTGACAGACCCATAATAACATTCACCTTTCCAATTGTCACTCGTTCTAAGAGTTTGAGCGTCAATTCTGACGAAGTATATACTTTATACTTATGAACCGCAAATCTGAATTTCAAATTCAGGTCTGGAACAAATGGACAAATGCCATCGTACGAAACTTTGTGTTTTCGCGATTAGCTCCAAAAAGCAGTCTTTCGCTTGTCCAGAGACAAATATAAGCCTAAAGTACATGCGGACCGCGCAGTTTGGCGCGTTCGCTTCTCTCAGACAAAATCCATGCTCTTGAATAAATCGCACTCTCAAGTTTCAAGCGCAGTCGCTGAGGCGTTCACATATATCCTCGCGAAGTCTTTTATGAGATCTTTCGCATTAAGAATAACAGAACTTAGCTTAAAGAAATCCTTCATTTTATCAGTCTCGACTCCAACTCCAATGACTATGACACCTTTCTTCTGCAACGCGTTGATTGTCTTTGACAGTTTGGCATCTATGTTTTCATACCCATATGGCCATCCATCAGAAATGACAATTAGGAACCTTTGCTCATCAAATCTCTTCCCCAAAACATTTCCAGCAAACTGAATGGCCTCAGGCATAAGCGTTAAACCGCCGAATTGCAATCCTCCGAGCCTTGCTCGAACTCTGTTTGAATATGCCTCTGAAGCATCCTTCAAAACGTAGAAACGATCGCTGAAAGCAAAGTATGTCCAAGACCCTGAATCCATCAACAGCTCTTTCGTGGCTTCGGCGATGCATATAGCCACTGCCCGGGCAAATTCACTCTTGATCCTCATACTCTCGCTGACGTCAAGAAGAATCGTCCACGCGAAGCTCTTGCTGAGATACTCATCCTTCATAAAAACATCTGTCGCCGGCTTCTTGCTCGCTAATACTTGAATAACCGCCGAAAGATCCAACTGCCCCATCTCTTTACCGGGATCCTCATCCAACGCATCTTGAGCCACCCTA
The DNA here is from genome assembly GCA_041479575.1 of Bathyarchaeia archaeon. Taxonomy (GTDB): domain Archaea; phylum Thermoproteota; class Bathyarchaeia; order Bathyarchaeales; family Bathycorpusculaceae; genus DASPPK01. The sequence goes on from JBGOYH010000012.1 coordinate 15,060, forward strand.
AGGCTGTCTAAGAGTCGTCGGCTTCCCCCAGAAAGAAGAGTTCGCGCTCGAAAATACTCTGTTACGTCTTCTTCAGGAAACTCAACAGACTTGAACTTCGTCCACTCCTCATTCTGCTTGAGCTTTTCCAAGATCCTTTGTTCCCGAGCCTTTTGATTATGCCATGTGTCAAACGCTTGCGAAGCTTCTGCATCCAATTCTTTTCTCCAGTATGAATCTGCGGAGCCATCAGGCAGAACCATGCCTCCCAAAGATTCCAAAGATTTTCTGAAGATACTCTCTATCTCAGCTTCAGGCGGCGTTTCGTTTTGAGAAAAAATGGTTGGCTTGCCGTGTTGTTCAGTGAATGGTAGAGACGGTGCTTCCAAAATAGGGCCGTTTGACTCAATGGCCTGGATTATGTAGTTTGACACATCACTGAGAGCCTCGTTGATATTGACTTCTTTGCCATTAAGGGACATCAAAATATCCTTTCCAAGCAAGCTCAGTCTAGTAACCAATGGAACAACTGTGTTTTCTTCTTCTGGACGAAGCACTCCTTTTACAGCACCCATGTGCACCTTTGACAGCAAAGCTGCCATTATTCTAGTCGATGGATTGAAGATTCTCTCAACTGGCTTCATTTTTGCAAACGCAAGCGAGTTTGCATAAGCCAAGTCGGGAAGCTTGTCAGGGTGTCGCGTTGAGATATAGGCATTGACGTAGACATCCTTCACTAGAGATTCGGAGAAAACCTCTACATGCATGCGTTTCTGCGTAGATGGAAACGTCTTTTCGTCGTTGACAGGTATCAGAGTGTGGGCACTCAGGTGAAAAACGGAAGCTCTGAACAATCTTCCAACTTTAGCTTTGCCCACGGAGTCTCTTGGGAATTCCCATCCGAGAAATGATATGGTTCCCTCTTCTGACGCGATAGGCACGGGCAGGTTTATGTCAAACATCGTTTCATTTTGCGTAAGACTTGGTCTTTGAAAAGTTGGATTTACTCTGATTCTTGTTTTCAGGTGGTCCTTCTGAAATGAGAGTGCCAGAGCATATTCGAGAAATCCCATAACGATTACCGTGAGTCTCGTCTAGGCCCTGCATCAGAAGGTTTGGGAAACACTGATTCGATGATCCTTCTAACATCGTCTTGCACTTCAACATTGTCGCTTGTAACCGCAACTATGGTTTCGTCAGCAGCCGCATGAACCGTATTGCCATCGTGAATAAGAGTCGCCCAGTTAATCAAGTCACCCAAAGACGGACCATAAGGAAGATCTCCACCTTTGTATTGCCTTCGCAACTCAGCACCAACCCGAATGATCTTGTAAGACGTATCCTCATCCACCCGCGTCCTTTTCAGCAGCATTTTTACTTCTTCTGGCGATATTTGTTCCCCGACGCTTGTGTAGTCGAAGTTTATCCACACAGCCATTCGCCTTCTCATTGCAGCGTTCAACGGTTTGGTTCCGGCAAACTCCGCTGAGTAAGGGTTCATGCTGATGATCAAGTATCCAAACTGGTGCCTTTCCACACATTCATTGTCTTTTTCATTCAGAACCAGGTGCCCTCGAGTGTCAAGAACTGGATTGAGTCTGGTGGCAACATCCTGCTTCATCATGTTGGCTTCGTCGAGATACATGATGCCCCCCAACCTTAACCATCTGGTCAATAATCCGTCGACCCAATTCTCTTTTCCGAGGCCGATGAAACGCCCAATTAAGTCGTATGAAGACGTCTGTAAACCACAGTTGACTTCCCACACTGGCAGCCCGCAGAGTTCTGCCACAAGATAGACGATGTGGGTTTTGCCGGTTCCTGAAGGCCCGATGAGCGAACACTGCTTGAAATAGTAGAGCGCGCGCGTTATTCGTTCCACGTAATGTTGTCCGCTGTCAATGAACTCTGGGGTGTTCTTGGGTATCATATCGGCCAAATGCGCAAAAGAATAGTTTGGGTGAAGGTCATACCTTTGAATATCATACTTATTATAAAGAGGAGACTGGGACATCGGTCGTTCCTTGTTCATGGAAACGGTTATCCTGAACTTTTCGCGCCGGAAAGACGCAACTTCTTCAACTCTGCTGGCTTGGGTCTTTTCCTGCAAGCCTTGGTGTTTATAGCTCATCCAGTGTCCCCTAGTGATAACGTAGAAGCTTAGAAGACCATATAAATATTGCGTATTAAGATATACGACACTTGCTCAAAACGCCAAATCACTGAACAGACAAACCTATTCCCATACCAACGCACATTGAAACGCCATCTAAACTCGCCACATACTTACTAATCTGTGTCTGTGGCAACTGCAACATACAAGGACTTTTCAACCATCCGAAGACTAAGCATGGTAATGACTCTACATGAGCGGACAAACGACTCCTTCAGAGGAGACAGTGCTAATTCACGCCAAAGACCAACCAAAACAGAGCAAACAGGCTCAAATGACAATCGAAGAACTTGTTGATTCACTGAAAAGCGTACAAGACGACATAGGTCAGATTTGTGAACTGACCTCTGAAGAGGAGACGCTCGTCAACGAGTTCTTTGAATCATTATTGAAGCTTATACAACCGCTAGCAACAACCATACAGGTCTCAACCGAAGTTCTCCCAGACGAAATGGGCGATGTTGCCCGCGCAAGCATAGATCCAACAGGCCAACTCATGATCCAGTACCGCGATGGACGCATGGCCCTGAAAAACTTGCTCGAAGAAGAAAACCGCGACCTGATGACCAGCGTTCTAGAAGACGTCCTGCCAAAACTCAAGCAGATCTTCAGCGCCCGCAGAGAGAAAATTGAGGGACGAATGAAGTTTCTATCAGCGATCACCAAAGAAATTCAGAAGATGTCAAGAGCATTCTCAAAGGCAACCACTTGAGCGCTCTAGTATCAAGATTCTCAGTTTTCCATCAGCAAAGCATCAGCGCACATTCTGGTTCTTTTACCAGTAAGTCCACCAAAAATTCAATGATCCAATTAGTATGTAGCAAATATGATACACAAATTCTCTTATTCGCCGGATCCCAATTCTCTGACCAGAAACAGTAGAGCAGAGGGTTTGTTTGAGAAAGACAGACCCATCAAACAGTGGTTAAGAAACAGGGTGATCTATGATGGGAACAGAAATTCGCACGTTCTACTCAATGAAGGAAATGAGCGACAGCTTAATGGATCAGATTAACCAATACAAGGCACTGTCTGAAGACTACAGCGAATGGTTAGGCTCTTTGCTTCGAAGCTGCGAGGAAACTCGCAAGAATGAAGGATGGGTTCAAAAATCAGCGGCAATGCAAAAAAACATGCGCGGTCCACCGAAAAAAATCGCGGAAGCTGGACACTCTGCAAAGAAGAAAGGGGAAGGAAAATCAAAGAAAAATGAGTCTTCCTGCTGGGTTCAGTCTGGAGACCTCTTGCTATGTTCAACAGAACAGGGAGAAGCAGAAATCCTCTTCGAAGCAATCGAAGAAATCAACAAAAAGATACAAGGACTAGAAAAGTTCAAAACGACCCTTCAACAACTTGAACGCATAGGCCTCGGAAAAAACGTTGATTACATAGTCTACATCAAGGACGATGTGCCCGAAAAACTTGTCTTGCGCACCAGAGACAGTTCACAGGCCGGTCAAAACTACAAGTTTGAAACTGACATTACAGTCATCGGAATAAACCGGTGAACAAAGACCGGCTAAGCAGTGATTGTCACACCAATTACGCACAAAACAACAAAACAATATTTAAGAGGTTAAATACAAGATGATAAAGAAGCCCAGAGGAATCGCCCATTTCCCCCAAATATTCTGTCTCAGGAGTAACCGTATCCATACGCATAGATAGCCTCCAAGCGGAAAGAATGGGCGAAAACACGCCGACAGAAGAAGTCTTCTTCAACGTTAACGCTAAACTTGAAGAAGAGAAAAAAACCAGCTCAACCGTCACATTATCCTTCAGCCTTTTACTCGAGACAAAACCCAACATTGCGAAATACTCAACCACCGGCGCAATCATACTGGAAGGCAATATGCAGGACATAAACAAGAGATTAGAAATAAATCCCAAAACAAAAATTCCCCAGATACTCTTCACAGTCTATCAGCATGTGTTCAATTCCATTTACCTGCTTTCCTCAGTCTTAAACACGCCTTATCCCCCCCCTGACCTGTTACATCCAATGCAGGAAAAAATACAGATCCTTCCTGAAAGCGGTGAAACAGCGACTCCACCGCCTATGCAAGAGAAAACGACGCAACCATCACAGACCCCTGAAACACCAGCAACTACCGCCACAACCACTGAAAATGCAAATAAGGCAAAATGAAGTATTACTTGACCCCTTCTCATAATTTGCTACTGGCGTCAATCTACACGAACTTCATTCCCCAAATAAAGAGAGCACAAAACCACAGGGTGGATTCGAATCGCGAATTCATAACCTATTTATCTATTCTCCATCGCACTAATTTCTAACAAAAGGGATCTATTTTGATAAAAGCGCGCATGTTATCGCTCAATCTAAACCGAAAACAGAGTGGTGTTTCTAATTGAGAATTGGTTTCTTTGTTTGGGAATACCCGCCGGCCCTTGTCGGCGGCTTAGGCACGTACGCAGATTACATAACACGTGAATTCGTTTCAATGGGCAACGACGTAACAGTTTTCACCCTCAACCCCGGAAACCTGAAGACCAGGGAAATCATGAAAGGTGTCGAAGTCCACAGGCCTTTGATTGCAGATGCAAGCAACGTCTTACCTATGTTTGTCATCGACGACTTGAAGAGATGGGGCACAAACATCCGAATGTTCAACGACATATTCATCTACAATATTCTAAGTGCGACAAAATTCATAAACAGCATGTTGAAGAAGGAAGGTTGCAACTACGACGTGGTCTGTGTACACGACTGGTTAAGCAGCATAGCAGGAATCATGGTTAAGAACGAAACAAGAACCCCGGTTGCTTTTCACGTCCACAGCACCGAATGGGGAAGAGCCGGGGGACCAGGTTCAGAAGTTGTCTCCCACCTTGAATGGGCGACATCTGAAAAAGTAGACAAAATAGTAACTGTAAGCCATGCAATGCATGAAGACCTGATCAGACATGGATGGTCAAAATCAAAGATAAGCGTGGTCTGGAACGGGGTTGACCCTGATCGCTACGACACACAAAACTGCAAACCCGACGAGGTAGAAGCAGTACGCAACCGGTACGGGATGAAACCGAACGAAAAAATGATCTTGTTCTGCGGAAGACTCACATGGGTCAAAGGCGTCACAAACCTAGTTCAAGCCATGCCGACGGTATTGGAAGAATACCCAGACACTAAACTTGTGATTCTAGGAAAAGGCGAACAGCAGAACGACATAATTGAAACCGCAAACAGACTTGGGATAAGCCAAAAAGTCGCGTGTAGATTTGAGTTCGTACCCGAAAAAGAGCGAATTCTACACTACGCGGCAGCAGACATCTGCATCTTCCCCTCCACATACGAGCCTTTCGGGATAGTAAGCCTAGAAGCCATGTCAATGGAAAAGCCGATAGTCGTCGGAGCTCAAGGAGTAGTCGGGTTCAGAGAACAAGTTGTGCCATGGGGACCAGATCAGAATGGTGTCCACGTAAACGGCGGCAACCCTTCAGATATTGCATGGGGAATCAAAGAAACTCTATCCGATCCAGAAAGAGCTAAGAAATGGGGACAGAACGGCAGAAAGAGAGTGCTGCAATACTTCACCTGGGAAGAAGCTGCAAAACAAACATTACGCATATACGAAACACTTCAACACCCACCAGAACAAGATGAAAATAGAGTGGTTGACTTAGCCGAAAAGCTGGCAAGCACGCAAAGTTAAAGACAACTATTACTTATTCTAATGAAGCAGGACGCTGCATGTCCGAAAAGAAACGTGGTTTGCAAAGGCTGAGAGAAACAGCCTAAAGCCCAAACATTTTGAGCGCAAAATTCAAAGCAATATGAACGACTGCAGACAGCCCAATGATCATTACGATTGCTTTGGGAGAGATTGAAAAAGAGGAGGCCTCTTCGCTCTTAGGCTGAATCTCGTATCCCTTTATTTCATGCGTTTCAGAGTCAACGCGAACAACTGCAGAGAACTTTTTCATTTCCACCTCGACTGTATAGATACCTTCCTCCAACGAAACCCTCTTAGGCTTCAACCCACCCTTATTCCCGATTCTCTTGAGAAAATTTGTAGCGATGGTTGTGACTGATTCAGCGTTCAACGCTTTCGCTTGGACGGAAGCTGAGATTACAGCCACAGGTTTCTTCTCCAAGGTTGTTGACAATTATTATACCTCCAATCTTTTGCGAAGTCTTCTCGACAGATATCTGCGAGTGCACACTTTCTGACGTTACGTCTTTTCTTGAGATAGAATCAAATCTTGAGTTTATAGTCTTAATGAATTCAAAATCAATATGCGAACTACTTAGCGTCAAGACGGATTAGAAGAGAGTGGGGTTTTCTTGTGTCCGTCTCACTAAGGCGGGCATCGCAACGGCAATCTCTTATTGTTCAATATTCCTAGGCTCTTGATTTCCTGACAAAGAGCCCCATGCCGATTGCAATTACCGCGCCCACCGCGCCAAATATGTAGTAGGAGTATTTTGCAAGCATAGGCTCCTCAACCTGGACAGTCACAATGGGGCTTTCGCTTTCGCTGATGGAACTGCTCCCGTTAAATCCTGCATAAACTATCCATGTTCCAGCAGTCTCAGGCGCAAGTTCCGCTCTGAATGTACCATCTTCCAGCGTGTAACAAACTGTTTCCTTGCTTTCATTACCCGAAGAAAGATAAACCGTGATGGGTATGCCCTCGATTCTGGGAGCAAATGATCCTATGACAGCCATGTTTTCACCGGGTCTTGCGTCAGTGGGAACTTGGGTCAAGTTGAGTATCGAATCATACTTTACTAAGTAGCTCCCGTTGACGATGAGAGTGTTTTCCAGAAAATCATAAGCTCTTACCACGTAGCTGACTGACGTGCCTGCGACTTGGCCGGGAATGACTGCTCTGCAGGTTCTGTTGGAGACTTCCATATCCGTGACGTTTGCGCTCCTCCAAGAATCAGCGGAATACGCTAGAGTCGCGTTCTTCAGAACCGAGGAATTTGACACGTACTTAATGGTCGCATTATCATTCGGGTAGACTCTTCCCGGAACGATCGAGGGCTTCAAACTCGCGTTGTTGAATTCTGTTTTCGCCAAGAAATCTATAATGCCTGAGCCTACTTCGCCTATGAAAACCAAGTGGTACAGATTCTTTCCAGGGAAAGGCGAAGTGAAGTTGAGGAACATATCTTGCCCATAGAATTCACAGCTTGCGTAGGCCACACCGCGATATTCTTTGCTTTCCAAGTTGTAACCCCCGACTAGATTGTTCGTGCTGCTTCGATTGCCATAGAGTCCTAGCTCCCAGGCTAATGGA
>JBGOYH010000013.1:0-22293 GCA_041479575.1 Bathyarchaeia archaeon
ATTTTGTGATGGGTAAGGGATACTTTATGAGTGTTACGAAAACTCGGAGAGTTGGCGGTTCGCTGGTTGTGACGATACCCAAGAAACTGATTGATAGTAAGAAGATCAAGGAGGGGGACTTGGTGGAGATAAGCGTGAGGAAGGTTAGGATAGATGGGTTTGGGGCTTTTAGAATGCTGAAATCGTTCACGGTGGAAGACGAGTTGAAGGCGCATGACTAGAGAATACGTGGTTGACGCTTATGCTTGGATAGAGTATCTGATTGGAAGTGAAATCGGCGCAAGGGTCAAGGTTGTGCTTGAAGATGGGAATATCGGGGTTTACACGAGTGCTGTGACGCTTGGAGAGGTGATGAGCAAGATTGCGCGTGAAGAGCAGGATGTGTGCACTGCATATCGCATTTTGCTCAGTAACTCAGATGTCATTGATGTAGATGAGGAATTATCGAAGCAAACAGGAATAATCCATGCTGAAATGCGAAAGAGCAGGAAAGACTTCGGCTTGGCCGACGCATTTGTGTTGGCCACGGCTAGAAAGCTTGGAGCAAGAATTCTGACGGGTGACCCGCATTTCCAAGGCATCAAAGAAGCGACGCTGGTGACAAAAAAGCCTGTTAGTTAATCTTCATCTCCAGTTCTAATGAAATTACAGCTAACACGCCAGCCGATTATTGTTGTGGTTTTTGTGGTTTGAGTTCTTTGATGAGGTTTTCGAGGGTTTTTAGGTCGTCGTCGGTTTTGATTTCTTCGTAGGTTTTGCCTATTGCGTTTATGACTTGGCCGATGTATGCGGTGAGGCGGATCCAGTTTTGTTTGGTTTCTTCTTTGGCGGGGTGGGTGTCGATGGCTTTTTGCTGTGCGATTTCGGCGAGGGCTTTGAGTTCGAGGATGAGTTGGAACCTGACGTTTTGCATGTCGAGGCTGTATTTGTCGGCGATGACGGTGAGTCTTCTCTGTATATGTTTGAATGTTGGGCGGTGTCGGGTACCCCTCCTAGGTTTCAATGTACCATGAATATTAGGATCCAAATATGAAGAGCGTCCCAAACTGGTCTCACGAAAGAAGCGCATGTTGCCAGCATATATTGGCGTTTTCGGTACGGTCCAAAGGACCAAAATCTCATGGCGTCTAACTGGAGTACCTGGGCAACCCGCTTTGTGGATCATTAGGAGAAGCAAGCAAGGTGGCAACCAGTGGGTGTCCACATAAAAATTTATCCCCTTTGGATTTGTTTGTTCTAATCAACGTATGTGAAACGCTTCTTGGGTGGGGTCGCTTAGGTCAATGCCCACGTTTGAACCCTTGTGAAGTCGATTGATCTGAGTTCTACGTCCTAGTCGACAATAACTTTTCCTTGAAACGTCCCGAAAATCTCCCTGTTGGCTTGCTGCGTAGCTTCCACGAGAGTTCTGAATGTTTGTATCGTCTCCTTGTTTTTTTCACTGTTTCCTAGACTCAGTTCCAAAGCAGGTTTTAGATTCAGGCAAAATGGCAATGTCGCTTCGATAATAGGTTTCCAAATTCCAATGCCTGCCTCAGGAGAAATCTCTCCAAAAGAAATTTTGAATTTGTTATCCATTCTCCTGCCCATGAAAACTTCGCAGCACTCTGAGACTGCGTTTACTAGCAATAGAATCGAACCTCTGTATCTTAGGATTTCCAGTTGTTCGTTTTCGCCGCCAGTTAGTTTTTCAACGTTAGCTCTCAGAGATTCTTTCTTCTCTTGCAACGCTTTCAAGAGGGAATATGTGAACACTATGTGTTTCGCGGTTGTTTCAGAATTGAAGTATTGAGAATAGTGTCTATCATTCTGCCATATCTCTGAACGTTCGTTGTATGCCAGATTTGGGTCGCCATGAAAGGCTGCAAGTGATTGCGCAACGGTATCGCTGGAGATCAAATTCGCTGTCCGCCGTATCACATCCTCCGCCCCTCCCCTTCTGCCTTTGTAGGTGGCATCGGGAATTCTTTGGAACTCCTCACGTAGGCGCCTCTGGATACTGTCATTACTCCTAAAATCGGCAGCTGATATTTTGTTCTGACTGTTGTTGTACCTTATGATATTTTCAATAAGATCTGCTTTCTGGCACACGATGAACCTGGTAGGTATCTTAGCTTCTTCGGTGGGTGTCGCATCGACTGAGCCAATCGCCCCCGTTGTCTGGGCACCATTTACTATTGAGAATCCATCGATGATAAGCTCTCCATGATCGTCTACTTTGTATTTGTTGACCAGACATGTGATTCCGTTGTTATAGACCCAGAAATTACTGGGTTCACTTTGACATGTCTCTTTAATCTTGCTATTTATGTTCTTATCTGACTTCCTGCTTCCGAGGTATCCCCTAATGTTGGCTGAAAAAATCTGCTCTCCATATTTCCTATAAATCTCATAGAGCCATCTCGCTTTTATGAAGCAGCTATAGGCGTTCCAATTCGCTTCTCTGATTTCAAATCCATGAACTTTTCCAAGATTAAATTCATCGGTCACTATTATGCTATTAGTCCTACTCAAGAACCAGTCTTCAAGTTGCTCATTGCCTACCTCAAGGGCATGTGCGACAATGTCCGCATCTGAATAGTTGGTTTTAATTGCTGCATTCGCGGTGGCTGTCACTGCCTCAAGTTCTTTACTCACATTTACGGATTTGTTGAGATTATGCACGTACCAGAACTCAAGCGTGTTTATCGTGCCTTTCTGTATCCCATCTCGTAGAGCTATTATGTTAGCGCGTATCCTTTCAGGAACCTTGTCGAGCGACATATTGAATGCCCAAGTCACGGCCGTGTTCAAATCGGCAGCTTTATTGGCAGGTGCTTCTGGTTTTGTTTCGTCCTCAGAGACGTATGATTGTATTATAATAGCTGTTTGAAGTTCATCAACATCGATGTATATGGCATCAATCTTCTTGTCGTCAGACTTGTCCGTTAGACAGTTCGCTGCCAACGAATGTATGTCATCAATGTTGTATCTAATGGATAGAGCGAACAACAGGAGACCATTCGGACCATAAGTCTGACATTCCGATGCCTGAAATGCGGCCTTATACTTGTATCCTGCTAACATAAATGACCATATTTACAGAATACCTTAAAAGGTTACCCAGTGGGAAAACGTAGCGCGCGCGTCTAGGGGTAAAGTAGCGCACGCTGAAATCTGACAACAACATTTCGATATACTAACTAGACGTTGCCAAATTAACCGTTTTCTACCCCCGCACAGACGGCAACCATGCTTCTTTCACGTTATAACTATAAGCAGAAAGCTGTTCGCGCACGCTAGACCCAAAGTGCGGGAGGCGCCAAAACTTCGAGTCTGGCGCGGAGATCTTTTATGAGAACTCACAGTATCTCCAATCATGCAAAAGCGTTACTCGATCCTTTTCTATGAGGACGGCAATCCAATCGATCATCGGTGCATTACAAGGTTTTTACACTCATTTCCAGGAAGCTATGCGACGGTTGTCACTGAGATAATCAGAGATTCTGAATCTCTGTGCGAAGATTCTTTCAAACACAATGTGGCTAGGTTGCTGCCGGCTTTCATGATGACTCGCGCTGGCGCTTTCAGGGGCGTAAGAATAGATGAAAAGAAGGGCCCATTAGATCCAAATGGGATTATTGAAAAGTGTTGGAAGAAGATGGAGGTAGGGCTTCGAGAGATCAAGGGTATCATAAAGAGTAACGTCAAAAATCGGAGCAGAACCTTGGTAGAGCTTCAGTCATCGACAAGAAACGATGTCTTCGAGAGGACATCTAGACTCTTTATTGAATTGTTGGGGGTCAGAGTCGGAAATAATTGGGTTCGTCGAGTTGGTGCAAGCAAAATACTATTTGCGGCTCTTCCAGAGATCGCCCTTCCAGTAGACAATACTGAGTGGGATCACGTGTTTAGAACCAAAGACTACGCAGAGATTCTATCCACCATGACAAATGAAATCGTCGAATGGGAGGACAGAAGTCGAAACTTCCATCTTGATGATGCCGTTCGTAACTTGAATGAGTACAAACCCACAACGCTTCCCGCAATCTACAACGTACTGGCAATGGCGGCACGGCCTCTCCAAAAGCATGAATGATCACGTAACAAGAAGCTACATCAGATGGGCAAACAGAAGAAAACGCGTCACAAATTAGACTTTCCACGTGAGCCATTGAGCAGTCAAGGAGTGGATGGACGATTTTGAGAAAAGCTTATTAGTAGCGATTGCCTATATCAACATTAGCGCCTCCGCATAGGTAATGTAGGCGCAGGAGCAAATGCACATGAACGAAAAAGATGGGTTGAATGCATATGTTCGCCGGTTACAGAATGAATATTCTTATCCGTCAAGAGACATTCAAACTGAAGTTCCTTACTCCTTTGCAAAAGCTCGATACCGACTGGACATCCTGGTCATGAGACAAGGAAGTCCGTACATTGTTGTGGAGATCAAGAAGAGAGTCTCCGATGTGACTCAAGATCAGCTGTTGAGTTATGCACGAGCAACTGGAGCGCATTTTGTTGTTGTTTCCGACGGTCACATTGACAATTGTTACCGAGTTGTTCCAGATGCTTATGAAACACGGTTGGAGCGAATACCGGATATACCCCAATTTGGAAAGAGCCTCAATCAAATTGGCAATGGCGTGCCAAACCTGATCAGATTGGACCCTCAGAGACTTCCTGACGTCATTTGGAACCTCATCAATCTAACCCGAACGCAAGGTCTCGACATTGAAGAATCATCAAGAGAAATTCTGAAGCTTCTTGTCCTGAAAGCCTACGATGAAGATTCCGGCGAAGGGCTCTTTCGAGCCAAATATGCAGAGTCACCTGAGAACTTGAAGTCTAGAATTAACGTGTTGACACTGAAAGCGTCCGAAAAATATCCGATGATACTCAAGGAAGGGATCAACTTGGACAGTGAATTGCTAAGCAGCGCAGTCTACGAGATCCAGAAGTATGCACTAAAAGATTCGGTGAAAGGCAACCTAGCAATCAGGTTTCCCATGGACGCACTCTTGGGTCGGCATTTCTACATGTACTCAACTCAAAGAGAATTGGCCAAGTTCATGATTGATCTTCTCAATCCGAAGAAAGCTTCTACATTCATTGACCCCGCGTGCGGTGTTGGCGGACTTCTAGTGGAAGCAGCGGCACGAGGCTTGAAAGTCACTGGAATTGACAGAAACAGTCGAATGGCTCAGTTTGCAGAAATGAACCTAGCCCTTTCCGGTTTATCAGGAAAAATCTCCACAATGGACAGTCTAAAGTTGACCCAGCTGAATACGCTAGAAAAAGCGAACATTTCCGAGCACTCTTTCGACTATGCTGCGGTTGTGCCTCCCTTTGGAGAGAAGATTATTGATGAAAGATTGAATGATTTCTATCTTGGAATGAGAAGGAAAAGCCAAAAAATTGAAGCACTCTTCTTGGAGCTTACATTGCGGTTATTGAAAAAGGCCGGGAGAATGGTCATCGTCTTGCCTGAGAACCTTCTCTTCACCGACATGAGCTACGATGCAAGAGAGTTCATCCTCAAAAAATCAGTCGTAAAAGCAATCATCAGTTTGCCCCATGGCATTCTTTCACCTCATTTGTCGATCAAAGCAAGCGCCCTCGTGTTAGAAGCTTCGCCTGAAAGGGGAACGTCGCCAAATGATAAGGTATTTGTTGCAATCGTGGAGGACAAAAAACCACTAGAGTCCGTGGTCTCGAGTTTCAAAGATTTTGAGAGTCGAAAAGTCATTCCCGAAGAGGAAAACCTGTTTGTAACTAACCTATCTTCAGCGAGACAGATGACTGCAACCTACCTCAAGGGCACGTCTTCAATGATTAATATCGTATCAGAGGACGGATTGATCGCGAAAACTAGGGCAGAATCGGTTGAACTGCAGGAGATAGCCGATTTGACGCCGGGTGTGCGCTGGGAAAGGATGGGAGTTGAAGACTCTAAAGGGAACGTGTGGTACATCAAAGCTGGCAACGTCAAGGATTTGGCTGTCGCTCTAAGCGAAAGTGACAGGATGAAGACAAGCATCGACTATTCTCGTTGGATAGCTCACGCTGACGACGTTTTGATCACTAGTGCAGGTACCGTTGGCAGAGTTGCACTGGTTGAAGAAAGACCATTGCCGATGATTGTAGGGTCGAACGTGATAAAGATAAGCATCCTTGACAAAACACGCATTCTGCCCGAGTTCTTGTTGGCATTCCTTATGTCTAGACCTGGACAGGAGCAAATTAGTATGTATACCGCTGGATCAACGATCAGAGCGGTCAGCATTTCGGGACTTAGGCGAATGAAGATTCCTATGTTGCCTATAGCACAACAAAAGAAAGTGGCTTCACATGTCAAAGTCCTTCTGGAAGTCAGACGAGAACGCGATCAGATCCTCATGGAATGGAACTCGAAGGAGAAGAAGTTGCTAGAAGAATTGGAAAATCTAGTTATGGAGGGTTGATCATGGTTGTAGGTGTTTATTGTGAAGATAAGAAAGGAGGCATTTCATTTGAAGAGTGTATGGCTTGTTCGAAATGCCTTCCAACGCAGATTATCAAGAGTCTGCGGGTTTATGAGAACAAGCCAAAAAGAAACGTGTATTATGTTAAAGAAGTGATCGGGTGTCTGCGGAAGGCATACTTTTATAGGAAATGTCCAACTGACGAGTTTTCCAGTTTGGGAGATCTCTATCGCAAAAGACGTGGAGAGCTTCTTGGTGCAATAGTTGGCCACGGTTGGAACGAGCTTGACGGATCTCTCTCCTATGTGGTTGAAGGTGAGCCTGTAAAGTTGACAGCAAGACTTGACCATTATGATCCTGAAAAACGCGAAATTGTGGAACTAAAGAGTGTGAAGGACATCAAGAAAATAGAGCTTCCTCGCTCAAGAGATGTTCTTCAGGTTCAGTGTTACGGCACAATTTTCAAAGACATATTCCGAGTTGAAATACTGCGGATTGTGTATCTAGACATGAATGGATTCAGACAAGTCACTGTCAGCTTGATTGACAAGACTGCATGGTTGAAAGAAAGAGTTGAAACGTTGCATAGGCATATCAGAGACTCTAAGCCTCCTGCGGAGGAACCATCGTGGGAGTGCAATTTCTGCTCTCAAAGAAGCAATTGCGTTCAACTGAAACCGACGATACCAGTCATAAGACAGACTGACCACCGAGACTTTGGAGGAAAGACAAGATGATGAAGAAGCCGAAAAGACCGGATGAAAAGCAATCGTCTATTGCAGATTTCTCCGAAAAGAACACCCACTCTACTAATACTAGAGCGAACAATAGTATGAGTGAAATTACACTTTCTGAACTTGAACAGTACCTATGGGGTGCTGCCAATATCCTCAGGGGACCTGTTGACAAGGCTGATTTCAAATCTTACATTTTCCCACTTCTTTTCTTCAAAAGAATCTCGGACGTCTACGATGAAGAATACACTGCGGCCCTTGAAGAGTCCAGGGGGGATGAAGAATATGCAGCATTTCCGGAGCAACATAAATTCTCAATTCCTGAAGGCGCTCATTGGAAGAATGTTCGAGAAAAAACTGAAAACGTCGGCCAAGCGATTCAGTTTGCTTTCAGAGAAATAGAAAAAGCGAATCCTGAACGTCTATACGGGATTTTTGGAGACGTGTTGTGGACAAACAAAGACAGATTATCCGATGAATTACTAATTAATCTAGTGGAGCATTTCTCTACAAGGAGTCTGTCTAATACCAATGTTCCTCCCGACGTACTGGGTCAGGCTTATGAGTTCCTGATAAAGCAATTTGCCGACATGTCCAACCGAAAGGCCGGAGAATTCTACACGCCGAGGGCAATCGTTCACCTTATGGGCAGTATTCTAAAACCCAAAGAAGCTGAGTCAATATACGACCCTGCTTGTGGGTCAGGGGGTATGCTCCTTGAAGCCTATCAACATGTCAAAGAGCATGGAGGGGATTTTAGAAAGCTCAAACTTTTTGGTCAAGAAAAGAACCTGACAACTTCATCCATTGCAAGAATAAACCTGTTCCTACACGGAGTTGAGGATTTCAGAATTGAAAAAGAAGACACACTCAGGCATCCTGTTTTCAGGGAAAGCGACCAGCTTTCAAAGTTTGATGTGCTTATCGCTAATCCCCCTTTCTCTTTAAAGAATTGGGGGTTTGAGAATTGGGCAAATGACCGATTTGGCAGAAATTTCGCGGGTGTTCCACCGAAGACCAAAGGTGATTTTGCTTGGGTTCAGCATATGATTGTTTCAATGGCATATCCTTCTGGAAGAATGGGTATCGTTCTTCCGCATGGGGCTTTGTTTAGAAGTGGTGTTGAATTGAAGATTAGAAAGCATCTAGTAGACGCTGACCTGCTTGATTGTGTAATTGGCTTAGGACCCAATCTGTTCTATGGTACCACAATAAGCGCTTGCATCTTGATTTTCAAAGCAAGAAAAGAGCCTTCAAAGATTAATAGAGTCTTATTCATTGATGCTTCTGAGCTTTACCAAAAAGGAAGAGCCCAGAACTACTTCTTAAACGAACATGCAAACACTGTAATTGATTTATACGAAAAATATTTCGATGTTGAGGGGCAGTCAAAAATCATTTCAACTGACGAGATTAGGGATAAAGAGTATAATCTCGATATTTCACGTTACATCCAGAAAACAAGAGAGATTGAAAAGATTGATTTGAAGACAACTATGGGAGAGCTGGAAACGGCATATGAAGAGTATTTAAAATTAGAAGAAAACATGCGCTCACTGCTAAAGGAGATTAAGTTGCTTTGACAATAACCCAGCAGAAACTTGAAGGTTACCTTTGGGGTGCAGCTAATTTACTTAGAGGTGTTATTGACCCCGGGGATTACAAAAGCATAATCTTCCCATTAATGTTTTTCAAGCGACTATCAGACGTCTACGATGAAGAGTATGAGGAAGCACTAGCAATTTACGGGGATGAAGAATCTGCCAAGTTCAGTGAGAATCACACCTTCCATATTCCAGATGGTTCTCATTGGAAAGACGTCAGAAAAACAGCAATCAACGCCGGTCAAGCCATCAGACTGGGAATGATGAACATAGAGAAATCAAATCCAGAAAAACTCTCAGGAATTTTTGGCGACACCAACTGGACAAACAAAGACCGATTGTCTGACAGGATTCTAAATGACTTGATTGAGCACTTTTCATCTATCAGCTTAACAATAAGAAATGTGCCTCAAGACGAATTCGGAAACGCGTATGAGTATTTGATAAAGAAGTTTGCTGACGACAGCGGTCACAGTGCCGCAGAATTCTATACAAACAGAACGGTTGTGAGATTGATGACTCTGATTGTAGACCCCCAGCCTGGAGAGTCAATCTATGACCCAACCTGCGGTTCGGGAGGAATGCTTCTCAACGCAAGATTACTGGTTCAAGAAAGAGGAAAAGAGTATCGAACCCTCAAACTGTACGGTCAAGAAATCAACATCATCACATCCTCAATTGCCAGAATGAATATGTTCATTCATGGAGTCCAGGATTTCGAAATCATGCAGGGAGATACGCTGAAAAGACCTGCTTTCATAGAGAATGGTAGAATTAAGCAGTTTGACATGTGTATCGCAAACCCACCGTATTCCATGAAAAAGTGGGACCGAGAGTCCTGGACGAATGACCCTTGGGGAAGAAACATTTATGGTACGCCCCCTCAGGGAACTGCTGACTACGCTTTCTTCCAACACATCATATGCTCTCTTAAAGAAGATACAGGCCGCTGTGCCATACTTTGGCCACATGGAATCCTCTTCAGAGATGCGGAAAGAGACATTCGGGCAAAATTAATTGATGATGATTATGTCGATTCAGTCATTGGTTTGGGCCATAATCTATTCTATAACTCAGTAATGGAATGTTGCATTGTAATATGTAGGAAGAAGAAACCTAGCGAAAGAAGAGGCAAAATTCTCTTCATAAATGGAATTAACGAAATAATTGAAGAAAACTCGATGGCATTCTTGTCTCAAAAGAATATTGAAAATCTGTTCAATCTATATTGTGAATACAAGAATATACCTTCTAAATCCTATGTCGCCTCGCTTAAAGAGGTCAGAGACAAGAATTACAGCCTTAATATTCCATATTACGTTCAAAAATGGGATTTGGGCGAAATTTCAGAACCCTATAATGTTCTCGTGAAAAAATGGCAAGAAACTTCCAGACAACTGAAGGAGTCATGGAGCCAATTAACTGAACAATTAAAAGAGGTTCAGAAATGATAAGCGACTTAATCAACGTACCTCCAGGTTGGCAGAAAGCCAAATTTGGAGAGTTCACCAAAAATATCGTTGATAGAATTGATAAACCAAAAGAATCAGGTCTAAAAGACTACATTGGTTTGGACCAATTGGATACAGACGAAATCAGAATAAAGAGATTTGGTTCGACTGAGGATGTTGAAGCAACGAAATTCCTATGTAAAAAAGGAGATATAATCTTCGGCAAAAGAAACGCCTACTTGAGAAAAGTTGCTGTTACTGATAAAGATGCTGTTGTTTCTGCACATTCAATGGTTTTGAGACCAAAGGTTGACAAAATTGAGACGAATTTTCTTCCATTTTTCATGCAGTCTTCGCTGCTTTGGAAAACCGCGCAAGCGATATCTGAAGGTTCAATGTCACCCACTATTAAGTGGAAAACTCTTTCAGCCCAAGAGTTTTGGCTGCCAAGTCGAAATGAGCAACGAAAGATTGCAGAAATTCTATGGAGTATTGAGTCCAACATAGAAAAAATGGAACAACTTATCAAAGTTGCTGAAAAACTCAAGAAAGGTTTGTTTGAAGAACTATTAACAAAAGGCATAGGTCATAAAGAGTTCAAAGACACAGAGATAGGAAGAATGCCTGAAGAGTGGGGAGTTGCTAGGCTAAAGGATATTTGTGACAAGATTCAAGATGGCACACATTTCTCTCCAAAACCACAAGCTGTAGGTGTTCCGTACATAACGTCAAAGAACATCAGACCTTGGGGGATTGACTTAGCAGATATTGTTTATGTATCACCAAAAGACCATTCTAAAATCTTCAAGAGATGTGACCCCAAACTTGGAGATGTGCTCTACGTCAAAGATGGAGTGAATACTGGAACAGTAACGATCAACACTCTGCCATTTGAGTTTACATTACTATCAAGTGTTGTGATGATTCGTCCTAAGACTGACTTTCTGGAGCCTCGGTTTCTGAAATATGCACTTGATTCTCCAATCTTGAAGAAAAAACATCTTGGTGTTATGACTGGCACAGCAATTAGAAGATTGACCCTTAACAGAATCAAAAACTTGAAAATCCCTGTTCCTTCCGTAAAAGAACAGAGGAAAATTGTCACTCCATTAGATTCCAACTATAAATTTATTGAAGAAACCAAAAATGCTCTGAGAGATTTAACTAATCTTAGAAAAAAGCTCACCAACTCCCTACTTTCAGGAGATTTGCTTATTCCAAAGGAGGAAACTGATTGACATTTACTGAGCAGAATGCAGTTGAGGATTATCTCAGAGACTTACTCGTTCATCAAAGTTGGGCATTTGTTCCTTCTTATGAATTGAAGAGACAAGAAGCGGATGTGATAGTGGAAGAATCTGTCAAAAATGCTCTTCTGAGATTAAATCCTGAGATACAAGCAGACCCTGCTAAAGCTGAAGAGGTTCTCTATCGCCTTAGAGCTATTATTCTCTCCGCGAGAGGTTCAGGGCTTGTTAAGGCAAACGAGGAATTCTCAAAATGGCTCAAGAATGAAAAGACAATGCCGTTTGGTGAGCACGGAGAACACGTTTCTGTCAACTTGATTAATTATGATGATTTGACAAGGAACGAGTTTGTCGTTACGACTCAGTTCAAGTTCATTGCAGGTCAGAGCAGAAGACTTGATCTAGTACTCCTGGTTAATGGTATTCCATTAGTAGTTGGCGAAGCTAAGACTCCGGTTAGGCCGGCTATTTCATGGTTTGATGGAGCTGTTCAGTTAGAAGAGTATCAGAATTCGATTCCTCAATTGTTTGTTCCTAACGTGTTCATGTTTGCCACTGAAGGGAAGAGTTACAAAGCTGGCTCAGTTAAGCTTCCCTTGCTGAAGTGGCAGCCTTGGAAAACAACAAATCAGTCGTCACATCTTGACGAAGTTAAGAAAGCAACTGAGCTAATGCTCAGTCCTCAAGCAGTGCTCGACATATTAAAAAACTTCACAGTATTCAGTACCGAGAAGGGTGGGCAAAAAATCAAAGTATTGTGCAGGTACCAGCAGTATGAAGCCACAAAGCAAATTGTGGAAAGAGTATTGGAAGGGAAAATCAAGAAAGGTTTGATATGGCATTTTCAAGGCTCAGGAAAATCCATTCTGATGGTTTACGCTGCGCAGCAGCTTAGAAAGGAACCTCTCCTTAAGAGTCCAACAATTCTTGTTGTCGTCGATAGAATTGATTTAAACTCGCAGATTGGGGCTACATTCTATGCCACAGACGTACCAAATACTGTTGTTGCCGAAACAAGAGAAGAACTTCAACGATTATTAGCCCAAGACACAAGAAAAATTATCATAACCACAATCCACAAATTCGCTGAAACTGAAGGCGTTCTTAACGAGAGAGACAACATAATCGTCTTGGTGGACGAAGCCCACAGAAGTCAAGAGGGCGACTTAGCGATAAAAATGAGAGCTGCGCTCCCTAACGCCTTCTTATTTGGTTTTACCGGAACACCAATCAACAAACGAGACAGAAACACATTCCTGGCTTTTGGCGCTGAACAGGACGAAAACGGCTATCTCAACAGATATTCCTTCAAACAAGCAATAGAAGATGAAGCTACAATTCCAATTGATTTCGAACCCAGATTGGTGGAACTTCACATTAACCAGGAAGAGTTGGAAAATGCTTACAAATTGATGCTTGAAGAAGAAGGCCTGAAATATGGAGACAAAGACGCTGCACTTCTAACTAGACAAGCAGCCAAATTTGGTCACTTGGTCAAATCAGAAGAAAGAATCCAAAGAGTCTGCGCCGATATAGTAAAGCACTTCAAAGAAAAAGTCGAACCGAACGGATTCAAGGGTCAAGTCGTTGTCTACGATAGAGAAGCATGTGATTTGTACAAGCAAGAACTTGATAGGCATATGCCTCCTGAAGAGACTGCCGTGGTCATGACTGTTGGCCATAACGAGAAAGGTTGGCAAGAAAAGTACGGAATGAGTGCTGACCAAGAAGCCAAATTGCTTGACAGATTCAGAGACAAGAAAGACCCACTGAAACTGCTCATCGTCACTTCAAAGCTTCTAACAGGATTTGATGCTCCCATTAACAAAGTCATGTATCTTGACAAACCCATGAAAGACCACACGCTATTGCAAGCTATTTGCCGAGTCAACAGACCGTATCCGGGCAAATACAGAGGACTAATCGTAGACTACATCGGAGTCTTCGATAACATTGCCATAGCTCTTGATTTTGACCTCAAAGAAATGCAGCAAGTAATCTCAAATATAGGCAAAATCAGAGCGGAACTGCCCAACGCTATGGCTGCGTGTCTCGAATATTTCAAGGGCATTGACAGAACTGTTGAAGGTTATGAGGGGTTACTAGCCGCACAAGAATGTCTACCAAACGACGAAATGAGAGACAAGTTCGCAGCAGACTACTCATACCTGGGCAAACACTGGGAAGCCATATCTCCAGATCCACTGTTGGTCAAATATGAAAAAGACTACAGATGGCTTACTCAGGTCTATGAATCAATCAGACCACCAAGCGGAAGAGGAAAACTCCTGTGGCATGCTCTAGGCGAAAAAACACTCAAATTGATACATGACAACGTCACGGTTCAAGCTATCCGAGATGACCTTGATACTCTAGTCATGGATGAAAACATCTTGGACCAAATGAGCGGTGGTGGCACTAAGAAGAAGGCAAAGGAAGTCGAGTTGAAAATAGTCTGGAGATTGCACAAACACGCAGATGACCCAAGATTCATGGAGCTTGGCAAGAAACTTGAAGAACTCAAAGACAAACATTACAGAAACGCCATCACCAGTCTGGAATTCCTGAAAGAACTCTTGAAACTTGCTAGAGAAACAGTGGCTTTGGAGAGAGAAACCAAAGCTGAACCAGTTGACAACTCAAAAGAGGCACTGACCAGACTCTTCGAAGAAGCCAGAGTAGAAAAAACACCAGTCATAATAAAACAAATAGTTGAAGACATCGACGAAGTAGTCAAAGTCACAAGATTTGACGGCTGGCAATGGACAATAGCCGGAGAAAGAGAAATCCAAAAAGCACTCAGAAAAACTCTCCTCAAATATCGACTGCACAAAGAACAAGACCTCTTCGACAAAGCATACAAGTACATAAGAGAACATTACTAGAGAATCGAGAACAGAAAGCGAGCATTCATTCGGACCTGAAAGCCGCAAACAGACCCCTTGAAACAAAGGCGCTCAAAATGCAGGAAGTCATTCAAGGTGTATTATCGCCAAGGCAAGTGGACTACACGATTCCGAAGGCCAAACATGCAAGCAAAACATGAGAGTGAAAAAGCCGTTTGACTCTAGAGGATGAGCCTGCGACCGTTTATGAGTATTGAACGCCAGGGGTTCACATATGCCATGTGTGAAAATCGATCTTGCCTTAGAATTTCCCGCTGTCGTTTGCTCAAGACAACTCTCACGATGTCTTTCCTCAACAGCGACCAGCACCCTCACAAGTCATTCTATGAAGTGTACTTCGATTTTATGAACCTTATGATGTCCTGAGTTCCACAGTCGGGGGCCTCTTACGAAAATGAATCCCTGTTCTTTCGAGCGCAACAAGCAATGGATAACCGATCAATATTGTCACAATGAATTCTCCAAACGCTATTGTTGCGACGCTCATCGGATAAGGTACATTGTAGAACAACGAGACATAGGCACTAACGCCAAACGCATTCACCACAACAGGATAGACGCATGCCACGGCTTTCCTTTTGAAATTGAATTTCCACGACAGGAGTGCAGCAAGAAGCGTCAATGCTGGTCCAAAAATCATGTCTGGCAAGCCAACAGGACTAAACCAGTTAGCAAGAACGCATCCAACTGTCAGACCGGCTACAGCAGGAAATCCCATGAGAAATGGCAAAGGTGCAAGTGCTTCGCTTATTCTGACTTGAATCCACGAATAGCCAAACGACCCCAATACAACGGTCAG
Organism: Bathyarchaeia archaeon; assembly: GCA_041479575.1. GTDB lineage: Archaea > Thermoproteota > Bathyarchaeia > Bathyarchaeales > Bathycorpusculaceae > DASPPK01. Next base: position 15,188 of record JBGOYH010000013.1, read on the forward strand.
TAATGCGTAGCTCGCCGCCATCAGACTAGCTACCGCCAGCTTCAGACTTAGTTTATCCAAATCCATTTCTGCTATCTCTTCCCCAATATCATGAGTCTTTCAAGTGGACCAATGAGCCAAGAAAGATAAGTATGAACTAGACAATTAAACTTGAGGTGGAGGCGCCCACACTGAACTCATCAGAGGTAATCTGCGGATCTGAAGGACTTTGCCGAGTCATTGAGGTGTCAATGGATGGAAAAACCCTCGTGACACCCACGTACTTTCCTGCAGTTTCAAGTTACGGTGTCAAGTACTCCTTCCAAACCCTGGTCCGCCTTCTAATCGCTTATTCTTTTCCGCGAATTCTCATTTCAGCATACGATTTTCATTTGGCGGACAACGAGACAAAGAAATCACTATCAGAGGACATTCGCTCATATCTTGAGAAAGGGTCCTTTGTTTTTGCGGACAGTGGTATCTACGAAAGTTACTGGAAAGCTGATGCTAGCTGGTCTTATGACCTCTACAAGACTGCAGTGGGTCAGATGGATTTCGATTTCTACAGCAGTTTTGATGTCTTACCAACGACAAAGAACGTTGGAGGGTTCGCAAAGGAAACTGTAGCCAACATATTGGCCTCTAGAAAACTCTCCAACAAATCTGGATTCATGCCGATTCTGCATGGAATGCGCCCAGACATGCTTATCTCATTAACGGGTAGTTTCGTACGGGAACACCCTTCTTTATCCACTTTCCTTGCAATCCCTGAAAGAGACTGTGGCGACAGTCTTGTCGAAAAGGCCCAAACTATAGTCAAAATACGCAAGATTCTAGATGGCGACGATGATTCCAATCGTCAGAGAATCTTGCATATACTTGGATGCGGCAACCCCATCTCAGTGCTCTTGTATTCGTATTGTGGCGCCAACACGTTTGATAGTTTGGACTGGGTCAAGCAGGCAATTGAACCGCAACGGCTAACGATGAATGATTTTTCTCATTTGGAATTGACACGTTGTCAATGTCCAATTTGTGCAAGTACAAAAAGAGATTATACAGAAAAGGTGTGGTTGCACAATCTTCTGTTCTATCAAAATTATATGTCGCAAATTCAGACGCTAGTCCGGAACAATGAAATTTGGCAGTTTCTCTGCAAGCACGTGGGACAAAACATTCTTGACAAAATCGCTTTTTCTCAAGACCGGCTTTAACCACGCTCGCTCTGGCCTTTAGTTATCTCTATTGACTTTGCCTTTTCCTCGAGCCTCATAATCTTGACGTACTGAAGAAACGCGTAATTTGATATGTCAGCAAGTTCGTTGCTTATTTCTTCAAACAAGTTCAGTGACTCGAATCTACTTCCGCCGATTTCTTCACCCATCTCCAATCTCGCATAGCATTTCTTGAAGAATACTTCAAGATACTTCTTCTTTTCATCGTCCAAATATTTTTCCTCCTACCAAACAATGAGCAAGATTTTATTAGATAAGTCTAGTATTTAATGCAGCTAGGGACCTGAGTCTTGAGGGATTTTTGAAAGTGCAGATCAGCAACAATGCAACGCTCACTCAGGTAGTGGAGGAATACTCAAAACTAGTCGATGCTTTTCGATTCAGAAAAAGATGGAATGAAATGTCGGAAGAAGAACTCTGGGGAGAGCTCTGCCTATGCATCCTCTCAAGTAATGTTCCATACGAATTGGCGCTATCTGCTTTTGAACATCTTCGCTCCAATCAGTTTTTGAAAATAGAAAGGATCATTGAATGCCTAGACGCAGCTCAGAATATTGCCGTCGAGCTTTCAAGACAAATATACTTGCCGAAAAGAAGAGATGGCTCCTTCAGAAAATACCGCTTCCCGAATGTCAGGGCCACAAACATTGTGAAAGCTGCCAAGACTCTATATGAAGAAGGACCGGAGCTCTCATGGATTCTGATGAATTGTACCTGTGAGCATGAGACGCGCGATCTGTTGGTTGAGAACATCCATGGAATCGGATTGAAGGAAGCTTCGCATTTTCTCCGCGACATTGGCTACTCGAATTCTTTGGCAATAATTGATTCGCATGTTGTTGCTTTCTTGGCCGAGCTTGGGGCAATACCTGCGAACAAGACCAACGCAGTAACCCCCAGCCTCTACACGAGGCTAGAAAGGATTCTCCAGAATTTGTGCACTGACTTAGGTGTAAACCTATCTATCTTTGACATGGCCATATGGCAGTACATGAGAAGGAAATCGGAATGAAGATCGTTGTGTTGGCTTCAGGCGGAGTAGACTCTTCTTTGATGATGTTCCTGTTGAAGAAAGAGGGACATGAGATATTTCCACTCTTCATAGATTATGGCCAATTAGCTCGAGAGAAAGAGTGGGTATCCTGTCAGAATCTATGCCATTTTCTAGAACTAGAACCCTTCAGGATCGATATTTCAGGATTTGGAAAAAGTATTCCGAGTGGAATCACGGATAGTGAATTGGACATAGAGAAAAATGCCTTTCTTCCAACTCGCAATCTCCTCTTCTTAACCCTTGGAGCAGCCTACGGCCATGTCAAGTCTGCGAACGTGATCGCAATTGGTATTCTTGCGAATCCAATTTTCCCGGATCAAACACCCGACTTTGTTCAAGCTGCGCAGAACAGCATCAGCAAAGCTCTCGGAGCTAACACCATAATTATGACGCCTTTGATATCCCTAGACAAGCGAGATACACTTAGACTCGCCCGCAAGTATGGACTTCCATTGGACCTGACAAGCTCTTGCCACTCAAGCAGCAAAGAACCATGTGGCCACTGTATCTCCTGCAAGGAGCGTTTGGCTGCAGAAGCCTATCTCTCAAATAAAAAATCCTAAGCGCGCGCCAACAATCTGCAGATTCAAAGACTTATAACGAGCAGATACAATCAAGCATAATTAGGAGGCAATCACAATGGGAGGCGGCAGTTCTTATTCCGGTCCATCTACGCGAACCGCAGAAGATGCCGAGAAAATATTCAAATCCACAGCGGACGAAGCCAAACAAGCTTCATATCAAGCAAATGTAAACTCCTATTTCCAGAATGTTCTGTCTGATTTCAACAATCGAAAAGTCGACGAAATCAATACTCATCTACAAACAATTAAGGATGCTCTCACCAAAGAAAATATCGGTTCGATCAATCTCGCTTATGGAGGATCCATAAAGAAACACACGTACGTAGATGGATTAAGTGATGTTGATGTCCTGGCCACGATCGACAACACAGCTCTGGCTGACGCATCTCCTCGCCAAGTTCTTGAATATTTCGCAGGGAAGCTTCGAGAACGGCTCCCAAACACAGAGATTAAAATAGGGAACTTAGCAGTGACTGTGAAGTTTTCTGATGGGCATGAAATCCAAGTCTTGCCTGCAGTCTCGACTGCCACGGGTGTTCGCATTTCGAGTTCAAATGGAACCGAGTGGAGCGGAGTAATCAGACCTGACAAATTCGCGAACAAACTGACAAGCGTTAATCAATCAAACTCCAACAAGGTGGTTCCTGTAATAAAACTCTACAAGGCCATCAATTCAGCTTTGCCGGAAGATGCGCAATTGTCTGGTTATCATGTTGAGTCACTGGCCATAAATGCATTCAGAAACTATCAAGGTTCTTCGAATTACAAAGATATGTTATTGCACTTTGTGGAATACTCGTCCAAGGCTGTTCTGAGCCCTATAGAAGACAGTACAGGTCAGTCAGTTCACGTTGATGATTACTTGGGTGATTCCGGCAGCAGCAAGAGGACACGAGTGAGCACCGCCCTTCAGAACACTGCCGATCAAATGAAGACGGCGGATTCCGAAGCATCAGTAGAAAGGTGGAGAAAGCTGGTTGAAGAATAATGCTAGCAAGATCAGCGGGAGACGAGTGCATTTTGCCGGGAGCGCAGATCCAGATATTGAACCCGAGAGACTCGTATATTTCCACGGACTAGTCAAAAATCTGGCAAAGCGCACGCTAGCCGAAGGTGGAGGGCTAGTAGTCACCGTCGGATCTGAACCGACCCACCAGACTGAACACGATTTACCATTAATTTTCGATTGGACATTATTGGAAGCAATAGATGCGAGTCTGAAGACGGAACTGCCAGACTGGCCCGAATCCCAGGGTGCTCCAATAATCGCAGTTGGCCTACCCCGATGGAAGGACAAGATGCCTAGGAAGAGAAAGCCTCTATGGGAAAGATTGGTCTCCACAGAGAATGTCGAGTTGGTTCAGATAAGGTCTGAATTGAGCATAGGCGGGATCCTTAGAGAGAGACAAGCCACATTTGGAGACATTCTGGTTGCCGCAGGGGGAGGACCAGGTGTTGAGCATTTGGCACAGTTATACATGTCTACATGCAAACCTGTCATTCCATTAAACATGAAACTAAAAACAAAAACTAGCGCTGCAGAAGGATTGGCGACTAGAGCTACCGAGAGTCCGGGGAAGTTTTTTGACTATAAGCCGGCTCATCACGCTGCTGCGGCTTTCTCAACTCTATCACTCAAAGATCAGCTACCAAAAGTTGAGGAATTCGAGAAGAAGTTCTTCGACTTCGTTTTTCACCTGCGGAGACCAAGAGCCTTCTTTGCGCGCCTTCTCAATAGGAAACTGCCAGAGTTCAGTGAAGTTGAAAGATTCTTCAGAGACGTCGTCGATCATGTCGTCCAGAACGCCGGTTATGAACGATTTGAGATGGGGAAAGAAGCATCCAGAGAGCCTTTTCTCGATGTTGAAGTATTTCAGACAATCTACAGCAGTTCTTTGGTTATGGTAGATCTGACTGGAATGCGTCAGGACTGCCTTACTGAACTAGGGTACGCACTGGGTCTCGGAAAGAAAGTGATCATAACTGCTCAGGAAGACACGCGTCTCCCATTTGACACAGCTGCCCTCCCGTGCCATTTCTGGTCATGCCAACAGGCAGATACCCAACGCATAACTTGTCTTCAGGAATTTATGAAGAAGAATATCAACAGAAAACCAATCGTTGAATTAATATAGCGTGCTAGAAACATGTTTATGACGAACCATATGTATTGGCAGTCGGCGGAGGGAAAGGACTTGTGTGAGATCAAAGAAAAGGCTGTAAACGATGAACGCGTTTTTGAACTCACGGTTGGAGGAAAAACAGTCTGCTCTGCGAGAACTCTGGGATATGGACTGTTGGAAAACATAACGACTGAGGAGCATGAACGAAGAGAGCATTACGGGACAAAATTGCTCCAGCATATTGAGAAGATTGCCAAGAAGAATGAAGTGACAATCATGAAAACAACCGATATCGACTCGAAGGATACTGCTGCGGTGTCTTTCTTTGGGAAAATGGGGTACAAGCTTGAGCTACTTGAGAAGGATGGTCAATTTCTTGAAGGAAGCAAGAAACTAATCATTGCGCGCGCGAACAGACTTTCAACGTGTAATACGGCGCGTGCACGCTAAGACACCAGCAAATCGTTTAAAGTCTACCTCAGAACAAACCATTTGTAAGCCAATGATCCAATTATGGTTTGACAAAGGCACTCTTCTATTGCGCGGAGAAGTCGCCACTCCCTATGGAAAGTGGGATCCACGGGTGGCCTGTTACAGAATCAAAGCTTTGCATTACCGTGATGTTACGTCCTATTTGGAGGAGAGTAAGCTTCAATATCGAGATGAAGTTCCAAACCTGCCTCCTTCTCAAACTCTGAAAGATAACGTACAGCTGCGTTCTTATCAGAAGAAAGCCTTGGACAAATGGAGTCACGCAGGTTTCAGAGGCGTCTTAGTCCTGCCGACGGCGGCGGGAAAAACGTACATCGCATTGAAGGCAATAAGCCTGCTGAAAGCACAGACCCTGATCGTTGTCCCAACACTGGATCTAATAGACCAGTGGAGAAAGCGCGTGAAAGACTGCCTCGGCATTGAGGCTGGAGCTGTGGGCGGAGGCGAGAACACGGTGAGCATGGTGACCGTCTCAACGTACGAGTCAGCATACCTGCAGGCGGAAGCGTTGGGAAACAGATTTATGTTTATAGTCTTCGACGAGGTTCACCACTTGGCCTCGCCAGGCTACATGCAGATCGCTGAAATGTACATTGCACCCTACCGAATGGGTTTGACCGCAACCTACGTGAGAAGCGACCAACGGCACGAGTTGCTACCTACCCTGATTGGGGACCAAGTCTACTGTGTGAAAGTTGAAGAGCTCGCGGGAGAACACCTTTCGCCGTACACGCATCAGAAAATCTACGTTGAACTGACTCCGGAGGAGCAGCGCGTCTACGACGAAGGAATGAACGTTTTCAGCAGTTACCTACGAGAGAAAGGTATCATTCTGAGAAGCGCTGAAGACTTCCAGAAGTTCATAATGGTAACGGGCAGAGACAGGCGTGCTCGAGAAGCACTTCTCGCCAGGAACCGCGCATTAAAAGTCGCGCTGAACTCTGAAGCCAAGCTGAATCTCTTGGCGAAGCAACTTGAGGCTTACAGAGACGAGAAAACTCTGATCTTTACACTGCACAATGATCTTGTCTACACGATCAGCCGCAGGTTCCTGATACCCGCAATTACTTATCAGACGCCGAAAGAGGAACGACGCGAAATCTTGGAGAATTTTAGAAGCGGGGATTACAGAGCTATCGTTACCTCTCAGGTTCTTGACGAAGGCGTGGACGTTCCAGACGCTTCGGTAGGACTAATGCTTAGCGGAACAGGAAGCACTCGCGAATATATTCAAAGGCTTGGAAGACTGCTCAGGAAGGTTGAAGGAAAGCAAGCCAAGCTTGTAGAGATCGTGTCGAAACAGACTGTTGAAGTGAGAATGAGTCGAAGGCGGCGTGGAAAAACAACTGGAGAGGCGTAAAGGGATGCTTCCAAGCGAGTTGCTTGCAGTTTGGAAAAGGAAAGGTGTGATCTGGCCTCGATACGCCAAGCTGTCTGATGACAACCTTGAGGTCGCGGGCAACCTGCTTGAAGCCTACAAAAGCCACGTTGGTCAGAAAAAGAGCGTTGTAAAAGAGTTCGTCGACGAAATTGAAGATGAAGGTTATGATTATCGCTTCGTCAGGGGACTGGCGTTTCTTCTTGACAGGAAAAGCCGCTTCAGATGCAACGAAAAGATCAACACCGTAGATCTGAGAAG
>JBGOYH010000014.1:0-22047 GCA_041479575.1 Bathyarchaeia archaeon
AGAGTCCTCCCAGTCCTCTTTCTTTCCTGTCTAATGTGTTGAGCTGTACGTCTACGAGATCGAAGTCGGTGCTGACTGCTACATATCTGTTGATTTCTTCAAGGATCTTTTCTTTCTTGTCGAAATAGTCTTCTTCACTGCTTATGTATTTGTCAACGAACGCCATGGCGACTGTGAGTTTCAAGTCGTTGTGGTCTCTGAACGCCATGACTTTTACGTCTTCGCCTGATTCAGGGAATCGTTTTTTGAATTCAGGTGAATTCACGTATTTTTCAGTCTGAAGTACAATTCTTTCTGTTCTTGTGATCGGGGCGTAGCCGACTGCAGCTGAGGTGTCGTTGGCGCCGAGCACTTTGCCTTTTCGCTTGAAGATGTCGGTCAGCCCAACTGAGCCAGGTTTTATTTCAATTTGGTATCGTACATGTTTGTCTGGGTCGATAAATCGCATGTTTTTCTTAAGCCAATTCTTGGCGGATTTGATGGCTATTTCTTGAACGTCTATTTTCTGCCCGTCAATTACCGACGTTGCTCTGTCACCCACCACGAAAAGTATCGGTTGCTTGACGGTTCCGCCGTTGAATTTGGGTTCGGTTTCTCCGGCAACAAGAAGGGATTTATCTATGTTGTGGTGCAGTATTGTTCCTGCTTTTTTCAGATATTCTTTGCATAGGTTGATCGATATCTGGTCAGCCACCGCGTCGCAGATGTAGTCAGGGTGGCCACGCCCTTTTCTCTCAACTATTTCTATCCGCTGTTTTTCAAGCGGCGTTTGCTTGAAGTCTTCAACGATTATGTTTCGCATTGTAAATCTCCTTTCAGGGAATTTATCGTGTATGCAAACCGACAAATATATATTTTACTGTATATCTTTATAAGACTCAATAACTGGTGGTTATTTTCAATGTCGATCACAGGCAGTTCGATAAAGAAGCTGAGACTTGAAGCAGGCTTGACTCAGAGTAAGCTTGCAGGTCTCGCAGGCGTTTCCCAAGCTCACATAGCAAAAATTGAACAAGGCAAAGTTGATCCCAGACTCTCCACCGTGAACAGGATTTTGAGCGTTCTGAAACCAGGTCAAGAGCGAAAGTGCAGGGACATCATGACCCGGGGCGTCATTTTCGCCAAATCCAGCGACAGTGTTATGAAGGCAAGCGAAATCATGGTGAGAAACGCCGTTTCTCAACTGCCCGTACTGGATGGAAACAGGGTCGCTGGAACAATAACGGAGCAGGGAATAGTGCGAAACCTGAGCGCGAACTTGGCAAGTGAAAAAGTCAGCAAAGTTATGGAACCTCCTCTTCCCGAGGCCCAAGAAGACACGAGCACTGAAGCTGTTCGTTTAACATTGGAAAGAAATCCAGGCGTGCTGATCAAGAAAGGCAGAGAACTGATCGGAATAGTAACAAGGTCCGATCTTCTGAAAACAATCAGTTGAAAAACAAAAGCGCGCGCTACTCTTCATTCATGTGGTGGCATCTTTTTTCTTGTTCCGAAAATTATTACCCTACGACCAGGACAAAAAAAGACACCGCTCACAACTTCGCTTTCAGCTTCTAGAGGGATCAAGCCATCAATCCTCGGTTCTCAGGAGGATAGTGGAGACATTCAACTGAAGAGAGCAACCAAGTGCGAAATTGTCGCACGCGCTGACCCCTACTCTCATTTCGCGTGTTGAACGGTTGCCAATGTGGGTTTTGGCTCGAATAACCGTTAACACAGAAAAATGTTCTTTGATCGTAAGAATGTGGGTTTTATTGATTCTTTTGGGACTATGGTTTGGCTGGTTCCTTGTTTTCTGCTTCCTTTGTTTCTTCGGGGGTTGGAATGTCTTCTATTGGTTTTGGTGGGGGTGTTGTGGCCATGGTCCAGCCGATCCAGCCGCCTATGCCGAGTATGGCGACGAAAGCAACTAGGACGGGGACAGCGACTACCCAGAATTGCACGTTTGATTCGGTTACCTGCATTCCGAATGTGTTGAGCCATTGTGGATAGAACAGTATGGTGACGTAGAATATGCCTATTGCAGCGCATGCCAGCAGTATCGCTGCGCCGATTGCTTGGTCTTTGCTCAAGTCGGGTTCACCTCCTAAGTTCATACGATCTTTTCTGTTCTTGTCAATGCCAACGTTAATTGCGTACATGATTACGATTATCAGTTTCTAGCCCGCGCTAACGGTGGACTTCAAAAGTTATATAGCGCACGCGCCTACAAGGGCACCATTGTTTAGAATGATATATCAAAGAATGATATATCAAATAATAGAATACTCCTAGGTAGGAAGAATCTATAAAAAAGATCTATAGGATCGTTCTATTTGGTTGGGTGAAGAGTACGGTTAACTGTCCGCGATGTGGAAAGACCTTGAAGAAAGAGAGTGGCAAGAGTCAGTACTGTTGTGAAAATGAACATTGTCCAGTCTTGTTTGTGCGCTCGCCGGCGAACCCGTTCAGGAGAAGAGTGGTTTTCGAGTCTTCGGTGAGTGAGGCAATAATCAGAAAAATCGAGGAAGCAACTGCTCACGAAATTTTACTTATTCGCTCAACACGCGTGTGATTAGAAGCACGTGTTTTGTCTACGAGCCCCTGATTACGTCGCGCGCGTCTATGTTGAGGTTACTATTCCGTATATGCGTATGGCTACGGTTGCCAGAAAAAGTATTCCTATGACTAGGGCCGTGGTTCTCAGTTTTTTCTGGTCTACGAGTATGCTTGCGTTTCCGTCGTAGGCTGAGGCTAACTGCACGGTTATCAGGAGTATGATGCCGGTCACCGCGAAAAACAGGCTGACGTTCCAAAAGTCAAACGGAAACTGCGTTTGTCTAACTCTCCAGTATATCGTATTGAATCGTTGTTGTTCCTTCTGGGTTGGTTTCGTCTGTTTTGATCGTCACCGGTTTTCTTGTGGCTTTGGCGAAGGCGCACGCCAGAGCACTTGACAGAGGAGAGCCTACTGCCCAGTGGGTTTTTTCTAGTTGTTTTGTTTCTTCAGAAAGGTCTTTGAAAAGTGGTTTTTCATCTCGACTTTTATCGTGTTGTCCTTGGCTTCAATAGTGAAGTTTTTGGTTATCTGCAGTGCATCGAATAGGCTGGGGAGTTGCTTTTGAAGGTCCTCTACTCTGGGTTCAGTGAAGGGTCTTTTGAGTTCCTTCTCGAATAGCTTCGCGAGGGCGAGCCCTGGAGGAGTAATAAAGAGCCCTGATGGGTTTTGGGATTGCAGTTTGTGTGGGTTTGTGTCTACTGATGTGGGCAGAGGCTGGTCCGGTTTTGTGGAGATGAACACTAGACTCGCGGTGTAATCTTGGAGATTTTTGGGGGGAAGATAGATGCCTTTTAGGTCTGTTCCGGCTGTTGCGAGTATTCTTTCAATGTTTTGGAGAGTTGAGGAAGATGCGGCGTTAAGAAGTTCCAGTTTCACATATTTCGTGGGCTTTATGTATAGGAAAAGTGCTCCCCAGAAGGTCAGTCCCAGGCCGATAAAAGCTAAAATGTATGAGGAGGAAAGGAAGGATCCCAACAGAGCGACTAGCCCGAGCAGCAGCATTGAATAAGGGATTGAGCTGAAAGATGCGATTCGAGCAATCATTTTCTTGTACCTGTTCTCAACTTTGTTTTGCATGGACTGAGTGCTCTACACTAGGCTAGTGTTTGACGGGGTATTTTAGAATGGTTACGGTTAACGGCATAGCGCGCGCGGAATGGAGAAAGCATTCATCTAGCTAATGGGAGCGCAAACTGCAAGATATGAGGCGCGAAATCATTTAACTGGATGTCTGACCGCACTCTTGGGTTAAACGTATCGGCGACAATTCTGGGTATTGCGTTAGGCTTCTGCATAGCGTGTTTTATCTCTCGATAAAGCCAATGAAACTTCACGTTTCTGTCATATTCCTCAGAATATTCCAATTGCACTCCATTTGCCATCTTGCACAACAAATAAGGAAAATCAATGCCTGATTGTGACGCCACCTCAACCGAGGCCCAGAATTTCGGGTTTATTTCCATCAGTTTGAACTGTTTATCCCTTTTGTCTAGTTTGAACTCGATGTGTGCGACTCCATGCCAGTCCAGCGCGTCTAGCAACTTCAGTCCATATTCTTTCACTTTAGGATCATAGATGCTTTCTGAGTAGGTACTGCTTCCCCCGCTGGGTGGATATGATCTTATTTCATTCCACATGAACACACGTTTGCAGACTCCACTTTGATATAATGCAGAAAAACTATGTGTGGAGTCAGCCACAATGTATTCTTGAATCATAGGAAAATTGTCTTTGGAAAGAGGATTCTTCTGGCACATTCCATGATATCTGTCCAGGAGTTCTTGAGGGGTTCTTGGATAGAGTGACCTAGAGCATCCCTCATTGATCGGTTTTATCACGACCGGATATTTGATGTTTCTGAGCGCGCGCTTGGACTCAGTCTTCAAAGATGAACTCTCGAATAATCGTTCCCAAAATCCTGAACCCATCTGTGAATGCTTTCAGATTTGATTTCCCATGCTTTCTTCGCAACTCGACGCTGGGAGCTTCGACGACTTTCAATCCGAGCTTCTTTGCTTTGATAAATATCTCAGTCTCGATTTCGAAATTTTCCGACCTCAGGCGTGGGTACAGTCTTTGAAGAGCGCTATTCCTAAAGACTGCATAGCCGTAGCACAAGTCAGTGTATTCTGTTCCCGAGAGGATATTGACCAAAGAAAGGAGAATCTTGTTTCCTATCCTTCGTAGCAACGTCAAGTCTTGTGAACCACCATGATCGATGAATCGAGAGCCTTTAACTACATCTGCGCCATTCTGAAGTTTCTCTGCAAAAGAGAACAGTTCTTCGGGGTTCATCGAGCCATCTGCATCCATTATCGCGACCATTGTGCCATCAAGTCCATGATGGCTGAACGCTTGACGGAGAGCATCCCCTTTCCCTTTTCCATTTTGATAAATCACTTTCGCTCCCAATCTCTTGGCGACCGCGACTGTGCGATCCCTGGAGTTACCGTCAACTACCAAGATATTTGTAAAACCCAAGCGTCTGAGTTTTTGGAGTACGATCTCCACGTTCTTTTCTTCGTTAAGAGTCGGAATTATCACTGTAATGTCGGAATTTCTCCCGCTCAATCTATTCCCCCCTGCGTAGCAGATTAACAGCGCGCGCGGCCTGACAAACTGTAGACTCGTTTATTGATTTAAGAGACTATGGTATCCAATTCTATAACAATCTTCGAGAACAACATTAGACCGCTAGAAGATAATATAACGGTTTTGAGCCAGCAACACATTGAATGAAACACGGGCCGTGGATTAGCGTGTGCGGTGGAAATCTCATTTAGAAAGACTTATTATCGTGTTTTCGCATATATTGACTCTTAAGATATCCGCTCTGTTACTTAAAGAATTAATCCAAAGGACCGCGTAAGGAGGTATGAAGCCAACGAAGGATGGCATAAACGCATTTTTTGCATTTACCGTTATATCCTTGATGTTATTAAGTTCGTGGCCTTCTATCGCAGGTACTAGTGGAGTCTCCTCAATCTCTATGACAGGCCATATCAGCATATGGATTGCTGGCGTGTTCTTCACTTCTTGGGGAACAAATGCCTACTCAGAGCCTAAGACAACTGAGTCTCTCCAGCTTCTAAAGGACCAGGCGAATCCTAGTTGGCTTTCAATCCCGATAGTATGGGAGATGCCAAACAGGACCAGCAACGTCGTAGAACGCAGCAATGCTACAGTCTCAGATGGAAGACTGATTCAAGTCATACAGAAGATTGAGTTGCTTGGTCTCAAAATCAAACTGCACCTCCTGTGCGATCCGCAAGACGGAGCATGGAGGGCCCAAATTGAACCCAGCAATTGGACTGAATGGTTCAATAACTACAGGCAATTTGTGAACTATTACGCCCGGATTGCACAGGAATACGGAGTTCAAATGATAAGTGTCGGGGCGGAACTGCGAAGCACTGTAACCCATGAAAACGAGTGGCGAGATGTGATCAACCAGACTCGCGGAATATATCACGGATTGCTTACGTACGGCGCTAACCACGACTCCTCCTACAAGCCTGGGGAAAGAGAATGGGATTTGGTGAAATGGTGGGATGCGCTTGACTATGCTGGAATTGACGGGTATTTTGAGTTGACAAAGAAAACTAATCCGACCATTGATGAGTTGATCGCAGCTTGGGAAAAATACAGAGGCGAAATCCGGACTTGGCAAGCTATTCATGGAAAACCTGTGATAATGGACGAAATTGGCTACAAAAGCGAAGAGGGAGGCAACATCGGATTAATGTACAAGTCCGGCATCTACAGTTCTGGAGAGCAAAGTAATTGTATGGAAGCTTTCTTCCGAGTTTTCCGGTATGAGGAGTGGTTTGCCGGTGTGTTCTGGTGGGGATGGAGTTACGACCCAAATAGTGGGGGAGAGGGAGATCTGACCATACTTCTGAACAATAAGCCTGCGGTGCAAATACTCAAGAATTGGTTCTCTTGAATTGCAGTATCCAGAATCAATCTTTGCTATTCTGGTTGAAGGCATTTAGATTTGAAGTTACGACATTCAGCTTGCCGCGCGGTGTCAAAGATAATTTGTCAACAAATTTGACGTTGAAAGTGACCCCGGATAGGTCAACGTTCTCAACGCGTGGTAGTCCATGGGATATATTTGCCAAAAGCCAATCTCTAAGGTGCGATTCGTCCACGTCCTTGTGTGCCTTCTTGACGAGAATATCGATCTTGTTCAATCCGTTCTGAACTACCTGATATTGCTCAATTTCTTTGACAAGAAGAAAAGCCTTCAAAATCTCGATGAAACTCATGGGCGAAACAATATGGCCATCAGCAAACACCAAGAATGAGTTGTCTCGACCTTGAACAACCCTCATCATGGGCAAGGCTCTTCCGCACGGACAAGATTCGTCCAAAGGTGTACAGATGTCTCTTGTACCATACCTTATGAATGGCATGGCATAATTGAAAAGGCTCGTGTAGACAACTTCGCCTCGCTCGCCACTTCCTACTTCTTCACCGTCAGATCCGATAAATTGCATAGCAACCGAATCCATATCAATGTGGTACGCATTATTCTCGGGGCATTGCCAGGCAGATCGGTCAATCTCCATACAGCCAAACTGATCGTAGTAGGGGGCATCGAAAGCATTCTCCAAATACCTGCGTAAGGAGGTTGAAACCGGCTCTCCAGACCCGAAAACTACTCGAGGATGAACAAGTTTCCGGTCTCTGAGTTCCATCTCCCTTGCTAGCAACCAAAGAGCATTGGGGAAACCATCTAGAATATCAGGTTTAAGCCTCTCAACAGCGTTCAATTGCGCCACTCGATTCCATGTAACTGGAACGATCTGTTTAAAAAAGACTCTCACAGCTTGGTGAATCAGAACTAAAGTCTTTGCATGGTCACGACTTCGATCAGCATCAAGGACCGCGACCCAACGATCCAGTGGCCGTTGCCCACAGATAATATTGGATCTCAAACAGTCTGCCATTCGCCTCTCGTCTTCTTTCTCGCTGATGTAGATCATGAAGGGTTCACCTGTCGAGCCACCAGTCTTCAGAGTCTTCAACCGCCTATCAACAAATTCCGACGAAATCAAATCACGATAGGGTTCTTTCCTAAGGTCGCTCTTGCGCACAACGGGCAATTTATTCAAGTCCTTTGCACATCTTATTTCCGATGGTGCAACGTTTACGGTCTTGAAAAGTCTGTGATAGAAAGGAACATTGTCAAATGCATACCGCACCACTTTCCTAAGCTGTCTGTTCTGGTAATCTACCAGTCTCTGCCTGCTCCAGGTGGCTCTTCTCATTGCTTCGAAAAGATAAAAAGAGATTCTAGTCAGATTCAACATAAAAAATACCTTCCACTAAAAGCGCGCGCTGAAATCGTCGAGTCATTTTTCAGTCTTTTTTGCTTTCAAGTAAGTCCCCATCGTTAGAACGTTCCCAACCACTGGAAAAAGCGACAGTTTGCCTAGTTTCAAACCCTGAATCGAGACTGTTTCTTGGCAAACTATGCAGAAGCCGGTCTCACGCACCAAGTGATTTATCATTTTCAAAGAGAAACTGACTTCGTGAGTTGACTCTCTCCATTGCTTGCCTGTCACAATAAAACGCAACAATCTTCTATGAAATTCAAAGTCGCTTATCGGTACACCCAAGACCAGAACACCGCCATGCCTCAGAGCGTCCCAGATCCTGCTGAGAACTCTGATGCCACTTTGGAAGCTCAAATGCTCCAGCATGTGAATGCAGATAGCTTTGTCAAAACAGCCACTATAGCTCATTGCCAAAGCGTTCATGCAAACAAAATGGAGATTCCGAATCTTTTTGTATGCTGCCCGAGCTTCCGCAATGGCGTGTTTAGAAATGTCTACTCCGGTGACTCTCGCTCCTTTCAAACTTATCGGATAGGAGAGTCGCCCCAACCCACACCCAACATCGAGAATATTTTCGTTTGGCTTGGGGTCCAAAATATCCAATATTACATGTAAGTCTCTCAAGTTGCAGTGACTTACGCATTTGTGGCGATCAAACCAATCCTTGTTATACGTAAAAATCACTTCGCTTACGAGAGCAGATTGGATCTCTGATCTCTTTAACATAAAGCAAATCATAATCATCGGCGTGCACTATACTGGCACGGCCTAATTGAGTTTTTAAACGAGCGCGCATGCGTGTTCCTAAATTGGTCTAAAATGGTTTTTATTCGCCTTTTATGATTTGGAGACAGTTTTGGACTTCGCATTTGTTCCTGAATTCCTTGCCGCAACCAGCCTTCTCGAACCCGCAGAAGTTTGCAGAACGGAATTAAAACCATTTTTAACCATTTTCGGAACAGGCATGCGCGCTAAATTCTCAATTATACTCAAAACATACGAGAGATAGTTTTTCTGGCCTTCACATAGCTAGTTAACAACACTGATCGCTTCACTAGAAACAGAAATGGAATGTTCAGGACAATAGATGCCAACCCAATCTTTACGATCTTTCTTTTCTTCATGGATGCTTTCAAGATTCTGGACAGCAAGAAAAGAATCCTGATCTCATAACCTCTGGTCTCATGGAATTCCTTTTCCTTCCGCGCGCGAAGAGCTGTATTTGAAGTGCGTGTACAATCTATGCAGCGTCTCTCACATCGTGCTTCTGTACCAAGTATTTTCCGATGGCCAAGTATTCAAGACCAGATCTCTCAAAGGTGGAGATCGCATCGGCCGGCGAACATACTATGGGTTCGCCGTGCAAATTGAAAGACGTATTCAATATTCCACTCCGACCAGTTCTTTGCGCGAATATGTCGAGTATTTTGTGGTACTCGGGATTTTGGAATCTCGAGAGAAGTTGAGGTCGTATGGAAGAATCGTAGGGATGCATTGCCGCACCCAAGTGTTTTTCAGCCAGTTCTGTTCCATTGAATCCCACTATCATGTATTGACCATTCACTTTGGCCGGATCAGGCGAACTAACATATAGAAGCTGTTGTTCTTCGAGTACCGTAGGAGCAAATGGCATCCAGAAATCTCTCTGCTTGATAATCGCGTTGAGGGTCCTCACTTTTCCCCAATCGTCCGCACTCGAAAGTATTGACCTATTCCCTAATGCACGTGCCCCCCATTCCATTCTGCTTGAGAATCTCGCCACTATCTTCCCCTCAGCCAATAGGCCCGCGACAACTGATTCAGTATCATCGTAGTATTCATAAGACGTTTGCTTGTCGTTTTTCAATACTTCTCTAATGTCTTCATCCGAGTATGCAGGACCAAGATAAAGGTTGTCTAATGGCTTCGGTATTCGACCAGTTAACTTGTAGTAGCCATAGTAGGCAGCTCCTAAGGCTAGGCTTTCATCACCTGCCGATGGCATGAAGAAGCAACGTTCAAAACCTGACATCTGCGCAATGTTCATGTTCAGTTTTATATTCATGAAGACTCCACCTCCAAATGCTGCTTCATTGATCTTAGTCCGCAACTGTGCTTTCTCTATCCACTTTGTCACAACGCTTTCCGTTAACTCCTGAATAGCACCAGCTATGTAGTCGAATCTCTGTTTTTGAAATCCCTCTACAATAGTACTTGAATCAGGACTGAGCAGCGAGTGCGTATTTATTTTTGCCTCAAAAGTGAGGTCATCTTTGAGAGAATAGAGGTCGCAAATCTTGTTCATGACTTTCTCCACTCCCCACTTCGGGGCATAAGGCGCAAGTCCCATGACCTTGTATTCGTGCTCCATTGGTTTCATTCCTAGATAAGCAGTAGTATAATACCAAAGGTCACCAATTGAATCAGTGAATGGCGTTGATGCAATTCTTCTTAGTTTCTCCCCATCCCATATGTTTACCGTCGAAGAAACAAAATCTCCAGCCCCGTCCATCGTGAAAACCAAGATCCCGTTCTTCTGCGCAAGGGATGAAGAAAACAGCGCAGCATAGGCATGCATGTCATGGTGATCTGCAACGATTATCTTGCTCTTGTCTATGCCGAGGAAGTTACCAAGTATAGCGTTTAGTTTTCGTCTTGTTCCTCTTATTGTGAGCGCTTTTCTCAGTTTTGCATCCGTAAACTTGTTCAATTTCTTTGACCGAACTACAGCCTTCCAGTATATCGGAGATGCGACGTCAAAGTAAAGGACTGACTCTAATTTGCTAATAATACTCTTTCCAAGATTGGGAGCTGTTTTATTGGAAGACGCTACTTTTTCGGTGCTGAACGCCCTGTCAGCGGGCATGAACCCTGATCCTATTACCACTAGATCAAGATCACTAGGTTTCAGATTTGCACTTTCAAGGACAAATTCTATGCTCTTAAATGGTGTGCCCATCTGATTCTTCATTCTCGTAAATCTTTCTTCACTAGCGCAAGCGACGATTCTATCCCCGACCAGCAAACATGCTGTTGCTGTGTGACCTTCATGAATTCCTAATACATTCATCTTACATCCTCCATTCAGTCATTCTGTGGCATTGTTGAGAGTGTCCTATTGATTTGGATTAGTCGATTGCTGTTATCATCTTTTCCAAAGAATATGAATAAAATCGATTGAAAGATCATTGTCATATATTCGACCCATGTTTGTTTCATTTGAAATGTCTTGTATTTGCCTTTCAAGTGAGTAGTTCCCTATTCGGTTGACAAAAAGGTTGCGATAAAGCGATGTGATGACTAGGATTTCGCCGTTCTGGCTATTTCTAATATCGACACAACTCAAACCATTCTCATTCATTTCAACATGCCAGTATACCATGGTTGGCCAGTAACCAACAATACTTGCGTTTCGCGCATTATTGACTATGAAACTTTCTGAAGACACATCGGCTTTGGGAACGTATTCATAGCTCTCGTTTCCATAGAGAGCGAGAGGAAGAACAACGCATGATATGGCAATCATCGCTATCAAAATCATCTTGACATACTTGAGAGGCAGACACCTTTGGAACACGTACGAAAAAGCTACCGCGATCGGTACGAGACTGAAAAGTCCTACACGTTCAAAAAGGCCATACGACCCGATTAATATGACTATTAGGACCAGAAAACAGCTGATCACCCAGATGGTTAAATAACGAGGAATTCGAAGTCTTGAACCTGGTCTCAGGGCTGTGGAAATCGCAATAGCTCCAAATGCCACCCAAAAGGTAAGAATCTGCCCAAGTCTGAGATTGTTTATGACAACTTGCGCGCTCGTCAAGCTGGTTGAACCGTGGGCAAACAAAATCGAGAAGACAGCTTCTAATGAGAAACCATGAGCTATGTGATCGTAAAGGTTCGAGGCGACATCGCCTAGGATCCCCGTTTCAAATACTCCCCAAATTGCTGAAATCGCAAGAAAGAACAAGAAAGCAATACGATTCTTTTTCGAACCCTTAACTATCGCTAGAAGAGCAAGAAATGATAATAGGAAAAGCGAGGACGTTGGATGCGAGACAACTAGACCAACCATTGCCAGACACAGCGGAACACCATAGGCCCGCTTCGTTTTGTTTGTCTCAAAAAGTAGATAGACGATCAGTAGATACAGAATTATACCAAGGCTTTGTGGACAGACGTGGAACTCCCCAAACCACGCAAATGAAAGAAAAGAGAATGGAGCCAAGAAGGAATATCTCTTGGATCTAGTGATTTGATATGCCAGCAAATAAATCAAAACCGAAATCATCATCATCAGGAAAGGTGGATAGTATTTCATTACTACGAAGGGAGAAATGCCTGTTATCATTACGAATACTGCCGTCAAAATGAAATAGCCAGGAAAATAGGAAGAATAGAGAATCTGATCATTTCTAGCAATTCCTTCCGAGACTATGATCCGGGCATTCCCCATGTGAAGGTACGTATCTGGAAAACGAGGGTTTGCTTCTATAATACATGGGGTGACGTAAACTAAAGATAGCAGCAAAAGCAGGGAACAAACGCACCAGAACAGACTCCTGTTTGGCCGGTACATATTGACGGCGAAAAGGAAGATGCATATTGTCAAAGCAATCCAAAATGAAAAAGGAAGTGACTCGATTAGCCCGAAAACTGAGTACCCAAGTGAATCGGTCTTTGCAAAGACCAAAGTATGCCCCCAGCACAAAATGGCCGTCGCAAGAAGAATGCCTTGAAAAATGCTGCTTTTCATAGATCAATTCTCTTTGATTCATGATCAAGAAACTGTAAGCGCATTGCTGTAGACTTTCAGATAATCACGCGCGATTGAAACCCAGTCAAAGTTCTTTAAGGCGAATATCCGCGAATTCCGTTCTAGACATTTTCTATACTTGCCATCTGTTAACAGCCTTAATAACGCATCAGACATTTCGTTCGTATCCTCAACGTCTGCGAACGCACAAACGTCCTTGGTAACTACTTCGGTAATTGTTGGAATTTTCGAAACCAGTGTAGCTTTTCCGCAGCTCAGGGCTTCAATTAGGGTCCTTGGAATAGTGGATTCCAGTTTTGTCGGCACAACTACGACGTCAGCCTCGCGAATATATCGGGGCAATTCGAACATCGGAATCTCTCCTGCAAAAGTGACCGCTTTTTCAATTTTGAGTGCCCTGCAAAGATCTTTGAGATATTTCAGGTACAAAGGCTCAACTGCCTTGCCGATCAACAACAACTGAACGTTCGGAAATATCTTCATTACGTCTGGCAATGTTCTTATGATTGCCTCTTGATTTTTCCTTTTCTCAATGTTGGAGACGCAAAGTATGACTCTCAGGTTAGTAGGTGTCTCGTCGTGGAGAATTTTTTCTCCTGGTGAGAAAACAGTTGAATCCACGCCATTATAGATCACCGATATTTTGCATTGGGGCACGATCATGTTTCGGGCTATATATTGCTTCAGTGTTTTGCTTACGGCAGTTACTCTAGTAGCTTTTCGCAAGCAAAACGTTTCTGGAAATAGGAAATATCGCATTTTTGTTGACATTCTTTCTGCGATCCAAAGAGTCGTATGGGAAGAAAATACAAGAGGTGTGCTCGCAAGTGCTAGCTTCCTAGCAACGTAAGCAGAGAGCCCAGGATACCTATGATGAATATTCAGAATGTCAATTTTTCTCTCCTTGATCAAGCGGACAAAAGCACCAATGGAAAAGAGCGAATAAGATAGTTGAGTCCCTTGTCTTACCAAATGAGTGAGATTGGCAGAAGAAGGGTGGTCAAGCAAAGCCAAATTTGCGTGTGGGTGCCACACCTTTCTTAGATTCAGAGGTGAAAGACTCAGTTTCCTATTTCTTTGGTATTCATTGCTCGTGTCAACCAACCAGACTTCGTTTCCCAATTTAGCCAGTGCCATACCCAAACCATACACATCATATTCCGTTGCGCCCGAGCCGATGGGTGGCACTGAAGGCCAACCCGAGGCAGACAGACACACTTTCAAGAACATCCCTCAGGTTCTAGTGTCATCGCCTACATCCATATGAATAATCAATCCGCTGTGTGAAAAGAAGGGCTTACACTATACGAAGTGTGTCACTTTCTAAAGAGCAAATTAGTCTTGAAGAAGTAATTCAGGGCGCTCCAATAGCTTTCAGGTGTCCCTATATCTATCCTTCTTTCATCTTTGTGCAATATTGTTGCGTAGACTTTGTATTTATGATCTACTAGATACTGAATCGCGTCCGAAAGCTGGATTTCATTGTTTTCGTCTGGGCTGATATTTTCTATTGCTTGATAGATAATAGAATTGAATAGGTATACACCAGTAGCTGCCATGTTTGATTTAGGATCGCGTGGTTTCTCTTCGATTTTGTGGACCCGATAAGTGTTTTTGTCTACCTTGGTGGCGGAGATCACTCCATATTTCCTCGGATCCTGGACCTTCTCCAAAAGCAAAACGACATCCGCGTCATATCTTTCAGAAATGCGATTCAATCTCTGGGTGTGGTTATTGTCCTTCGACAGAATGATATCGTCTCCGGCATGAACCAGAAACACCTCAGTCCCGGTGAAAAAGCGCGCCCGAAACACCGCGTCCCCAAAACCTTTTGGCTCTGGTTGCGTGGTAAAAAATATCGTCGATTCGTTGACCTTTCGGTAAAACTCGTTCAATTCATCCGCGACGCGTGATATCTTGTTCTTGCTGCTAAGACGTGATACGAACTCCCTGTCAACTGCGAAGTAATCTTCTATGCTTCTTTTTCCTCTACCAACCACAAAACAGAACTCTCTGAACCCTGCGTCAAAAAGCTTTTCGAACACTAGATGAAGGATTGGCTTTAGATGCACTTGCCCTTCTGAATTCCTGACAAAAACTGGCAACATTTCCTTGGGTTGTTCCTTCGTCGACGGCAGCAAGCGTGTACCCAGACCTGCTACCGGGATCACAACTTTCCGAATCTTCACTCACCTCAATCAAAGCTGAATTAGGCGTGGCAATTTATCATAATCTTCACTTCTATTCTCGAACGCCTATTTCATCACGTATACGATCATTGATCTCCTCTGTTGCCTTGAGCAATCTGGGTTTGTATCCTAGATCTTCTGAGAATCTTATGAACGCGCGTAGGTCTTTTGGTAAGCATTTGCCACCAAAAGCCCTTCCATGAATACTTCCATATTTTCCGATTCTTGGATCTTGCACTGCAGCCTCGGCCACTACGCGTGAATCGATGCCGAGCCTCTTACAAATATAGAATATCTCATTCCAATAAGATATTCTCGTTGCGAGAGCGCAGTTGCTTGCGTACTTGATCATTTCAGCTGTTTCCAAGTCAACCCTGATTCTTGGGACCTCCAATGTCATGTAGAGACTCTCTAAAGTCTCTCCGGATTTCTTGTCGAATTCGCCGATTACTATTCTGTTCTCGTTGAAAAACTTCCTCTCGAAAGATTTTTCGTCGGTCCAACTGCCGCTGATCTCTGTCAAGAACTCTGGATTCACGCAGAGTCCTAATTGCTTTCCGACTTTTTTCCCACTAATCTTTTCCAGTAATGGAAGGACTTGCATTCGAGTCGTCGTCGGCACAACGGTGCTCTTCATAACCACGGTATGATATTCCTTTTTGTGTTTTAAACAAACAGATAAGTCGCTCACAACGGACCTGATATAGCTGAGATCTATCTTCATGTTTTTGTTTGGTGTTGGAACACAGATGAAAGAAAATGTCGAATCATCTACTGCTTGTGCTATGCTTGTTGTTGCAGTAAAACCCAAATCACAAAGATTTCTCACTCTCTGCTCATTAACGTCATAAAAAATGACCGCATTGCCTAGTTTGCTCAATCCTTCCCCTACAACCGTTCCTACAAATCCGCTGCCTAATATAGATACTTTTGGCATGACCTAACACCTCTTTTGCTGTAATGTTATTTCAAACTCACGCGGACGTATAAACCGCGTGCTTGTTTTGGGAGAATTTCTGGAAAAAGTACCCAAGAAAAACTGCTATCGTTGTAAGAACCAGCAATGATCTCGTTTGGAAGGATTTGGTTTTGATGAAGGTTTTAGCTATAGACTTAAGATGCTCTGTTTCAATGTCAGAAGCCCTGTTTCCATATAACTTGCTCAGTGAGCCCTTGGTCTTTCCTTCAATGAAGGATCTTTTCAACATCTTAGTAATGACTAACCTTTCTCGGAATATTCTATGATAGACAATGGCTTTTGGATTCCATAAAGTTACGTATCCATTCTTGATCATTCGGATTCCGATTTCGGATTCTTCTCCAGATATTGGATTCCGTTCATTATATCCATAATTCTCATTGAAGCCTTGGATTTTTAGCAGAATATCTCTTCGAAATGCAAGATTTGATCCAACACCATTTCTTACTTCAACTATTTCATTCATTGTCCAGGGTGTGCACCCAACTATCCAGTTCAGCTCTCTTGGAAAATGTAAGCCAAAGCTTTCTGTTCCTTTTTCCCATTTGCAGATTACGGGTCCTGTAACTGATCCAATTTTCTCATTTTTGAAAGCGAAGAGCAGTTCCTCTAGCCATTGTGAATGAGGGATTGCATCGTCGTCTGTGTATGCTATGTATGGCGTATGGCTGTTATAGAGTGCTATGTTTCGAGCATTTGCGATACCTTTGTCATTAGGATTGAAAACCAATATTATTCGCCGATTATTGAAGTTTCTACGTTTCACAACGTTTGCGAGTCGCAGATAGTAGTGATGATTATCATTGACAACTACTACAATTTCAAAATCCTGTATTGTTTGGGTCTCCAAAGCTTTGAGAAGATCGATTACCCATCCAATGTAGCTCTCGCGGAAGGTCGAAATCGCGACTGTGATTCGATTTGACAAGACACTACATCTCTTTTGAAGCTTTCAGACTTCAAGCCACTCTTCAATTCGAGATTGATGCTAACTTGAGAGCATTTTCGCATGAACTGCTAATTGATGAAACTTCAGTTTGCGCGCGCGCCCTACAAAGATGGCCTCCGCCAAGCTTGTCAAGAGTCAAAGAGCAAAGACCCACTGAACTTGCATACGAAGGTCAATTTCACCCGACGGTTCCAAATGCTACGGTGGAATGCTTCGGTATGCCTATACAACCAAACAAGCGCGCATGCGTGTTCCTAAAATGGTCAAAAATGGTTTTAATTCGGTTTTGCCCGTTTATCCTGTGTTCGAGGAAGACAAAATACCCAAGAAATCAAGAACAGACACGGAGCCCAAAGCCTCACATACATAACGCGCCAAATCATTTATGCTCACGGATTTGCCTGTGCACACGTTAAAAACCTCGGTCCTCGAAGACTTGAAATCCAATGCTTTCTGCAAGGCAGCGACGACATCTTCTATGTTGATGAAATCCCTAGTCTGAGTTCCGTCACCATAAATCGTGAGGGGTTCACCCCGAAGCCCACTATTCACAAACTTCGTTATCACACCAGCATATTGATTCGCACCCTGTCCCGGTCCATACACGTTGAAAAACCTCAAAATCACACTGCTAACACCATAACAATCAGAGAACATCTTGCAGTAATACTCCCCCGAAATCTTTGAAGCCGTGTAAGGCGACACAGGACGCAAATCATATTCCTCGCGCAACGGCAAAGGGTTACCATCACCGTAAACACCCGCCGAAGAAACAAACACAAACCTCCCAACCTTCTTCTTCACACACCCATCTAGAACGTTCAACGTGCCATTCACGTTAATGTCATTAGTCTCCATCGGTCTCTCAACAGATCCAGCCGGATCAACAAACGCAGCCAAATGAACGACGGCATCAACCCCGTCAAGAACGTCATCCACTACTTTCCGGTCCCTAATATCACCCTTCACCACTTTTAAGCCCTCAGAATCCATCGAGCCCTCAAGATTCTTCATTTTGCCCGAACTAAAATCATCCAAGACGACTACGTTCGCACCTTTCCGAACAAGACTTCGAACCAAATGAGAACCGATGAAACCAGCACCGCCAGTCACAAGAACAACCATTTGCACACCTCAATGAGTGAAGCGCTAAGAGGTCGCCGTCATATTGAGCCAGAAACCAACGTACCTGCTATCGAAGTTGAAGGCATTGCTAGTCGTGTTGAACAACCACAGCTCCATGAACAGCTCATAGAAATATCCATTGTCAACACTATCATGAGAAGCACTCTTGTCAACCACAACTGCAGCATCATTAATCGAGATCCCACCGACCGTGGATAGGTCATTGACAAACGAAACGTTCGAAAACGAAAACTTCAAGCTTCCCTCCCACGTCTGTCCGTCCCCCAAGAAAACCCTATAGCTGTAGAGGGCAGGCAATGGACTCGCGACGCCTGCCGTTGAATTTGGCAAAGCATCAGTGCTGTTCCGAAGCTTCATTTCAACCTTGTAGTACGCGGAGCGGCCTAAATGATCTATGATACCCAAGTAGACCAAATAATCCTTGCCAGCCGACACGTTGAACGGGTACCCCTCAGCCAAATGCGTGGGCCCCAAAACGTACAACTCCGAAAAGGGTTCTCCGCTAGGGGCACGCACAAACATCACGATAGTCGGCGAACTGAAAATCAACACGCCGATCAATCCGACCGCTAAGAAAACGATCTTCCAATTGTTCAGGGACCACATCAACCAGTCACCTCAGGACGACTCCTCATCATTCTCTTCAAGTAACCCCGGCTAAATCGACGCCAAACAAACAACAAAATTACCGCAAAAACCACGGAACCCACAACACTAAACACAATGGTCATCCATCAATTCCCTGCTGCCGCAATCGCATCACTCTTCAATACGCTGGCATCATTCCCGACCTCATTGGCTAAGGATTTGTAAGTTGCCGCAAGACTTGCAGCGTTCGAATAATCACCTGCAGCTAAAGCCGTTTCAGCTTTAGTCAAATCGGACGCGGCATCATTCAGTCTCGCCAACAACGCACTGACGTTAGATCCGCTCTGCTCAGCATCCACAACGCCGTTGAACGCGACCCGCAGAGCCTGATCGGCACTCGCAACTTGGTCAGAACCCTCCTGATACGTAACTGCAAAAGCCTTCTCCACGGCACAGATGCTACAGGAAACCATAGACCCGCTACAAGCAAGCTAATCCAGAACCGCAATCCCCTTCCTCCGCGCACCTCTGCCGTTGCCTCGACGTGACCGACACATCCTATCCAATACCTCAGCTTCACACTCCGCGCGTGCTCGGATTTCTTTCCAATACTTCAATCATTTCAAGCAAATACTCAGCCGGATAGGTGTAATCCGCATCAACAAGAATAACATACTTGAAATCAAATCCACATGCATACCTTAAGCCTGTTCTTATGGCGTCCCCTTTGCCAAAACCATTCTGACGTATAACCTTCGCACCACTTAACTCAGCAACTCTAACCGTATTATCACGGCTCCCCCCATCGACAACGAGGCAAAAAGGTCCATCCAAGATCCGCCTGGCTTCTTCCAAAGTGGGACCAATACCTTCTTCCTCATTCAAAGCAGCCACCATCAGCAACATCGACGAACCAGCATGTGCCTTATTGTTTGTGGTTACCACTAGCCAGTCCCTCCCTGATGGGAGCAGACGAGAAAGCATACGCTAAAACAGGGCAAAAGCTGCCTTCTCCTCACCATCCCCTTCATTGGTGTGTGCAGAATAAAATAGACAATTGCCTGCTAAATAAGCCTAGCTGAAACATGATTCTATGTGCAAAAGCACGTTTTCAACTCTTCAACCATACGATTTTGGCAAACAATTCAAGAGCCAGACTTCTGCGGGCAAAGGGGACACAACAAGAAAGGAGTCTTTCTTGCGGCTGGGTGAAAACTTGTTTCATATAATACGTTGGAACGTAAACCCAACCCACGAGGAAATTTGTCCGCCCACACTCCCGAGCTATAGCGATTTCTTGCAGAAATGCACTTCTCCATTCTTAACCTTACGAATTCTCAGGTCAACCTCCTTTCCAACCGCATAAGCAGTTTCCTCTATCAGCCTCCAAGGCTTCCCAAGACTTTCAGCCAGCTCCTGAGAAGTCACCATAAGCTTCGTCCCAGGCGGCGCACCCTCTGCCCTCCATATTTCGGTTCCATCCGGCAAACGTTCATAGGACGTAACTGTTGGAGACTGAATCTCACTGAGAATCTTGAAGATTTGTTCACGATCAAAAGGATGCGGAACCGCGGAAGCATACCATGCCAATGATGGCCTATGTGTAGTGTCAACAATCCTTTTCACTCTTGAATCTAGTTGTCGACGCCGTCGTCCATCCACTCTGCAGACTAAATAGAGGCTTCCGGGTGCTAGACGTCACCCTGCACGGATTGATTGAAAAGGATTTGGTCAAGACAGCACAGAAATTCGTACAGTACAACCTGCCAGCAATAATCAAAAAAATCCGCAAACTGGTCGAATAGGCCACGGACACGCGTTTCCTTCCCCCTCTTCTTTTGTTTTTAAAAACCACTTAGCGCGCGCTCGAACCTCAGTAGAAAAATAAAACAGGAATTACCTGGAATGTCCGAAGCTGCTGCACAACAACAATGCATCGTAGATGTCCACGAATGTGTCGCCGTTAACGTCGGCGTCCTCATTCCAATTCATGTCTGAAGCCCGAGTTCCGAACGATTTTGCTAGCAATATGGTGTCTAACAGGTTGACGGCATTGTCGCAGTTTAGGTCACCGTTCAACGTGTTGGCGAAGTATCCGTCGATCGTGGCGTAAAGCAGCACGCTAAGGCTCGGGGGACTGGCCGCCCTAAAATCGGACAGATGGAGCAAGCATTTGCCATAGTCCTTCACTTGGAACGTGATGACTGCGATAGTATGATTTCCAAAGAACGGTTCGTAGCCTCCTGACAGAGCGCGCTGTACATCCGAGAAAAAGCCGTCATAATAAAATACGCCTTGTGCGTTGTCCCACTCCATGGTCAGTTCTATGTTGCCCCACTCATTCTCAGGAGTGACTTCATGCATGATCACATCTGTCGCGTTGACACACTCCAGCAGAGTCGAGTTCCAAGACAAGCTAAATCTAACGTACAGCATTCCCGAATGATTCGCGATACTGTCCAACTTTACCGCCACGGAGAACGTCTGTGCTCCTGGACTTTCGCTTACTCGATGAGGATCAAGATATACCAGTACGTCTGCGGACTCTATCTGCGACGGAGGCAGCGGTGGAGGCGCAACGCTGTTGCTAAAGAATCCGCTGCCATTTTCATGATCGATGGGGTCTGCATTCATATTAACCAGCTCCAAATCAACGAGATCCAAGCTGCAATTGCCAACGCCTGTAACCTGGAACCCGATGATTGCCATCGTGTGGTTGCCCGAGATCGGCAGATAACCGCTCTCTTTGGCTTCGACACCGTTAGTGTAGTCGTAAGCGTACCTGGCCACGCCGATAACGTTGTCAGTGTCCAGCCAGAGTCTCTGAATGTTGTCCCAAGCACTCCGCGGAGTTACCTCATGAAACATCACTTCGGAGATGTTGACTGCCGCCAGAACAGTCGGATCCCACTTCAGCTTCCATTGAACACCAGCCAGATCAGCAACGTTATCCAGTTTCACTGAGACATTAAAGAACACTGGAGGGTCCACAACGCTGGGTGGATCAACGTAAACACGCACAGGCTCAACGGCCTTGGATGCTGGAAGCAGCATCATGAACGAAGACGAAACCAAAATAAAGAACAGGATCAACGATGCAATCTTACCATTCATGCAATCTCCACCCGACTAGATAACCTAAAGTGCACCTAGCTATTAAGAGTTTTTCCCATTAGCGCGCGCTTTTCAATTTGTTACATTTGATGGGCTTCTCAACATTTTCGAAAATTGCCTTTCTATCAAAAGGCTGCACATTTGGGTTTGGAAAGGAATCTATTGGGCGCTTTTCGAATCTTGTAAAGCCAGTTTGCCAACTATGTTTTTCCTTTGATCCAGCCCTTGATCCCGAGTTCAGTTTTCTTTTCTTTCGATTCGGTTTTTGCAGTTTTGGAATGAAGGGTGATTCCCCAGCAGCTAAAGGCGTGAAAGTATGGCTCTTGGATGAGATGAGTGAATGATAGTTCGCCGTATGCCAAGAATCCTATTACCTGAGTTGACGAAAGCCCTTCTTTCAGTATCTCAGCCTCGGTTCCCGATCTGCAACCAGCCATCA
>JBGOYH010000015.1:0-22014 GCA_041479575.1 Bathyarchaeia archaeon
AATGTCCTACCGTTATGTGTGGAATTACTTAAAACAGACTGAACGTGCTCTAGGCGAGCCAGTTATACAGACCTACAGAGGTGGAAAAGCTGGCGGAGGCGGTGCAAGACTGACAAACTTGGCACGAAATCTGTTGGAAGAATACCGGCGAGTTGAAAACTATGTTGGTAAGGTTCTGGAAGACGCAGAATATTGGGAGGTGATAGGGTTGAAGATTAGCGCAAGAAACCGATGGAAGGGGAAAGTCATATCGGTGG
The DNA here is from genome assembly GCA_041479575.1 of Bathyarchaeia archaeon. Taxonomy (GTDB): domain Archaea; phylum Thermoproteota; class Bathyarchaeia; order Bathyarchaeales; family Bathycorpusculaceae; genus DASPPK01. Next base: position 258 of record JBGOYH010000015.1, read on the forward strand.
AGAAGGACGGGATTACTGCCAAAGTAAAAGTTCAGATAAGTGCACCTGCAACGGTTACCGCATTGATCTCGCGAGAAGCCGTTGAAGACCTAAACATAAAGGTTGGCGATGAAGTCGAAGCAGTTGTAAAAGCAACAGAGGTCATGATAGCCAAATAGCCTACTCTGAAACGTACACGTGTGCTATGTTCACGTGGGGCGAACTTGTGTTGGATATGTCAAAAGCAGGGAAGGTCTCATATCAAAGCTCAATCTTCTTTTTGGCGGCAGTATGAATTGGAATCCCAAAGCAGACATTAACAACAACACTATCGTAGACGTTTACGATGCAATCCTTTCAGCAGGAAATTATGGAAAGACATCATAACGTTATTATGAAACTCAACTTGCCTGAAGAATCTTAAATTGGGCCTTCAGATTCGGGGACTTTTTCGATGTGTTCGTCCTGGTCGCTTTCAGGCTTCTTGCCTGTGATGGCTGGAAGTACAAATTCGATGGCGATCAAGACTATTATCAGAGCGATAACAACAAAGATTCCAGTGGAATTACGCATGTACAGAGCAATGTGACCGAGCCAAGGTACTCTCATCACAACTTTGCCGATCACATTCTCCGCGGGAGTCGGCGAATAAGGACCAGGCCCAAGGTTATGGTCCCCTTGCGTTATGAAATAGATTTGCCCATCAATTACCGTTTTGCCAACAGCCCGGTGAACGATCAGTTCATCTCTGTCAGTTGCGCGAAAGACGAGGATATCGCCGGACCGCCCACTTTCGTTGTATGGTGCCGCGTAGATGTCTGAAGCGTTCACTCCCTGAATTATGATTAGGTCTCCGGTGTGAAGTGTCGGTGCGAACGGGTGGGACCATCCGTCACATTCAGTGCTACGGGGCAAGTGCATGCTTCCAGAAGCAACGGCGAGCATTGGATATTCCGCGTTCAACACTAGACGCGAGCCATACCAAAACCCGAAGACCACTGCGAGTATGAGCAGGATCATGACAACGGTTTGGAAATAGTCGTTTTTCCAAAGCCGCCCAAGCGTGGATGTTGCCAATCATTTACCTTCTGTCAGACGAAGTTTGCTTGGTGAACTAGACACAGCGTCCTTTAAAACTTAACGCTTTCAAAAATGAAAAAGAGGGGGAAAAGGCCGACAGGCGATTCGGGCGTCAGTGTTCGTTGTCTAAATCTTCTTCTTGCTCAGGACTTCTCGGAATGGTTTGTGACATTTCGGGCAGTCGAAAAGTCCTATTTCCAGCTGGGTTCTCTTTCCTGCCTTGTCGGGGCGTCCAGCCATTGTCCATGTCTTCCTTGGTTTAGGGACTTCAGTTCCACATTTGGGACATTTAGCCATTTAATTTCCTCCGATACATTACCGTATCCATGGTTCTCTCATGATGGTAGATAAATAATTTTCTATACATCAAAAGCCTGCATTCTATTCCCTTAACGCACCTGTTTTCAATGGCTCGCAGCGAAAATTACCATTGCCTTTCCATCATCAGAAGAAACTGTAAAGTTTGAAATGCATGAAACAGGTTAGAAAAAGTAACCACAAGAGGCATATCAAAGCTACCCTTCGAGGTTTGTCAAGTATGCTCATCGTTCTCCTCCCTCCTGTAACAGCTGATACTGTCCTAGTAACTAGGACTAGAGCAAATATAAAATGCTGATGGTATGCTCAGTTCAGAGGCCTTTTCTTCAAAAAAACAAGTGTGCTGTCCCCAAGTTTGGACACAATCATAGTGAACGTGAGACCACAGAAGCGATGAGGACATCAAGCATAAAGCTTGGAAGTGAAATAGCTTATCTTTCTCTACTGCAAATTGCACACCAAGAAGGTTGAAACGAAAATGGATGAAGATCTCATCAACTGCGCATTGGAATATGCGCAAACAAAGAAGATCGAATACGCCGAAGTCAAAGGCCAAAGTCAAACAGCAGACAGAATCGTGCTCAGAAACGGAAACCTGGAAGCATACGTCACAGCCGTTGACAGCGGATTCTGCGTCAGAATAATGGCAAACGGAGGCATCGGCTTCGCTTCAACAAACAAGTGGTCAAAAAGCGAAGCAAAACAACTAGTCGACCTGGCATTCAAGCTTGCAAAAACTGCAAATCGAAAAGAAAAACTGTCTTTTGCCAAAGAGAAAGCAGTCAAAACAAAATGGACGGTTGACCAAAAGAGAAAAATTGAGAACATTCCCAGCGAAGACAGAGTTGAAGCACTCACTGAAGTGGACAAAACCTTAGCATCCTGCAATGTCAAGATTCCTGCCACAATTTCACAGTGTTCAATAGACCTCATAACAAAATATTTTGTGAACTCTGAAGGTTCACGAATCAGGTCTTTTGTTCCCAAGATTGGAGCATACTTCTTCATCACAGTCGCAGAACAGGGAAAGACTGAACAGGCATACGAACAGTTCGGTTACAGCGGCGGATGGGAAGCGTTCAATGAATGGAAGATCGCGGAGAAAATGGTTCACAACGCGAAAGTCTTGAAAGACGTAATAACAAGAGCAAAAAGGCTTGCACCAGGAACAACGGACCTTATATGTGGTTCTGAAGTTGCTGGAATAGCAGCACACGAATCCTGTGGCCATCCTATGGAAGCTGACAGGATATTGGGACGCGAAATGAGTCAGGCGGGAAGATCATTCATCTACAAAGGCGGTCCATACTGGACTGGAACGAGAATTGGCAGCAACGTTGTCACAGTCGTTGATGACCCCATAATTGAACATAGTTACGGTTATTATCTGTACGATGACGAAGGCGTCAAAGCCAGACGAAGGTTCTTGTACAAAGACGGCGTCATAAACGAGTTCTTGCACAACAGAGAATCAGCTGCCAAACTGGGCACGCGAAGCAACGGTTCTTCAAGATCCATAAACTATGACAGAGAAGCAATCGTTCGCATGGCAAACACCTTCGTGCTTCCTGGAAAATTGAGCGAGGAAGAACTGATTGAAGACGTCAAGCACGGTGTCTACATGAAATCTTTCACCGAATGGAATATTGACGACAAACGGTTCAATCAACGCTACGTAGGAAGAGAAGCATACCTGATAGAGAGAGGCGAATTGAAGCAGCCTGTTGCTAGACCAGTCATCGAGACTACCACAGAGAAGTTCTGGACTGCCGTTGACGCTGTAAGCAAAGAAGTGAAGTTTGACGCAGCCACATGCGGCAAAGGGGATCCGTCTCAAGGAGTTCCAGTGTACACGGGCGGTCCGTGCCTTAGGCTCAGAGGGGTGTTTGTGAAATGACGGAGATGCTGAGCAAGACAGAAGAGATAGTCAAGAAAGCGAAGAGTCTGGGTGCTGACGAAGTTATCGCCAAAACAACTTTGGGCAAATACCGCCAGGTTCGCTTCAGCAACAATCAAGTAGACATCACCGTCGCGTGGAATGATTACGTCACGGATGTCATATTGGCTTGGAAAAAACGATTAGTCGCCACTCAGATGCATGACTTCACTAACGTTGACACAAGCCTCAGGCAACTGCTGAGGTTGGCGAAGGTTTCTGAAGAGAGCCCAACGTTCGGAGGCTTTGCAAAAGGAAGCTTCCCCTATGCGAAGAGCAAAGCTGACAAGAAGCTTGAAGACCTGGAAAATCCGACAGACTACGTTTTTGGAGCAATAGAAGCGGCGAAAAAAGAAATAGGGTCAGGAATCGACAGCGGCGGCATTCTCTTCACCAAGTTCGAAAACGTTTATCTCGCCTCTTCTGAAGGCCCAACTGGCATAGACGCGAGGTCGGCAATCGAGCTTTCAATCAGGGCCTTTTCAGAAAGGGAGGCTTCGGGACACGGAGTTGCATGCAGTTCAACGCTGAGAGATTTTAAACCCTCGGACGCAGGGACAAAGGCAGGCGAAATTGCAAAGTTGGCTAGAAGCCCCAAGATAGGCGAGGAAGGCACGTATGATGTCATATTTGATCCGTTGATTTTCGGTTCTATCGTCAGCATTTGGGCAGGCATGATTTCAGCCTACTCGATCATGACTCAAATGTCCGTGTTCGTTGACAAGCTTGGCAAGAAAGTGGCGCCTGAAATCGTTATCTTGAAAGACAATCCTGCTGTCTACTCGATGTCAAACAGAGTCTTCGACGATGAAGGTGTTCCCACTAGAGAAAATGTTTTCATAGACCAAGGCATTCTGAAGACGTACCTTCACAACACGTCAACAGCCAAGATATTCAAGACAAAGACGACGGGCAATGCTGGCTTAATCGCTCCGGGCTCTTGGAGCGTGGAAATGGATGCCGGAGGCGTAAGCAAAGAGACGCTTTTCAAAGAGATGAAGAGAGGACTCTACCTGACTAACACGTGGTACACACGTTTCCAAAACTATGCGAAAGGCGACTTCTCAACTATTCCTAGAGACGGCATTTTCCTGGTGGAAAAAGGCGAAATCAAACAGTCTTTGAAGGATCTGCGAATAAGCGACAATGCACTGACGATGCTTGGAAACATTGCAGGCATTTCAAAAGAGAGACAACAGGTTCATTGGTGGGGCGAAGCAGACCCGCCTTCACTTAGCCCGTATGTTCTCATGAAAAACGTGCATATGACAAAGTCGAAGTAAGCTTCCACATTTTCCCCTTTTTTGTACTCTTCAAAGAACAGTCATTTTAGCTAGTATGTGCTTGCACGGTCAATTCTGTTTGTTTATCTTTGTTTTGTTGTTGTCCAAAATGCTTTTACCATCGACATCGCGCTTATTCACTTTGCAATTGAGGTTTAACTGGTCTTGAAAGAGTCCCCTGCAAATGCTTTTGATTTGCTTGTTAAGCCAGTTCGAAGGCTCGTTGAACAGAAGGAATTCTCGAAGCCAACTGAACCGCAGGAAAAGACGATTCCCCTGATTCTTGAAGGCAAGAATGTTCTGCTCATTTCTCCCACGGCAACAGGTAAAACGGAAGCTGCTTTTCTGCCAGTTTTGAGCATGCTTTTGCAGGGACAGCAGGGAACGCCGGGCATCAAAGTTTTATACATTACCCCTCTGCGGGCGTTGAACCGTGACATGCTTGAGAGGCTTGAGTGGTGGTGCAACAACCTTGACATAAAGTTGGCTGTGAGACACGGGGACACTGAGACTAAGGAAAGAGTTCGCCAGTCAAGGATGCCGCCTGACATTTTGATTACTACTCCTGAGACGTTGCAGGCTGTCTTGTCTGGTTGGGTCATGCGTCAGCACCTGCAGCAGTTGCGATGGGTGATAATTGATGAAGTGCATGAGATGGCTGATAGCAAACGGGGAAGCCAGTTGGCTCTGGCTTTGGAAAGGCTTAGAGTGCTTATTGGAAAAGACTTTCAGCTCATTGGATTGTCTGCAACAATTGGCAGTCCTGAAAAGGTGGCGCAGTTTCTCGTTGGAAACGGTAGAAAAGTCGAGATCGTGCGGGTTCCGGTTGCGAGATTGATGCGGTTGAAGATTATTTTTCCGCGGCCTGATGACGAGGATTTGCGGTTGGCTTCTCAGCTTTACACGCACCCAGAAGTTGCTGCTAGGCTACGCATCATCAAAGACTACATCAGCCATCACAAGTCAGTTCTGCTGTTTACGAACACAAGGGCCGTTTCAGAAGTTCTGGCAAGCAGGTTCAAAGTCTGGGACATAAATTTCCCTATATCTATACATCATGGCTCCCTTGCGAAACCGTCTCGGTTAGCTGCTGAAAGAGGTCTGAAAAATGGCGAGTTGAAAGGCCTTGTGTGCACAAGTTCTCTTGAGTTAGGCATTGACGTGGGCAGGATTGACTTGGTTATTCAGTACATGAGCCCACGGCAAGCGACGAGGCTTATTCAACGTGTAGGCAGAAGCGGTCACAGTGTGGGACGAATGGCTGATGGGATTATTGTTGCCTTGGATTCTGACGACGCTCTCGAGGCTTTGGCAATTGCTAATATGGCGCTGAAAGAGGACTTGGAACCAGTAGTGATTCCTCCCAAGCCCTACGACGTTTTGGCTCATCAGATTGCAGGTCTGCTGATAAAGAATAAGCGATTAAGCTTTGGCGAAATTTTGGAGATGTTCAAGAACGCTTATCCATACGAGAATCTGGAAGAGGAAGATATTGCAAGGGTAATGAAGTACATGCATGGACGTTTTCCACGGTTGGCCTGGGTTTCTTTTGAAGACAAGATGATTTTGAGACCGCGGCAGACGAAGGCACTTTTCGAGTACTACTTCGACAACTTGTCAATGATTCCTGAAGAGAAGCAGTTTCTTGTTATCGATGAATCGAACGATCAGGCTGTTGGGGTTTTGGATGAGGCGTTTATGGCTGAGTTCGGCAAGCCTAGTACGAAGTTCATTATTAGAGGTTCGCCTTGGATAATTCAGACTGTTGATGAAAAGAAGGTTCACGTTCGACCAATCGATGACCCTACGGGGGCAATACCGAGCTGGATCGGAGAGGAGATTCCAGTGCCGTTCAAGGTTTCCCAGGAAGTCGGCGTTATCAGAGGTTTTGTTGAGAAACAGTTCCAGAAGGGTGTTTCAACCGATGCAATTGCCGCGAAGCTGAGTGAACAGTACCCGGCGGATAGGGATACGATTTTACGCGCTGTGTCTGAAACGATTGAACATGTGAACGCGGGGTTTCCAGCACCTACGGACAAGCGAATCATCGTCGAAGACTGGAAGGAGTTCGTTCTTATTCATGTCAACTTCGGTTCACTTACGAACCGAGCGCTTGCGCTGCTTCTTGGCGAGTTGCTTTCCGACAAGTTAGGCTACACCGCGGTGGTTCAGCACGATCCTTACAGGATTTTCGTGCAAACAATGGGCAATGTTAATGCAAATCAAATTGTAGCTTTGCTGAATGATGCGGAAAAAATGTCGGACAACGCGGTTAGAGACCATTTGAAGACCTCGACTGTGAAGACGGGGTTGTTCAAGCGGCGAATGATTCATGTTGCACACAGGTTCGGGGCGCTGGAGAAGTGGGCTGACTTCAGCAGTGTAAGCCTTCAACGGCTGGTCAAAAGCTTTGAAGACACGCCGATTTATGAAGAGGCTTTGAAGGAAGTGTACACTAAAGATGTTGATGTTGACAACCTCATTTATGTTCTTGGAATAATGCGGCAAGGCGAGATTCAGGTGGAAAAGGTTGAAACAGGCGGGGCCGCAACTCCGATTGCTCGTTTGGGAATTGAACGCATCAGCATGAAAACTGATCTGATTCCTCCTGAAAGAATGCGAGCTGTGCTGGTTGAGTCGGCCAAAGCAAGGTTGCTGAATGAAACAAGCAGTTTCCTGTGTACAAACTGTTGGGGTTACACGGAGACGTTGAAGATCAATGATTTGCCAGACAAGCCGAAGTGTCCAAGATGCGGTTCATCGGCTTTGGGGCTTTTGAAGGTTGAGGAGGAGAAAGTTTTGCCTATAGCTGAGAAGCAGGGTCAGAAGCTTACGAAGGCTGAGGAAAGGCTTCGCTTGCAGGCGGTTCAGACGAGCAAGTTGATTGAAAAGTACGGGAAAGCTGCTGCGATAGCCTTGTCTGCGCGGAGAGTTCAGCCTTCAGACGTTAAGAGTGTGCTTGAAGTGCAGTCTAAGGCTACTGATAGGTTTTATGAGTTGGTTCTTGAGGCTGAAAGGAAGGCTTTGAGCAAACGTTTCTGGTAGGCTTCATTGTTGAAAGACATGCGCCTCATGTGTTGTCTTCAAGTACAAAGCGTCTAGTAAACGCTAACTCCACGAATGATTCTATCGGCAGATATTGTTCCAGAACATCTCTGAGGAATTCCGGTCGATACCTTTCATTCCGGTTATTGGCTAGATTTCTGTATCCTGTTCCTCGTTGCAGATAGTCGGAAGTTCCCACCGAGTACCATTTTTCAGGGTTGAGGGATTTGCCGTCTACAGTTATTGATTCTATCTTGAGTTGAGCGTTCTGATTCTTGCGCAGTTTGACTTTAACATTGTGCGAAACCTGTATGTTTCCGAGATATTTCCCCCTGAAACCCGGACCTCGACCATCACTCAGCTGATGTTCTCTGCTGAAAGATTTTTCAAGAGCTTTGCGGATGTCGATTCCTTTGATCTCTATATATGTAGGGTTCAACGGTGACGGGCACAGCTCGTGCAGCATTTTTTTGGTGATTATACCTTTCTTGACTCCACCGTTGACGACGCCACTGTTGATGATTCCGATTTCTGTTTTCATGAGATCTTTCAAAGCATCTGCAAGCAAATCTCCGATAGCACTTTCTTCCGTAAGAGAGTGCCCGAGTGACGTTTTGACTGAATACAATTTCACAGACAGATTCCTGTCTGCTTGTCTTGAGTAGTATCTGATCAATTTCATGATCTCAGGATGCTCTGGGTATTTCTGTGAGGCTACGAGTTTTCCCTTGAAGCTGCGAATTTTCCCAGCCGGGACATCATAGTCTACTACTAGTCCGCCCAGATACTCGCCGAAATGTCCTGCTTGACAGATTATGGTTTGCTTTTCCTTCAGAGGCCTTGCCAGCATAGTATGAGAATGCCCGCCAATGATTATGTCAATAGCTGGAATCTCTGATGCTAGCCTTTTGTCTCCGTTCAGGCCAAGATGTGATAACACGATTGTTAGGTCATGCGAAGCCTTTTCATATTGGGCAAGTACCCTATTGACCTCTTCTTCTGGATCTTTGACGTGGATGCCGAATAGGTGATAGAAAACATTGACTGGAGCAGTTACTCCGATCATCAGGATTTTGACGTCAGAAATCATGAGGGTTATCGCGTCGTCAAGGAAATCGAGTTTCTTGCCTTCCAAATCGTACATGTTGCATGTTATCACTGGGCATTGCGAAGTTTCAGAAATGATTCTGCTGTTCTCTATTCCTGCAAAACCTTCATTGTTTCCGAAGACTCTTGCTGAGAATCCGATTTTGTTGAGAAGTGCAGAACTTATTCTGCCATTGGTTCCTTCTGTTTCGAGTCTTGCAAAATCAGCGTTGTCACCTGCGTCTAATACTAGAGTGTTCTTGTCGCGTAGTCTTTCAATTGCCGATGCGATCCTTGCAAGTTCCTCGAACCTGCTGTGAATGTCGTTTATGTGAAGAACCCTCAGCTTCATTCAGAAACCTCTTCCAAAACTGGGTTCGCAGGTAGTTATGTTTTCTGTCTCCCGATGCAGATAAGGCACACTGTTGTTTGTTACTTGCGATAAACAATCTTTAAATGAAGGTGCAACTACATGACGATAAGCACCTATCATTATGGAAAAAGAGGAAAAAGCCATTGGAGATCAGCCGAAAGAATCTGCGCGAAGAAGTTCTTGCACGAATAAAGTACATGAAAACATGCGTCTTGGCCAGAGAAGTCTGTCTGCTTATGCGCACAAACCGTGCAGTGCTTGACCCGAAAGATGTGCAGGACATTTGCCTTTCGATTTCGAAGCTTTGCAAGGAAGAAGGGTGTGAAGAGCCGAGTGAGATGTGTCGAAAGGCTGCGGAGGCAGTTAGCACGGGTGACGAGGCAAAGTATCTTGAAATGTGTGCTCAGAGCTGCTTGAAGTGCGGTGAAGCTAGACAGCCGCAGCCCAAGAAGGCAACATACGTTTCCTGATCATGGAAAATCTTTAAAGTGTTAGCATCGTTGGTTAAACAGAAAGTCAGACTGTTTGGTAATGGAGGCAAATTGCCTGTTCATAGCACCGTTTGTTCCGAGTCCGCCTCAAGTTGTTCGTCAAATGCTAGCTCTGGCTGAATTGAGGGCTGGCGAAGTGTTTTTTGATTTGGGGGCTGGAGATGGGAGAACTGTTGTTATGGCGGCGAAAGAGTATGGTGCAAGAGCCGTGGGTGTTGAGCTTAGGGAGGATCTTGCGAAGAAAGCGTTGAGCACCATCTACGAGCTGGGTTTGCAGGACAGGATAACCATAGTTAACGGAGACATGTTTAGTGTGGATTTAACGTCGGCGGATGTTATTTTTCTATACTTGACCACCAGTGCGAATGAGAAGGTGAAGCCGAAACTTGAAAATGAGCTTAAACGTGGTGTGCGCATTGTTAGTCATGATTATGAGATTGTCGGGTGGAAGCCTGTTAAGGTTGTGAATTTCTGCGAGAATCACACGTTGGGTTTCCCGTCGCACACGATCTATCTTTACAAGATACCTTAGTGGATTGTCATGTCTCAGAATTCTTTCAAAACATCGTTTAGAGTCACGTGGGTTGACACTGACGCTGCAGGGGTTGTGCATTACAGTAATTATTTCAGGTTTTTTGAAAGAGCTGAAGAAGAGTTTTACAGGCATCTGGGGTTTGGGTTCAAGGATTTCAGGGAGAAGGGGCTCTGGTTTCCTCGGGTTGAGGCTTTTTGTCAGTATAAGAAGCCTGCTAGGTATGATGATTTGCTTGAGGTTGAAGTCTCTGTTGAGGAGTTGAAGGAGAAAGCGGCGAAGCTGGGTTTCAGAGTGGTGAACAAGGAGACAACGGATTTAATTGCGTTTGGACATCTTGTCATTGTGGCGGCGGACAAGCAGGCGGGGCGGGCGACGCAGATACCTGCCGATATAGTTGAGAAGTTGAAGCCGTTCGCGAAGCAGATTTTATAAGAGACGCCTATTCTTGACTTTCTTTCAGTGACATGTGTTGGAGTTTGTTCCCTGGCGTTACATTGCAGACTGGAAATGCATACGGTGTGGTGACTGCTGCAGACTTTACAGTGTAGTCATTAACTTTCATGAATGGCTTAGAATTGTGAAGAACTACGGTGTTGAGCATACGAGTGCGGGTTTGGATAAACTGTTTATCAGGCGGAGAAGTGATGGTTCATGCAGTTTCTTAGGCAGCGGTCCGTACGCTTGTACGTGTACGTTGCAGGGTATGAAGCCTCGCGCGTGTCAGTTGTGGCCGTTTAAGGTGTTGATGAAACCCCAGTATGGGTTTGCTAATGAAGCTGTTTTTCCGCTTGGCGAGAACAAGCTGTTTGTTTATGCGGATCCTAATTGTCACGGGTTGAGGCTTGGATCGCCTACGTTGGAGTTTGCGAACTACACGCTCAGGGAGTTTGTTGAGATTGCTGCGGGGATACGTACGCGTCAGTTGAAAACAACTTCAAATGTTGGGCTTTCCAATTTCGGCTGGTTTTAGACCGTAGCCTGTTTGAAGTGTGATTCCAGTTTTTCCTTCAGCTGTTCTAGGCCGGGCTTTCAGGGATTATGTTATAAGGATGAGAATCATGATGTAAAGCCAAAAAAAGTGAATGGGAGTTAGCTCTTGGCAAACCCTAGGATTGGCTGTTCAATGCTTTACATGTTAGGCGAGCCTTTCAAGAAGATGGTGGCGGAGATTCCAAAAACCGAGGTGAAGTATGTTGAAGTTGTTGATGACGGCGGGCATTCTTTGGATAAGAAGAGGACTGCGGAGCTAAGAAGCATTGGCGAATCGCATGGTGTCGAGTTTGCGGTGCATGCGCCTTTTGCCGGCATGAACATTGCCTTGCAATCGGGATATCTTTTGAACGCAATGCTGAAACGATTAAAGGAATCGATCGTTAACGCCGCCGTTTTGGATTGTAGTATTTGGATTTTTCACCCTGGACTGAAATCAGGCATCAGCGACTTCTATCCGGGAGAGGATTGGGTCCGGAATTTGGAGAGCGTTCGGCTTCTACGCAAGTTTGCTGATGAGCATGGTGTGAAGATTGCGATAGAGAATATCATGACCCCTTTTGTGTTGAAGAGTGTGGAAGAGTTCAAAAGGTTCTACATCGAAATCGATGTGGATGTTGGTTTGGCGTTGGACACGGGGCACGCAAATCTCACTGGCGAAGTGGACGGTTTTTTGAAGGCGTTTCCAGACAAGCTTGTGCACGTGCATGCGCATGATAATTTGGGGAAAATGGATCAGCATTTAGGCATAGGGTACGGCAACGTTGACTGGGAAAGTTTTGGAAGGCTGTTTAAGAAGACTGGTTTTGATGGAATCGTGATTGTTGAGTCCGTAGAACACATTGAAGAGAGCATACAGAAACTGAGGCAACTACTTCTCTAGTAAGGGTATGTCTATTTTCGTGAAGTCGTCTGCAACCACGGTGTTTTTGAATATTTTCCGTGCCTGTTGCAGCCACTTGTCTGTGTCTTCGTATCTTTGGCTTATGTGGGTTAGAACGAGTTGTTTGACTTTCGCCTTTTTGGCAGCTTTGGCTGCTTGGTCTACAGTGGAATGTCCATACTCTTGTGCCCTTGCTGCCAGCTCATCGCCCAAAGTGCAGTCATGGATAAGGATGTCTGCGTTTGCTGCGAATTTTTCAAGAAGTCTGAATGGGCGGGTGTCGCCTGTGTAAACGATTTTTCTGCCCAATCTGGGTGATCCCATCACGTCTTCAGGTTTTACAATTTTTCCGTTTGGCAGTTTGACTTTCTTTCCTTTTTGAAGTTTGGACCACAATGGTCCTTCTGGCACGTTTAGAGCTTTTGCCTTGTCGGGGTAGAAGGTTCCGGGCCTGGGTTTCTCGATGTATGCGTATGCGAAGCTTGGAATCACGTGTTTCGCCCGCATGGCGTGCACGGTGTACTCTTCTTCTTGGCAGACGATGCCTGCCTTCTTTATTTCGTGGATTTCAACTGGAAAGGTCAGGACGAACTGGACTGTTTCGCTGATTCCTTGCAGGAAGTCTTTGGTTTTGGGCGGTCCGTAAATGTGGAGTTTTCGTTCTCTGCTGAGAAGGGCCATGGTTTGCAGGAGTCCTGGTAGTCCCATTACGTGGTCGCCGTGCATGTGTGTTATGAAAATCTTTGTTATCCTGTTGAGGCTGGTTTTGGCGATGAGCATTTGTCTTTGGACGCCTTCGCCACAGTCGAACATCAACTGCTCGCCTTCGCGTTGCAACAATATTGCTGGCAAGCTTCTTTTTCGTGTTGGGACGCCTGCTGCGGTGCCTAGAAAAATGATGCGTAAGCTCACGGAGGTTACACCTTTTCGAACACGACGATTTCTCTTGTTAGGCTTCTGTGAACATAGACGAAATGGGACTCTATATGTTTATAGCCTAAGCCTGTGCCTGTTTGGACGATGTTTAGTTTTTTTGGTGCTGCTATGCAGATTCTCTTTCCCTTGTTGAGTAAGTCGTAAACGGTTGCCAGTATTTCTTCGATAATCTGTTTTGTAGTGCGTTTCAATGTGGTTGAGGATGTGCCGTAGGGTGGATCGGTTACGACGCAGTCAATCTTGTTTATTGGCAGGTTTCTTGCGTCTGTGACGATTATGCCTTCAGGCTTGACTTTGAAGTGCTGCATGTTTCGAAGGGTTCCCCTTGCCATGCGACGCTGAACGTCCAAGCCTATGACGCGGCAGCCGATCATTGCGGCTTCTATGAGCATTGTTCCTGTTCCGCAAAACGGGTCGAGAACAAGGTCGCCTGTTCGGGGATGTGCCAGGTTTACCATGCATCTGGCAAGTTTAGATTGCATCGCGGATGGATGAAAGAAGGGTCTTTTTCTGGGGCGTCTTTCAACGAAGGGTGTGGTAGGAATCTCTGCGAGTTTGATGCCGAAGACGAGTTTGTCGTTTGTCAAGATACCAATCAGGGTTTTGTCGGGGTTTCTCAGCTTCACCTTTGTGTTTGGTGCGATTTGGAGTACGAGTTCGCCGAGTTTCTGTTCAAGAATCATGCCGTCGATTTCAGAGGAATAGGTTCTTACGTGTTTGATTCTGACTACGAAGCTTTCGTTTTCCTTGAGGGTTTTGTTGAGGTTTGTTGCGTGTAGGGCTTTGATTATGCTGTTTGTTTTGGCTTCGCATGTGAAGAGTTCAAGCGCGCAGAGTCTTGTGAATGCTGCCCTGTGCTTTAGGGCTTCTACGCAGTTTGGGTCTGCTTCTAGTCGTAGAACTTGGTCAAGCTTTTTTGTGATAGTGTATGCGTAGCCTTCTGTTTCAAGTATCGCCTTCAACTCGGAAACAGGCAGGTCTTCGTGTTCGCCTGAAAGCTGGAAAAAGAGGTTGGCCACGCTCAGGCTCCTTTTTGCATGAGCACCTTGCCTACGAGCGGCGCGATTGAAACTTTGCTTACCGGGCTTTGCACGGCGTCTGTGCCTATTATTTCTTCAGCTCCGTTTTCGATTATGCGCTTGTATGAGTCACCCATTAACAGCGGGTGGACGCAGGCCGCATAGACTTTCCTTGCGCCTTTTTCTTTGACCATCTTCACGGTCTTTGCCATTGTTCCGCCGCTGCTTATGATGTCGTCGAAGATTATGACGTCGTGGTTTTTGACGTGCAGGGGTTTGTCTTCGAGAGTGACGTTGCCTGTTACGGCGTCTCTTTTTGACGCTACATAGTCATATCCGCCGTGTAAGACGTTATCTGCTTCTTGAGCGACTCCTACGGCTTTTTTGCCCATTGAGAGTGAAAGTGGGCTTTGTACGAGTTTGTTTGTTTTGAAGTATTCGGCCAACAATGGAATCGCCGATAGGTCCTGAATTGGAATGTTGAAGTTTTTGAGGATTGTTGGATTGTGGGCGTTTATGGTTATTATCCTGTTTACTCCGCAGTTTTCAAGCGCTCTGACTATTGTTCTTGCGCTGAAGGCTTCGCCTGGCAGAAAGCGCTTGTCTTGGCGGCCGTAGGCAAAGTAGGGGACAACGGCGGTTATGCTGCGGGCTTCCATGTCTTTTGCGTTGTCAGCCATGAGCAATAGCTGTATGAGTCTTTGGTCTTGCGGTGGGCTGGTGGTTTGGACGATTACGACGTCTTCGTTTTTGAGTGATTGGGTTTCGAAGCGGATGTAGGATTCTCCGTCTGGAAACGTTTTGAGAAAAACAGGCACGGTTTCTGCGTGTAAGTGTTCGGCTAGTTTTTCACCTAGTTCTTTTGATGCTGGTCCGGGGATTATTTTCAATGTTTGTCGCCGTGTGTAGATGCGGTGGCTGGGGCTTTTTAGATTTTTCCAGTTGCCTTGTACTTGTCTAATAGTTCTTTGGCTCTGTCCACACGGATTTTGCGTTCCTCAACCATTTTGGCTGAGATTATGTCGATTTGTTCGCCTATTGCGCCTGCCATGACGGCTATGTTTCTTGCGTGGAGTGACATGTGTCCGCGTTGGATTCCTTCATGTGCCAGTGCGCGGAGTGCTCCAAGATTTTGTGCGAGTCCCACAGCCGCGAGCACTTCGCCGAACTCGTTTGCAGATTTGACACCTAAGATTTTGATGGAGATTCTAGCAATTGGGTGGGTTTTGACTGCTCCGCCTATGAGGCCCACGGCCATTGGCAGTTCCAATGTGCCTACAAGGTCGCCGTTTTCGTTTTTCTCCCATGTTGAAAGCGACGTATAATGGCCAGTTATCGCTGCGTAAGCGTGTCCTCCGGCTTCGATTGCTCGGTGGTCGTTGCCTGTTGCTATGATTACGGCGATTATGCCGTTCATGATGCCTTTGTTGTGGGTTGCCGCGCGATAGGGGTCGGCTGCTGCGAAAGCGTAAGCGTTGACGATTCCGTCGATTATCTCTTCTCCGCCGACAGAGTCTTTGGGTACGACGCATGAAACTCGTACAAGGCGTTTTACTGCTAAGTTGGAGATAATGCGCAGATAGACGTGTCCGCCTGTTATGCGCTCGATCAGTGGTGCTACGGCTTCGTTCATCGTGTTAACGGCATTGGCGCCCATGGCGTCGCGGCAATCGACGTGCAACTCTGTGATTAGCATTGGTCCTTGTGTGGTGTGAATTACTTTTGCGTCTAGGTCTCTTGCGCCGCCGCCTGCGTTGACGAGGACGGGGTCTTGGTCGTTGGCTTTTTTCAGGATCTCTTCTTTAGCTTGCATGACTCGCATTCGCGCAGCGTAGGGATCTTTGATGCCTACGGCTTGGATTTGCCCGATCATTATTGGCGGTGTGCTGCTTGTGTGGAAGCCTCCGCCGTCACGTACCATTTTTGCAGCGTAGCTAGCTGCTGCGACGACTGATGGTTCTTCTATTGCCATGGGAATTAGGTAGTCGCGGTTGTTGATGAGGAAGTTTACACCTATGCCTAAGGGCACTGGAAATGCGCCGACGACGTTTTCTATCATGCGGTCGGCTAAGTCCATGGGCAAGGAGCCTGTGTTTTGCAGTAGGGCTGCTTCTTCATCGGTTAGTTCAGCGAATTCCTTGACAATTGCTAATCGTTCTTTTGGACTCAGCTTGTAGAAGCCTGAGACTAGTGATGATTTAGTCTTGTTCATGTTTTTTCCTTCTTGACAATTTAGCTTCGTTGGCTTCAAGCTTTTTAAGCCTGTTGTGAAAATGGGAATTCATATTTTTGAAGCTCGCGCAGTGCTTATGATGGATGGTGCTGTTATGTTCCGCTTTTCGATATATATCGGAAGCTGAAAGAAGTGCTTTATTGAGAGTCACGATATAAGACTGTGATGCCGCAGGACGTAGAGGGTATGAAGAAACGGAAAAAGGTTGAAGTGCTCGACGCTCAGGCCGCGGAAAGTATAAAGCTGGGCTGGAAAGTTGAAAGGCAGGTCCAACAGGAAATCCTGCAAAGAAAGTTATTGCAATGTTTCTTAGAGCCACGCGAAGGGCATGCATGCATTAAACGATATCCTGAAGCCATGCAACCAATGATTAGGGATTTTATGCGAAGAGCGCGTGAGCAGACGAGGCTTTACAGCACATAGCACCTGCTATCGACGATGCATCGGACTATCGAGCAGATTCATCGCTTTCCATAATACCCCAGACGTTTCCTTCAGGATCTTTGAAGTAGGCCATCCAACCGACTCCGGGGACTGCTCGCTTCGGCCTGATGATTTTTCCTCCGTTTTCTTCAACTTTTTTTGTGTATTCGTCCACGGAAGTCACGTCGATGGTGTTGACCGTTGACGGTTCGGCTTCGGTTCTTTTTGACAATCCACCATCTATGCCTGGTTCCTTTTCTTTGCCTGTCGTTATCAACCAGTATTCGACGGGTCCTTTCCATTTTTCAATTTTCCAACCGAATACCTTTTCATAGAACGTGATGGCTTTTTCAGGTTTTTTTGCATCTATTTCGAAATGAACAACTCTCGGCATTTCTAGCACTTCAGTTATTGATTCTTGCCGGAGTCTTGATATCCATATATGCATTTCTGTTCTCGGGCGTTATCTGAAAAAGACCGCGTGCGCTTCTATGCGCGTCATTTTTGTTTCTTGAGGTAGGCGACGGTGAACATTCTGCCGTCTGACAGACGGATGTCTTGGATGCTGACTAGTTCCCATCCTTCATTGCCTAGGGCGTTCAGGTCATTTTGAACATCGTCCATGATTGGCCTTTTGTCAGCTTGGGAATGGTCTGAATGAATCTGCGTCTTTATCGGGATCACTTTGTACTCCCACTTAGCCAATTATAACATCACCTTGATTCACAGATAACATTTGAACGGAAGTTCTTTGGGGAATGCTTCCAAATAGCCTTCGATGGCTTCGCGTATGTTTGCGAGAGCTTGCTTCCGATTTTCTCCTTGACTAATGGCGCCAGGAAGCTCTACACATTGAGCAGAGTATCCTCCTTCAGGTTCCTCTCGCAATATTACCGTGAACTTTCTGCCTTTGATTTCAACCATAAAATCCACGTCACCATAAGAGACACTGATCAATTGATATAAACTTTCATGTTTGATTTTGAATCGTGTCTGTTTCAGTTCTTGTGATGCACACGTCTCTTTTCTAGAAAAGGCTGTTCTTGGGGAGGGCCACTGCTGTGATGCCTAGGTGTTTGCGGATTTCTTTTGCGAGTGTTTCTCCGTAGTGGACGCGGAAGTTGTCGGTTATGACCAGTTTGGGTTTGGATTGGCGTACGTATTCGAGTAGTCCGTCGAAGTCGCTGTGGTCGCTTAGGGCCACGAGGTATTCTTTTTCGCCTGTTTGGCGTATTGCGCTGTAGAATTCCCATCCGCTTACGCTTATGCGGAAGTTGTCGAGGCCTATTCTGTTTCGGCTGTGCATGTGGTAGAAGCCTATGTATGGGCTGTTTTTTTCCAGGAGTTCGAAGGCTTCGAGTTCGTTTTGGAGCATCAGTTTGCCGAGGCGCATGTTGTGTTTTTCGCAGACGCGGCTTATGTGGTAGACGTTTTCGGGGACTATGAAGGGTACGTTGATGTTGGCGTTGTTTAGTATTTGCATTACTTCTTGTATTTTGCCGTGGTAGCCGAAGATGTAGACTGGGCCTTGTTTGAGTCCACGTTCTACTAGTGTGATGAGTGAGTTGTGGGTGTCTTTGTGGAATCGGCGTCTGCAGTGTGGGCTGCCGTATGTGGCTTCGATGACGAGGACGTCGCTGGGGAGGATTGGGGTTTGGTCGATGCGGAAGTCGCCCGTGAAGACTATGCGTTTGCCTTCATGGTCTTCGACCAATACTTGTGCAGCGCCTAAAATGTGGTCGGCCTTGTGCAGGGTTATGTGTTCGTCTTCGTACGTGATGGTTTCTCCGTAGTCTAATGCTTCTACGTTTGTGCGGTGCAGGCTGTGTCGTCCTTGCATGGCTTCGATCAGGTCTCGTGTGCCTTTCGTCATCAGCACTTTCTTGCTTTTCTTGAGGCTTTGAGATAGGCCTATCGTGTGGTCAGCGTGGGCGTGAGTGACAACGCGTAAGGGGCGTGTTTCATCGAAGGCGTCGCATGCAAGGTGCTTGCCGAGCAGTACGGCGCCTCTTTCGGTTACTGATGCTTTTTCGTTCACGCCCTTTCATCACGCTCTTAGTATGCTGTGAGGTATTCGATTACTTGTCTTGGGTTTTCACATTTTATCTCGACTTTTATCGGTCCTAGAGGGGATTCGGTGGGTTCTGTTGAGAAGGAGACGTGTCCGGCGAAGGCTACTTGTTTGTTTAGGCTGAAGCTGAGGGATTTTGTTTCTAATCCGTGGAGCAGGACGGGTCTTGCGGCGGCGCGGATGTGTTCTCGTTGGAGTAGGTTGCGGAGTTTGGTCAGGGCTTCTTGTCCTTTTGCTTCGGCTGTCAGGAGACTTCCTTTGTGTAGGGGTTTGGTTTGTATGTTCATTGGGCCGAACATGTTTTCCACTGCTTGCCGTACTTTTTGTTCGGTCTCGGTTGGGTTGATTTCAACTTCCACGTGGACGGTTACGATATCCATTCTTGTTCAACTGCTTCGAGGGCTTCTCTGATGTCGATTTTTACAACGTTGATTGGTCCCTGGTTTATTATCATTTTTTCAGCCATGGCTATGGCGTTGCCCAGTCCAACGCTTAGTTCTCGCATGTCTCTTTCGTTGAAGTCTTCCCAGTTTTTCGGGTCGTCGGGTCTGGCGCGGTTGTAGAGGCGTTCGAAACGGGTTTCTGGGGATGCGTGGACGCCGATGTGCGTGAACTTTTTGAGGTTTCGTTTGAATTCGTCAATTTCGTCGAGGCTTCTTATTCCGTCGACGATTATTTTGCTGCTTTTTGATTTTGTTATTTTTGGTAGGCATCTTTTTGCTATGACTGCGGGTCCTTCTTCGCGTCTTAGTGCGAGCATGACTTTGCCCATGTTTTCGGGGGTTAGTTCCATGTTTCGTTTTTTTGTTTCTTCTCTGATTATGTCGCCCATCGTGACTATGTCGTAGTCTTGTTCTTTTGCGACGTTGACGACTAGTGATTTGCCTGATCCGGGCATGCCTGTTAATCCTAGGACGAGTTTGTCTCCTTTCATTTTCTTGTTTCGCCTGTTTTTGTTTACCAGATAGTTTTTTAGTGTTAAAAGCATTTATGAAAGGAACGAGTCAAAACACACTGGTGAGTTGGTCAAGATTGTCTGAAATGGTTAGGAGTTTCGTGGCTTTCGATATCGACAGTGACATTGTACGGAGGAAGTTGACGGATGTGCAGGGGTTGCTGGTTAAAACAGGCGCGGATTTGAAGATAGTTGAACCAGGGAACATTCACATTACCATGAGGTTTTTGGGCGACGTTAAGATGGACAGTGTTGAGAAGATTTATGAGGCTATGAAGAAGGCGTTGTTTGTGCCTTTTGACGTGAAGATTCAAGGTGTCGGCGCCTTTCCAGATGTGCGGTATCCGCGTGTTGTGTGGGTTGGGATAACTCAGGGCGCCAATGATTTGCGGAGTATTTCGAGTCAGTTGGAGCCGCATTTGACGGCTTTGGGGTTTGCGCCGGATCCGAAGGGGTTTAGTCCGCATTTGACGATTGCACGGGTTAGTGGTGGACGGAACAAGATGGAGCTTGCCAAATTCATTACGGACCGTAAGGAGGTTGAGTTTGGTGTGGTTAGGGCGGCGTGTTTGCGGTTGAAGAAGAGTGTTTTGACTCCGAAGGGTCCGATTTACTCTACGCTTAGAGAGGTTTGTCCGCCTGGGTGAGAAGGATTGGCTAAATGAAGGATAAGATGGCGGATGTTCTCGCGGTTGTTTTGAAACGGGTAACGCCAGACGCGGGTAAGCGTCGTGAAATAGATGCTTTAGCCAAGAAACTGGAGAAACGGGTTGCTGCGGCGGCGAAGCGTTTGGGTGTTGAAGCCGCGGTGCGTGTTGAGGGTTCGGTTGCGAAGGACACGTGGGTGAGCGGTGAGCCGGATGTTGACGTTTTCATGCGTGTTCCCAGTTCGATTCCGCGGGCGCAGTTGGGTAAGGTTTGTTTGAAGGTTGCTAAGTTGGCGACGAAGGGTTCGAGGCAGGTTGAAAGGTTTGCTGAGCATCCGTATCTTGAGGCTTTTGTTGATGGTACTCGTGTGAATGTTGTGCCTTGTTATGCTGCTAAGCCTGGGGAGTGGTTGAGTGCTACGGATCGGACGCCGTTTCACACGGACTACGTTAACAAGCGTTTGGACGGTGAGATGCGGGGTGAGGTGCGGTTACTGAAGAAGTTTATGAAGGGCACTGGCGTTTATGGGGCTGAGATCAAGATTGGCGGGTTTAGTGGGTATTTGTGTGAGCTTTTGGTTTTGCATTACAAGTCGTTTTTGAAAGTGATTGAGGCGTTTGCGAGGCATAAGCACCGATTGGTTATTGACATTGAAGGGTTCTACAAGGAAAGGAAGAGAGAGTTGGATTTGCTGTTTGAGGAGCCTTTGGTGGTTGTTGATCCGGTTGATAAGGCGAGGAACGTGGCTTCTGCCGTACGCAGGCAAAATCTGTACACTTTCGTTGCTGCTGCGCAGGCGTTTTTGAAGAAGCCGAGCTTGGACTTCTTCTATCCGCGGAAGACCTTTCCTTTGTCTGCAGCCAAGATGAGAAGGGAGTTGAAGAGGTGTGGGCCGGCGATTGTTTTTGTTACGTTTGGAAGGGTTGATGCTGTGCCTGATATTCTGTGGGGTCAACTGTACAAGTCTCAGCGTTCTTTGCGCAAGCTTGTTGAGTTGAGTGATTTTTCAGTTTTGAGGGATTTTGCTTGGAGCGATGAGAAGACTGTTAACGTGTTTGGGTTTGAGCTTGAGCATTGCTGTATTCCGCCTGTGAAGAAGCATTTGGGTCCTCCGCTTGAGAAGGAAAGTGAGTGTGAGAAGTTTTTGTTGAAGCATCAGCATGGTTCGGGCACTGTTGCTGGGCCTTATGTGGAAGATGGGCGATGGGTTGTGCAGGTTCGAAGGAAGTTTACGGATGCTTGTGTGTTGCTTCGTGAAAGGCTTGAGGATGGTGGAAAGAGTGCGGGTGTGGCTGAGGGGATTTCGCAGGTGTTGAAGAAGAAGGGGTTCAAAGTGTTTGTTAATGAAGAGGTTGTTGGGGTTTACGGGAAGAATAAGGAGTTTGTTGTGTTTCTGAGGGAGTTTTTGTCTGGTAAGCCTAAGTGGTCAGTGGCCAGTTAGCGTGAGAATTATCAGTGCTGCGCCTAGCAGCC
>JBGOYH010000016.1:0-21096 GCA_041479575.1 Bathyarchaeia archaeon
ATCTTCAGCTCAGCCACCAGCTGGGAAAGCTGAAGCCACGTTTCTACTTGCAACTGTCTCGCCACCCTTCTCTTATCATATATCAGGGGCACGTTGTCAACGAAGACCCAGCCGCAAGACTCGGCCATTCTCCCTTTCTCCGCAAAAACTACGATGCCTCCAACATTTATAATCCCGTATGTAAAAACAAAATAGAAGAAAATTCTAGAAGAACATTCCACTCCCCTGCATAAACCAAGAGTTTCGCCACTGGTTGTGAAAAGATTTAAAAAACCATCAACCACTAACTAGCCTAACCTAAAAACGGTGAAAAACATGGCAATAAAAAGGGAAGAAATGCAGGAGATAGTCAAAAAATACAAGGAACCAATCGGACTCAACCTCGGCTCACACTCAGCACTAGACGCGTGGCAAGGACAACGCAACTATGGAATAAGAAGCATAATCTACACACCCCCCGGAAGGGCAAGGATATACCTCCAAAACCCAATGGTTGGAAAACCACTAGAAACCGTCGAAGACTTGCCAGGCCTCGTCAAACGTGACCTACGAGTTGTCAACGACCCCAAAGACATCAAGAAAAACGGCGACTGGAGAAGCGTCATACTCATACTCGACAACTACTCCGACATAGTCAAATACGCTGACGAACTTGTCGACCTAGAATGCATGCAGATCACAAACAGAGCCTTCGCCGTCTACGTAGGCGGAGACGAATACTGCAGCGTCATAGAAAACAAATACGCCGTGCCTATACTTGGCTCAAGAAACCTGCTGAAAATTGAGAACAGAGGCGCACTTGAAAAAGATTATTACTGGTTCGCAGAAAAAGCAGGCATCCCGACACCGAAATCCTACAAGTACAAGGCCACCAAAAGTGGAATAGAATTCAAAGAACCAATCGACGAACCGATGATTCTCAAGGCTGAACACGCACACAGAGCCTTCGAGAGAGAGTTTATCTTCGCAGCCGACTCGAGCGACTTGGAAGAAAAAGTTGCTAGAGAATTCAAAGCTGGAAACCTCAGCCAAGAAGCTTTAGAAAGCGCACGCGTTGAACAAATCGTTCTCGGACCGCACGCGAACTTCAACTTCTTCTTCTCGCCCCTAGACGCCAAAAGCGATTGGGGAGACGTTGACAAATGGTTTTCAAAGCTCTACAACGTGAACATGGAAGAAGCACGAATATGCTTGGCCAACCAATTCCTTTCCATAGACGAGCGAAGAGAAACTATCCTCGACGGATTAAAAAGACTCCCAACCGACGTTCAAGAGAAAATTAAAAGAGTTCCTTCATTCGAAGTTACCGCCCACGCCATACTGAGCCTAAGAGAATCCTTACTGAAGGACGTGCACCGTTACGCAGACAGGTTCCTGCTCGCATGCAGAGAGCATGCGGCTCCAGGAATCGTAGGCGCATGGTGTCTTCAGACTCTGATTACGTGGGATCGCGTTTCAAAATACGAACTGAAACCAACGGTCAAACTGGACTTCACTGGCGGTGCTGAAGCGAAGAAGGCGATAGACTATGGACTTTATGACATACATGGCGAAAAAGACCCGTACATGCATATTCCTGTGACGCAGGACGTGGCGCTACGGCATGGGGGGGGAACAAACGTTCACATGGGCCTTGGTGCACAGTACGCGAACGCAAAGTACAAGAAACGAATGAGCACGGGCGACCGCATAGCCTTGGAAATCAAAAGAGCGCTGAAAACAAAACAGCTGCACGAACTTGTTACCTAAGCAGTCTCCATATAATCCCTATATTTTTTGACGGCTTCCGCAAGGCTTGGTGCATCGAACATTTTTCGTTCTGTCACCTCGTTTGAGGCTGCCATATACATCTCGCTGATCACTGCCTTCAAAGTTGGATCCACCTTCGGCGGCTTTGAGCGGCAGAGTGTTTGCCAATCTTTGATCCCGTTCTCTTCAGCCTTTTTCTTCGCTTCTTCAACATTTCTGAACCAACCGGTTTTTCGGTAGTACTGTCTTGCTATTTCTTTGCTTACGTGTAATTCTTCATAGGTGAACCTGCACTCGTCAAGCGTGCCTACAACGTCGACAACCATAAGTTTCCTTTCAGGGTTGAAGGCTAATTCGATTTTTCCATCCTCGTTTTCCAAATCGGCTTTCAACGCGAGTTGGGTTATCATTCTGTTGACTTTTAGGAGCAGTTCTTTGACTTTTTCAACTTCTTCAGTTGTTAGACTGGCGATTTCCTGTGCCTCTTTCCAAGTGAGGTAGCGATCCTTCTCTTCGAGTTTGGTGCTCACGTCGAATAGAGGTTTTGAAAGCCTTTCGCCGGGCTTGGGATAATGAGTCAAACCAAGTTCTTCGATGTTTATTTGCCCCTGTTCCAAGCGTTTGAATACGGATGATCCTTCTGGCAAGCCGTTTCGGTATATGATTTCAAGTGGGATCAGGCAGTTTTTCAGGTTGGACGTGTAAGCACTGTAGTCGTAGCGTAGTTTTCCATCTTTGACTTTTGCGTTAGGTTTGTAAACGTTTACCAGGTCTATTTCCATCGTGCTTGCAGGCTTGACCAGCTCTTCAAACTTGACGACTTGGCCTTTTTCGTCGACTAGGCCTCTGTAGTGGGTTTTGACGCCTCTTTCTTCGAGCCTTTCGAAGCAGTAGGCGCCCATGAGACATAGAGCTGCTCCTTTGCTGTCTATTTGGTCAGGCATTTCGCCCCAATCGAAAACTGAATATCGATCGGAGAAGTGGAAGCGTCCGATTCCCATTGCGTCTTGAGTTGGTTTCTTCAACGTTTCTAGGTCTTTGACGCTGCCCATGGTCTTGCCCTACTTCAACTTTTTAGCCGATTCATCGGCTTTTTCAATTTCGCTCTTCTTAGCTTGCTGGTACTTCTCTATGCGTTTTTCCAGTTCTTTGTCTTCGACAGCAAGTATCTTTGCAGCTGCAAGCGCGGCTCCTTCAGGCTCAATCGTTACGAGAGAGGCGACTCCGCTTGGAACTCTCAGCGATGAGTAAATGTCTGTACCAGCGAATTTGTCTGAGTAGGGTGGACAGGCGATGACTGGTTTTGTAGTGTTGGCGTCAACAAAAGCGCTGAGAGCGTTCGATCTTCCTGCAACTGTAATGTAGACGACTTTTTCTTTCTCATATTCTTTGAGGGTTTTGAGGACTTTTTCAGGGGTTTTGTGGGCCGAACCTACCCGGAATGAAT
This sequence comes from Bathyarchaeia archaeon, assembly GCA_041479575.1. Taxonomy (GTDB): domain Archaea; phylum Thermoproteota; class Bathyarchaeia; order Bathyarchaeales; family Bathycorpusculaceae; genus DASPPK01. The sequence goes on from JBGOYH010000016.1 coordinate 3,197, forward strand.
AGTCTAAACCTAGGGTTTTGAGTGATTTGGCGATTTCACGGCAAAATTCCAGATCCCTCTCTGAACCCATGAGTATAATAATTCTGCCCTTCATTTTTCCACACAGTGATTATGTGGTAGAAGGTTTTACATACTAATTAGTTTTTAATCCTGACTCAGAAATGTGCTGACGCTGCTTCCTTCTCCATTTCATGAATATGAAAGTCAGCGCAACCGTCAACATTCCTACGACAAAGCCAAGCACAAATATCATAAGCCCAAGCGTTGCCAAGTCAGATGAAACGTGTACAACAGTAAAAGCCAACATTCCCGTCAAAAAACCTGCAATGAATATGGCGAACCCAAGAATCAAGAAACCACTCAAGAAACCCTTTTCTAAACTCATTGCTTGTGACCTCAGACTTTTGTAGACTATTCTTAGAATTCCAGAGCCAGAAAAAGCTTTTGCAACAACATTAGTGCACTGTAGGCCTACTCGATGTAGTTTTTGAGTGCTTTTCAAGCCAAGACACCCTACTCTCTGGGTACTTGAAGGGTGTGGGCACTGGAAAGTCTGTAGTAGGCGCTTTACGAAGCGCGGGCAAGTTGTCGCCGCTAGAGCAGTCCTTCTCTGCTGCGCAACCAAGAAATTTGATGGGCTACCTGTGTTTTGCGAGACGCTCCACCGCCCAAAACACAGGCCCCCGTCGAATTTTCAAGTCTGAAAGCTTCCAAGCCCACGACTATCAACCAATACTTCACCTTTTTCAATACCAGGAACCGCGCCAACGTTAACTGGATCGCGGACCAAAGACAAAAGTCAGTCTTGACACCTCACTTACTGCTTCGCTTCGGAGACAGTCATAGAACCTGTCAAGAAATATCATACCTCGAATCTGCCTTTTCGATGAACCGTCCTTACTTTGTCTATGCGTCAAGAGAAAAGCAACTTTAACGCCACTCGAAGGATAGTTTCCTGCGTTAGCAATATTCTATGAACTAGAAATGGAAAGCGGTACTCAAAGCAGTGTTGCAAATGACCATTACCGAGAGTCTCTCACAAAGCGTACAGTGCGTTATCTAATGCACGTCGTTCTATTCAGAGGCATGGATTGGTCTCGCGCGCTCTTGACCTGTTCCTAGCAGAAGCCTTCTTCAAGAGCGGGACTGGTATCGATTTACTTAGCTACCGCTTGCTGTCGAGCGGCCGCCGCGACCTTCAAACGGCAGAAAGGCTCTCAACAGGTTTGAATGGATACCGCAGAAACTGTCTTTCTATGTACGCGCTAGTATGGGCTCCATTTCTCAAAACTGATTAATGTCTGTCAGGCGCGTGCGCTTGAACCAGGCAAAGCCAGCAAGACTGAATACCATTGCGAGTAGGGCACCAATGACGCCGAAGGGAACTACTGGAACTACCTGTGTCGGGGTGAAGACTGCTTCTAGGGTTATGTCATGGTTTGACAGGACGTTTATTGGGTTGTCGTTTGTGGTTTCGGAGTTAAGTTTCCAGTAGGCGAACTTGAAGACTGGATTGGGAGTTGCTGTGACTTTGACTTCTGTGCCTGTCTCACAGTGATATGTGCCTGGTGATGGGTTGGTTGTTCCTTCAGGTGAAACATTTACTTCTATCTTTAGGCAGTATGTGCCGCAGGGTTGCATCAGCGGATAATTGTCGAGTTCGTACAAAACGGCGGGGAAATCTTGGGAGAAATCGTCAACGTGGATTGTGCGTGGCGTGTCGCCTATTCCGTCTTGATTGGCGTCTATGCCGTTGTAGTCGCTCCAGTAGTTGCCGCCTGAAGGATAGCCATTGTCCCACGTGTTTCCGGGTGATGGAAAACCAAGATCCCAAGTTCCGTACGCGTTGAGTGTGTTGCCTATGAGGTTGTTGTGGAAGATTTGGTTTCCTTGGGAATCAAGGAAGTAGATGCCCCAGGAGTTTGAGGTGATGTTGTTGCAGGTTATGCTGTTGTAGTTTGCAAAGTTTAGGCGTATGCCATCAAAGTTGGATATCAGTCTGTTCCTGGTCATGTTGTTGAAGTAAGAGTAGTACAGGTAGATTGCTGCTTCTATGCTCCCGGTTATGGTGTTTCCACTTATGACGTTGTGTGTTGAGGTAGAGAGATGGGTTCCGTTGTCGAACGAGTCTATAGACAGGTTCTTTATCGTAACATTGTTTGCGTTGACATTGTTTGCGTTGGCTAGCTCTATTCCGTTGGATTTGGAGACCTTGCTTCCGTGAAGACTGAAACCAGCCCCATCCAATACTATGTTGCTTTTTTGGATGACGATCGCGTTTGCGAAGTTGCTTGAAATGTCACCACTGAAGGTGTAGAGGTCACCTGTTCTGACAATCGGTGCTGTGGTCGGGTCTACTGTACCCGTGCTTCGGATGTAGATGATGCTGATTGCAGTGTATGCGTGAGCCGGTTTGATCACGAATGGAGCGGAAAGAATGCCGATGAACAGGAACGATAGCATCAACTTGCAGATTGTCTGATTGCGCAATTCTCCCTTCTCCAAATATGGATAAATCGATTCGCAGGATATCTGGACTGGCTATTTGTTTGGAAGTTGTATATTAGATTAAACTGCACCTGATTATAGAAGAAAGTGCCATTCTAAACCAAAGTTCCTGTTTGGTTACCTCTTTTGCACTCACATGTTTCTACGATGTTACGACGTTACTATTCCGTAGATGCGGATGGCCACAGTTGCCAGAAAGAGTATCCCTATGACAAGCGCCGTGGTTCTCAGTTTTTTCTGGTCTACGAGTATGCTTGCTTTTCCGTCGTAGGCTGAGGCTAGTTGTGCGGTGATGAGTAGTGTTATGGCAGTTACTGCTAACCAAAGGCTTACGTTCCAGAAGTCTAGTGGTATCTGCATTTGTCAGTCCTCTAGAACGGTGTACTGGATTCGTGTTGTTGCGTCTGGAAGTGTTTCTTCTTTTTCTATGGTGACTGGTTTTCCCGTTGCTTTAGCTAATAGGCAGGCCAGAGCGCTTGATAATGGGCAGCCTATGGTTTCATGTGTTTTTTCGAGTTTTCTTGTTTCTTTGCACAAGTCTTCGAATATGTGGTTGTTCATTTCAATGATTACTGTGTTGCCTTCGGTTTGGACCGTTGTGTTCTTTGTTATTTGAAGTGTGTCGAGTAGTTTTGGAAGTTGTTTTTGCAGGTCTTCGAGGCTGGTTTCGGTGAATGGTTTTCTGTTTTCTTTTTCAAGAAGCTTTGACAGTGCGAGTCCAGGTGGAGTTAAGAGGAGCCCTTCCGGATTTTTGGATTGCAGTTCTTGTGGGTTTGTTTCTTTTGATGTTGGGAGAGGTTGGTCTGGTTTTGCTGGGATGAATACGAGGCTGGACGTGTAATCTTCTAGGCGATTTGGCGGAAGGTATATGCCTTTGAGGGCTGTTTCTGCGTTTGACAAGATTTTCTCTATGTTTGCGAGTGTTGAGAAGGATGTGGCGTTTAGTAATTCCAGTTTGACGTATTTCGTGGGTTTTATGTATAGAAAAAGTGCGCCCCAGAACGTCAGTCCTAGACCGATGAAAGCCAGGATGTATGAGGAGGAAAGGAAGGACCCCAACAGAGCGACCAGCCCCAGCAGCAACATTAAATATGCGATTGCATTGGAAGCTTTGATTCGAGTAATCATTTTCTTGTACCTGTTCTCAACTTTGTTTTGCATGGACTGAGTGCCCTACACTAGGCTAGTGTTTGACGGGGTATTTTAGAATGGTTATGGTTAACGGCATACCTGTTGGGAATCAGGTATGTTCTACTGATCGATCGATCCTACGTTCAGGTGGCTGTGGAATTAGTGGGTTCGCGTCGATGTTATTATTCAACATATGCTCACCTAAACGGTCACTAGAAAGAGTATCTTTACTACTGAAGCGATGATCTTCATGCGCGCGTCTGCGGAATGGAGAGAGTATCCACATAGTTAATGGGAACGCAAACTCCAAGATATGAGGCGCGAAATCATTTAACTGGATATCTGACCTAACCTTTGTGTCAAATGTATCGGCGATAATTCTGGGTATTCCGTTAGGCTTCCGCATAGCGTTTCCTATCTCTCGATAAAGCCAATGAAACTTCACGCTTCTGTCATATTCCTCAGAATACTCCAATTTTACTCCGTCTGCCATCTCACACAACAAATAAGGAAAATCCATGCCTGATTGTGACGCCACCTCAACCGAGGACCAGAATCTCGGGTTTATGTCCATCAGTTTGAACTGCTTATCCCTTTTGTCCAGTTTGAACTCGATGTTTGCGACTCCATGCCATTCTAGCTCGTCTAGCAACTTCATTCCATATTCCTTCACTTTAGGATCGTAGATGCTTTCTGAGTAGGTACTGGCTCCCCCACTGGTTGGAGAGGATCTTATCTCATTCCACATGAAGACTCGTTTACAGACTCCACTTTGATATAATGCAGAAAAACTATGTGTGGAATCAGACACAATGTATTCTTGAATTAAGGGAAGATTGTCTTTTGAAAGAGAAAGCTTCTGGCACATTCCACGATATCTATCTAGGAGTTCTTGAGGAGTTCTTGGATAGAGTGGCCTAGAGTATCCCTCATTAATTGGTTTTATCACGACCGGATATTTGATGTTTCTAGAGATTTCTTTTACCTCGTCAAAGTCTCGAGGATAGATAGTCTTGGGATAAGGAACGCCCAAGGCCTTTGCCAACTCGTAAGTTCTTTTTTTACTACCTGCAAATTTAATGCTTTCCAACTTCGCTATCTCTATATGAGTTAGTGGATCTAGTTTTGTTCTATTTCTTGCTATTTTTTCAGTTGAAAAGTAGCTAGCTGGGATCAAAATGTCGATGTTTCTGCTTCTTAGGGTTTGTGCCAAAAACTCAACATATTCATCCTTCTTGGGATCTGGACCGATGATTTTCTCTTTACAATACCGTGAATGGAAAGAAACATCTAGCCCGTGTGTGCTAGGTTTACCCATTACATAGACATCGATGCCCCTCTTACCTAGACATCTTACGATATCCAATGTGAAATCATTCGAAGCATCAGTCACCAACGCCTTCAAGTTGTTTTCCCTTCCGTCGCGCGCAATTGCGGCCATAATACTCTCCTAGCGTGCGATATTTAGTGGATCACCAACACATTCATTGTAGAGCATCTGAATTACTCAACGCTAGAAAAGAATCCCGTATTGGGCGCAAGAAGTGTGTTCGTGTTAAACACTTATGCTGAAAGGTTTATTACGTCGCAAGATACAAGTCAATAGATCCAGAACTTAAACAGTTCATAGAGGCTTTAGCTCGCGCTAGTATGAGGTACTAGATTGGATTCCTATTTGAGATTGTATGGGTACCTATTCTTGGTCTTGACACTCTCCATGATTCTTGTGAGCAGTAGTTCCTCTTCTGTTGAGAACGCACACGTCGTACCTACCAGCAGCATCGTCCGTAACGATCCTTACATTAGCATAAACGTAGATCCGAACATCATTATAGGTTCAAACGCTCTTTCCTTGGGTTTTCAGCTTAGCTTTGGTTCTCTAGGAGCGTTTCAGCTGCAAAGTGAATTGAGACAGCTGGCAAGAGACGCAAGTTTCAAGCTAGTTCGCATCAATGACATCCTAAAATCTCAGTGGATTCCGACGCTAATGCCATGCACACAATTTAATGAAACGACCAGGACAGGAATATACGATTGGACAGCTGTTGACGATATTGTGGGTAAGATACTAGAGATTCAAGCGGAACCTCTCGTGTGCTTAGGAGCATTCACCGACGGTATAGCAATGGTTCCTCCAGGTATGTTCATTGACCCTGTCGTGAATTTACCTAATCCTGAAAGCTATGCAGCGTACGGTCTCGAATGGATTAAACACTTCAAAAGTAAAGGCTGGAACGTAAGGTATTACGAGATTTTCAATGAGCCTTGGTCATATTTCGGTTGGGAGCCAGTCAACTTCTCAAAGTTAAATGACTACATGCTCTTATTTAATGCTGCAGCAAATAACATGCGACAGGAAAACTCTAATCTGGTGATCAGTTTCGACTTCATATGCCGAAAGTCCGTTATGGACTACTGGCTAACCCACGGCGGTGCTGATGTTGATTCATTGAACTTCCACAAATATGATGCTTGGATTGTTGGACAGCGCACTGACGCGGAGATGTTTGCAAGGGCCGACAGTGATTATTTTGGAACTTGGCCGATGGGTCGAAGCGTTGTGGAGGCTCGTCAAGTATGGCTCAACGCCCGAGGGAAAAGCCTGCCCTTAATCTGTTCGGAAAGCAACTTTGACGCGGCTTATGCAAATGGAACTGATACAAAGATTCAGCAGATGGCAGGTGCAGTATGGCTAGCGATGGTAATGCGGAACGAGATTTTGGCGGGGATCAGCTACCACATTTACTTCGAGCTTAGTGGTAACTACTACAAGGACTCACATGGTTTTGGAATGATAAACTACATGGGTGAAAATGGTTTTGCACCCTGGTATCCATACTACGTTCAAAAAATGCTCGGTAGCAATTTGTCACCAAATGACACTCTCGTGGAAACAAGGTGTTCCTCTGAAGACCTGAGAACTCTAGGCTGGGTTCATAATGGGATTTTAGACGTTCTACTGATTTGCAAGACTGACCAATCCGTGATGGTGAACATGCAAGGCGTAGGAGACCAACCGTTAAACATCTTCAAAATAGACAATAGCATCCCTTGGGAAAATGCGCGAATACAGACTGGCGCAATCGCCTCAACAGAACCACTGGTCCTAAATGGTTACACTGTCGCACTTATACAAGAACCAGTTCCTCAGTAGAGGACAAAGAAAATCGAGATAAGTCGGACACTAGCGCGCATGGCTGTTCCTAATCGGATGTGAACAAGAGGGATATCAGGCATCCAGACGATAGCATGCGTATGTTTGTCGGGTTAGATGTTCATAAGAAGTATTCTGAAGTAGCCATTGTACATGAAGATGGAGTAGTAACAGAATAGGATCGATCGATAAATCTGTTATCAAACATGGTCTCTTTTGTTGTGCTTTCACCGTCTGCAGAAGTCGGTAATGAGGTGATTATTGGTTGCGCGCGATCGATCAAAGGATACACAGTCATTCTAATGAGATCGAATTTGTGAACGCGTTCTTGTGCAATTTGATCAAGTTACCAGTTCCAGACAGGCACCAACATTTTTCAGTTTAGTGATAGGATCCTCATAGCCACGAAATATCTGAGAAGCATTCTGCACTAGAGTCTTGCCTTCTGCTGCAAGTCCAGCCAGAAGTACTGATGCACCACATCTTATGTCTTGGGCTTCGACATCTGCTCCGACAAGTCTCGTTGGGCCACTAACGATCAGTGTGTCGCCGTTAATCGCAATGTCAGCCCCCATTTTTCGCAATTCTCTTGCGTGAGTGAATCTGTTTTCGTACATGGTTTCTTTAATGGTGCTCCGCCCATTTGCGAGGGTTAACAGTGGAGTGACAATAGGTTGCATGTCCGTCGGAAAATCTGGATATACAGCTGTGACAATATCGACGGGGTACACAAGATCTTGCGATGCCGCATGGACTGTTCCGTTAGATTCATGTATTTCCATCCCTGCCTCTGAGAGTTTTGATACGACACTTCCCATGAGCTTTATGGTAGTGTTTTCTAACATGACCTCTCCCTTGGTTATCGCTGCTGCAACCATGAAAGTTCCTGTTTCTATACGATCAGGGATTATCGTGTAGTCTGTACCTGAGAGCGCATCGACACCGACGACCTCGATCCTTTCGGTACCCGCTCCTCTGATTTTTGCGCCCATCGAATTCAGGAAATTTGCCAAGTCCACAATCTCCGGTTCTTTGGCTGAATTCTCTATGATAGATGTGCCTGTTGCGCGAGACGCAGCTATTATGGCATTTTCAGTGGCGGAAACGCTTGGATATTCAAGCGCAATGTGTGAGCCGTGAAGTTCGCCGGATTGTACTTTGATGTTACCATCCTTGATGCGTACGTTGGCTCCCAGGCTTGTAAGCGTCAAGATATATGAATCCAGCTTGCGCGTCCCTATTTTGCAGCCTCCCGGGAGCGGCAATTGTATCTCGTTGAATCTAGATATAAGCGCTCCAATCAGATGGATGGAATACCTGACTTTGTTTGCTAGCGGGTTATGCGCAAGCGCTCCTACGGTAATTTCAGCTGCTTCCACGCTGAGCGTGTCTTTCCGAAAATGGACCTTTGCGCCCATACAATTGACTAGCTCGATCATTACATGAACATCGGCTATGTTCGGAATGTTACGTAAAAACACTTTCTTGTTCGATAGTAATGCAGCTGCAATAATAGGCAAGGCAGCATTCTTCGACCCACTTATGGGTATGCAACCTTTAATTCTTCTTTTACCTTTGATCAGAATCTTTTCCACAGTCGTTCTCACCTAGCGCGCGTCTTAGCCGAGGAAGAACGCCTAGCACGGGATAACAGTAAGTACAGGTCTACAATGAACCATAATGAGGGCTTTTCTGAAATATACATTCTCAAAGGCATCGACAAGGCCTTTACATAGTCAGTCGTGGAAGCACTTAATAGAGCTTTGCGGGAGATAGGTATTGCTCCGTGAGATTGCTGAAGAAGCCGAGCTCTTGCACTGTGTAGCGCGCGCGCTTGCTTTGAAGCAATAGCAGGCTGAGCTGCTATGACTTTTTCAACAGGGATTTCGAAGACACTGATCACATTCTCAGACATTGCGGATTGCAGCAGTTTCTCACCCGTTTGGGTTCTGGAAATACTTATTGATTCACACATGCGCTTTTCAGAAAACTCTGGGAGCCAAGCATCCATAAATGATAAGTCTGCATATTCGGAGAGCTTGTCTTCGCATATGGTGCAACGTGCCAAATAAAAGAAGTCTGAGAAGGCGCCCCCCCAATATGGCAGGGAAGAATAGTCAACAAGCTTTTTCCTTCCATCTTTCAGTGTAATGGTCATTTTGCCGGGCCAGCCTTTGCTACGGTACTCTATTCTGCCAACTTGATTCTCCGAAACGCCAATTCTCTTGAGCAGATATTCAGTAGCCCGGAAAGTGGGTTGGTGGTTACATGCCAATCCAAGATAAAGGACCAATCGATCTCTAAGTGTCGCATTTTTCCGGGCTGCTTTTCTCGCTCCTTGAATGTGGCATGGAAGCCCGACGATAGCATATCGACCAGGTGTCTTCAGAATTTCGCTTAGACCAATGTTGACGGGGACGGGGCAATATTTCGACTGTGCAGCTAATAGGATTTCTTCTTTGGTCTTTGCAATAAACGGTTTCGGCCTCAACGGGTTGTTTCCGCTCATTTTTGTGACAAGTGCCCCGTCGATTAGTCCCTTTTCAAGAGCGACAATTAGAAGCTGCGTCACCATTCCACCAGATGACGAGTTGAGTCTTAATCGGTAATCACAGGAATGTCCAACATAACACTTGAGGTATTCTCCGACAAAAGGGTCATCGAACAACCTATCCTTTGCTTCTGAGTTGGATTTCGCAAAGTAGGTTCCACGGCCTGGACAGACTTCATAGCAGAGACCACAACTGGTGCACCTTTGCAGATCTATGGCTGGAACATAGCTTCCCCTTCTTGCATCGATTCTTACTGCAATTGCACGAGTCGGACAGATTCCAGCACAAGTGGCGCATCCTGTGCACAAACCACTATTTGGTATTTGAGAGATTGTAGAACTGGGCATGTACATTCATCTTGATATGTTGTAGTTTCCTTGAAGCCAAACCATATTATTGATTTGCTTGGACGTTGCAGTGGTTAGCGCGTACGCATATCTGTCTCTGTACTTATTTCATATCGCTGCTGTGTTACTATCTTTTGAAGATTGCAATGGCACCATTGTTATAAATCAGATCTTCGTTTGATCCGGTTTCATATGCCTGTGCATAGATATTTTGAGGGACGTATGAAGAAGGATATTTGAGCCCATTGATGTCGAGCACCAAGAAAGTAGCCCTAAAATCAGTCGTCGCCAAGCTTAACATGGACGCCTTATCTGGCGCTTTGACAAGCAAGCTCATATCTACATAACCCGCCTTGTAATCATAGAGCACGCTTCCGCTCCGATAATATGAAAAAAGAAAGACACCCGCATAACCCATTTCTCTCAAATCCACTCGGGCGTCTTCGACTACCAAGATAGGATCTTGGTATGATTTGGGAAAATCCTGGAAAATTACCCGGAAGGACGAAAAGACCAAAAGCACAATAACCACGATCAGAAAGAGCCTATGGCTAGCGAGCTTTGATAACAACGTTTTTGATGCAAAGGAAAAGAGCAACAACATAGCCGAATAGCCGATAACAATGGTTCTTATGTCAGAGAAGGAAACCTCGGCCTGTACTGATACGCCTATGTAGGTTAGTAGAACGACGCACAAGATGGGGACAAGATAGACAATAGCTGCCCGAACCAATGCATCGTCTTTCTCTCTTTTCCCTTTTTCTGACTTTGATTTGTGCCAGAAAATAATCGAAGAAGCAAAAATCGTTAGAGCCAACGCCAATAAGGAAATGTACGATACTGAAGCCAAGTATGAGTCTTCTGGAGCAATAGAGAGAGTCCGTTGCCAAGGTAGAGTCCTTTGTGCAAAATTGCCCGCTAGTAGTTCTTGAAAGAAAGCACTAACCCCGCTCCAAGCAAAGTTAGCATAAGCCTTAAGGTATGATATGTATAGTTCGCCTGAGTACAGCAAGTAGCTTGCAGGAATTATCGCATAGAGGCTGACAGTATAGTCTCTTTTAAGTATAGAGTACAAGACAAAAAGAGGTATCATAAGCAGACTCGAAACAGGGTCTCCCAACGTTATGCCGATGGTTAAGAGCAGAAAAACGAGGCGAGAACCAAATTGCTTTCTTAAATGGGAATTCATCAGAGAGAAGAATAACAGAGGAAACATCAATGAGCCAATGTATCTGTACGCCACGCTAGTTGCCATTAGGCCAGAGACACTGACCAATGCGAACACTATTACGTACGGAAGAAAAGATGTCTTCTTGCTCACCCATTTCTCAAAAACCCTTAATATGTAAATGCTAATGCAGCCTGCAAAGGCAAGATATAGAAATATCATCACTAAGGATGCCAGAGGAGATGGCAATCCACCTATTGACGAAAGGGCATACATGATGAAGGTCGTTTGAAAGAACGGCGAGTGAGAAAGCAGCGAAAGATTCATGAACCCTTGCTGAGCATAGCGTTCAACCAGCAAACGGGTTTCTGAGAACTCTACACCTTCAAAAAACGGAGGCAGGCGGCTAATGTTACGAACTGAAAATGCCATTACAGGTATTATGATAACCGTTATCGCTCCCGCAATTCGTGCATCCTGAATATGACCTTCACGCATAGCAAAACTAATTGTCCACGTAATAGGCACCAAAAAAACAAAAATCAACATACTTCTAGCCCAGAAGCTAGGCAGAAAGTACAACGCGAAAGAACCTAACAAGCAAAGCAAAGAGGCAATCAGAAAAGCAAGTAGCTCTTTTTTCATCCTCACTCATCCCTGAATAGCGCGCGCGACGCGCTAACGCAATAATTAGAACAAGTCTTGTCCAAGCGCTCGGCTAGGAAATAGAAGAACTGTGGAGAAAACAGACAAAACAAGGCAAGTATCGAGAATGCCTAGAGTCCTTTTCTAAGCATGTACCTCACTGACCAGGATCAAGCAGGAACGTCAAAATACAAGAATCTAAGAGTTTCCACTCCTCAAGGATTCTGAGTAGACCGATTCCGTCAACTTAGCAATCGTCGCACTGTCAAAATTCTGCTTCACAAACAACCGTCCCCACGAACCGATTTGCTTCCGATAATCTTCATTTTCAAGAAGTCTAGCTATAAGTTCCAACATCCCTGTAGAATCTAGCCTCTTCCCATAGTTTCTCCCACTGAAGTTGTATTCCGCCAAAGCAGTTGCAGTCTCCTGTGAGACGATATCACCTCTAACTAGTTGCCCTGCTTGACCTGAAACTGCGATCACCGGTTTACCCGTCGCCATCGCCTCCAAAGCTACTCTCCCAATTCCTATCACGACATCAGCTCGTCTTAGGAGTGCTACCGCACTAGGCACCTGTCCTAATACAAGAATCGCGTCCTTGCCAATTCGCCCGTTTATTCTCTGAGCTGCCTTAGTCAAATCACACAAGCTAGGGCCCCCTCCTGCTATCAAGAGTTTCGCCTTCGGAAACATCTTTATTACTTCAGGCATAGATTTCATAGCTGTCTCTATGGTTTGGACCTTGGAGGAATCAGCTCTGCCCAAACAGACTATCGTGAAAGCTCTCTGAGATGAAGCTTCTAATCTATATGGAGCATTTGCATCTTCTTCAGGAGAGAACTCGTTCGTGTCAATCATGTTGGGGATTACAACGAGTTTTTTTTCGTCAACACCTAGCTCTACCATCCGACTCTTCACTTCATGACTAATGGCAATTATCTTTGTGGCTCTCTTGAACAAACGGTTCACCTTTAAGGCGAGAGAATCGCGCTCATGAATCGTCACAATTAGTGGCACTTTACAAATCCTGTGAAGCAAATATCCAAGCAAGAGCGGTACACGCGGGGTATGTACATGTACCAGATCAACTCGGACTTTTCTGATTTCTTCGATCAGTCTGATTGCAGTAAACAAGCTTCCCATGAGTCCCATTGGAACGGACACAGCAGACTCGATACGAGTTCTTTCTGTCCTTAAATCTGGAGTTGAAAAAACCAGCACGATAAATCCCCGTTTTCTTAGCTCGTCATACAATGTAGCCACATGGGTCTGAATGCCTCCTTCGCCGTCATATATTGCCAGAATATGAGAAGGCTTGGCCATGCTGTTTGCACCATCCATCTAGTAAGCTAAAGATTTTTCGAAGACTTTCAGTCGATTTGATGAGCGCACCTTCGCAACTCTCCTGCGATGAAGAGGTAAGGATAGCAAGCGTGCACTATCCTTACATCTAGAAAGGGGAAGTCGAGATTTGACAGAACAAGGGCATCAGAAAGGAAGTGACACAGGCCCTTAGAAAATGGGCTATTAATGTCTTGAGACAGGATAGCAACGTTGTCCGTAATAAACCAACGCCGCCACCCCGTTTGACGCTCTTTCCGGCAAAAGATAGATCGGAATACCAATCTCCTCTAACTTGTGCAGTTGCCCTATGAATTTCGCACTTCCTATCGCCGAAATTATCATTGGCTTTTCATATCTATTTTTCAGCTTCAATAACGCACCAACTAATTTTTCCGTGTCCAATGCTGGGGATGGATATATCATTAATAAGATCACATCGATGCCGTCAAATGCAAACAAGCAATCGAGTACGTCCGCGTAGGTTTCAGCAGTTGCCGCGAACTTGATGTCAAGCGGATTCGTCATCCCTGAGAATAGTGGAAGTTTTCTCTCTAAATACTCCTGCATGGATTGTGGTAGGTCAGGGATTTTGAGTCCTAATCTTATACACTCATCTGCTACTATTACGCCCGCCCCGCCACCATTCGTTACTATGGCTACTTTGGGACCTTTAACCCGTGGCTGAAAAGACAGGGCTTTGGCAAAATCAAGCATCTCTTCTATGGTTTGTGCTCTCAGAACACCTGATTGTCTGAAAGCAGCGCTGCAAATCAGATCAGATCCTGCCAGCGAGCCAACATGGCTCAGTACTGCCTTTGCACCAATTTCGCTTTTTCCACTTTTGAACGCTATTACTGGTTTCATTTTAGTAACTGCTCGAGCTATCTTCATGAATTCACGCCCTTGAATTATTGATTCCGAACAAAAGACGATTACATCAGTTTCTGGATCCTTGGCAAGTTCTTCAAGAAGTTCTGCTTCGTTCCAATTGCCCTTCTTCACGTCATCGAATGATATGGCCTTAGATAGTCCAATCCCTTCTCTAAACATCATATTCAAAACTATAAGCTCTAGAGCCCCGCTCTGAACAATGAGGCCAACAGATCCTTGACTCGGCTTGTTCAAGAGAGACTGATCAAAAGATCTCATGGCAATTCTATCACCTATCATCAGCACCCGAAATGGAACGTATTTCAACAGTGCCCGTAAAGACGGCTTGGACGACGCAACTCTGAACAGATACACAAACGCTTTCGAGCAGAAAGCCACGAACGCATCAGTGATCGAGGGCACGGTGTCATTGTCTCCGTTTTTTTCTACGAAAGTTTAAACACTCCCGAAATAGGTACTAGACTACTAGGCTTTGGAATACATTCTTCTTTCCGTGCGCGAGACGTACGTTGAGAACCCTTGATCCATAAATTCTTCAGGTGTTTGTGGCTGACTTGAGTTTGCTATTGTTTCATCCGATGGTGATAGCACGAACTATGATGGACGCGATTCTATTCTGAAGCCTAGAGTACCTATATTGACGTTTAACGTCTTCGGTAAGGGTTGCATGCGGCAGCGATCTTATCTCTCACAAGATCTTGCAAGATTGGGATTTGCAGTTCCAGATGCTCTCTGATGAATCTTCTGTTCTTCCATGCTTTTTCCATTGTCGAAATCATGTTCTCGTATGTAACTTTGTTTACGTCAATAACATATCTGTCCAAACCTAGTTGCTCCATCAAACCCAATTGCTTATAGTCGTAGGTTATTACCACTACTGGGACCCTACAGGAAGATGCGATCACTGTTGGGTGCATCCTTGAGCTAAGCATCAGTTCCGTTTGGGAAACTCTCGCACAGAAATCTTCGAGACTCTTGGTCTTCACTATTTCTGCAAAGGCTGAATTTCTCATTTTCTCTAGTATCGACTTGCAGAATGAATAGTCGTCGTTCTTTCTACCTGTTATTTCCAGAGGTAAGAAGATGACTCTGACACCATATTCATCTATGAACTCGTCCAAGGCCCTTACATGTGCGGTGAGGTAATTGTTCTGCTGTGTTTGCGACAAGGCGGCAGCGTAGATTCCTGGGCAAACTGCCAAGAGTGGCTTGTAATCTTCGTCTGGGTTTGTCGTGTGCGGTTTCGGGATATCATTCACCAAAGCGATGTCTGACGTGACGATTGTCGGAGTCTTGAGACTGAGTTTTTTCACCCATTCCAGCGAGTATCTTTCCCGTAGCAAGAGCAAGTCGATGTTGTTGAAGATCAGTTTTCCTAGGAAGCGGCCGGCGAGAGTCCTGAAAGGACCAATCGAGTTCGGAAAAACAATTATGCTCTTCTTGAAAACATGCTTTGAGATTAGTACCTCCAAGGTTCGTGATAGCAAAGTGGTCCAAGATACGAACCTCCAATAGATGTTGTATGGAAGTTCTGAGGCGCCTTCTTTGAAATTCTCATCTGCAGTCGAAATAATAAAGTCAGATCCCGCAATGTACGAAATCACCGATGATTTGTAAGTTCCCTTAAACCCGAGGTGGTAAATGAGGCTTGACATCAGGCACACCGGTATTTCAAGGAGCATCCTGATCGAATAGGCTATCAAGAGCAATTTGTACAAGTGCGAATCTCTGTCTATTTTTTGATTCCTAGCGTTGATATCTGCCTTCTCGTGTGGAATATCGATAAGCAGTGAAACAGGAGTGACATCAGGTACTAACGCCTTAAACTCTTCAACATCGCAGGTTGAGGCTGCAATTCTAACAGCGGGAAATATCCTTCTAAGTTCTGATGATTGAGCTTTCACAAGAGCGAGTGTGCCTTTGTTTGTGACGCTTCCAACATGAATTATTAGGACTTCCTGCAAGGACAAAGCTCCTTCAGTTGTGCGTATCAACTAAGTTACCAGTAAAGCGGCACATAAGAGGTCGAAATGCATCTTCAGAATGAAGAAGGGCGTGCGCTCTAGTATCGACAAGAATGACTTGTGTGAGGCCAACTTCTTTGCAGTCAGTGTTATGACAGAAGATAAGATGGATCCAACACCTCCTGAGACAGGCGGGGGAAAAATATTTGGAACGGTATGTCCAAACTTTCTGACAAGAGATATTCGCGTTGCAACCGCTCGCTTCTTTGATTTCAAAGTGAGTAGTTGAGAGTATTTTACGTGTTCACGCTCTACTGGGAACATAATGATATCCCCTTCTGCTGAGCACTTTCTGAGCAGGTCTGCAGCTTCTTGGGTTCTCAATACTATGAGGGACTTCCCCGTTTTTTGGTTCTTGAATTGGGGCAACCATGGATCTCCGATTGAAATGTCGGCGAGTTCATTTGTGGCATCAGTGCAAAAAAGACATCTCCAAGGCGTGAAGAAATGGTTTCCAAAAAAACAGTCCCAATATCGCTCGTATGGTATGTTCTTCTGTTCTCCATTCTTGAGAGATACGGACATTTCACCTGGCCAACCATGGCGGCGGTAACTCAAAGATTCGACGCTGTTCCTGTCGACCTTCATTTTCCTAAGAAGGCAGGTTGTGCCCTCAAAGCTTGTCATATTGGAGCAGAAAAGTCCTACGTGTAGTACGATGCGTTTCCGAAATGTCTCATTTGACATTTCAGCCTTTCTTATTCCATGAAAATGACATGGAAGGCCCACGACTGCAAATTTCCCTTCATGACTCATTATCTGCGGGATCATAGTGCCTATCGGAACTGGACAGTATTTTGACCCACTAGACGCAAGTAGTTCTTCTTCGCTTCGCGCTATGATTACCTGTGGCTCAAGATCACCATGCAAACCCGACACAGTCACAATCACACCATCGATGATGTGTTTTTTAAGCGCGAAAGCCAAGAGTGCAGTAACGATTCCTCCCGATGATGCCTTCCGACGCACTGAATCACTGGTGCATATCCAACGTAACAATCTGAACAGTTCCCGAGCAGTAGGTCCTCAGAGGTTTTTCCAAAAACGAACATATTGAGCTTGTCGTAGTTAACTTGCCAACCGGGGCAGACTCTGATACACTGTCCGCAGTGATTACACCTCTTCTCTGACACCTCTGGTAGACAGACGTCGTCTTCCACTATCACCATCCTGATGGCTTTCCTCGGACACATACCTCGACATACGCCACATCCGGCGCAAAGACTATTGAAGCGCACAATGTCAACATTGGGTAACATATTATTCTACCTTCCAAACACCGCGTGCGTCAGCGCGCGTGTAGCCTATAACTCAACTTTTTCAGAACTGAATTCTACAAAGAGGATGCGTTTCAACTACGTCTCTTCCTGCCCAACCATGGCCGCTTTCAGCTTTTGTTAGCTTTGATCTCCACTCGGGTTCTCTACGTTGACAGGCTTTCTTATTTCACTTATCTTTTCCCAAGTTGGCTTTTCCTTCCCTTTCAGTTCCATAGTCATTGCAGCGAGCATGATGCAGTTGTTCACGATATAAGTAACGAACAGTTGCCTAACCTTACCGACCAAAAGAACTACGAAGATCAGGAGGAGCCAAGGATATCTTAAAAACATTGGTACTGAAAGGGCAATTAGTGGAAGCAAGATTATTGGATTTATCACGTAAATGAAGGTTTCAAATGGCAGTATCAACCTGCTAAGCGGCGTCTTTTCCTTGAACATTAAATACTTGTACTTCCAAAGCGCCTGAAAAACATGTCTGGCTCTTCTGATTTTCTGGTGGAACTTCTCTCTCCAAGTGTATGGTGTCTGTTCTATGAAGTAGGCGTCTTCTGCCGTTATTGCTCTGTAGCCTTCTTCTGCCAATCTCAGAGCCAAGGGAACATCATCTCCACCTATCTGCTCGTCAAATCCTGTATTGACTATTAATCTCTTCTTGACAAGCATCAACTCACCTTCGTAGAGAACAGTGCTGTACAGTTTAGATTCCCCTATCCTGAGCCATGCGTAGAATTCCCTGTATGTCCTCTCAGTCTTTACAGAGTTGGTTTCTTTGGCTGAGGTTATTATGTGAAGACCTGCGACGGAACCCACTTGAGGGTCATTCATGTATTTTAGGGCTTTTCGAAGAGAGTCG
>JBGOYH010000017.1:0-20683 GCA_041479575.1 Bathyarchaeia archaeon
CCCCGGGTTAGCCAGTGCCAGAATGAAACCGACGAAACCAATCAATATGCCGTCTCCACCCTTCAATGACATATGCTCAGGGTTTTTCTCAGGAAACCTCAGAAGCAGTTGAGAAGCCAGGTGCCCTTTTTCGGTCAAACGATATCTTCCATTCCCATTCTTCTCCAGCAAGTCTCCGAGTATCTTAAGATGATAATTGAGTTTTCCCGTGTTCTCGACCTGAACTATATTCATTAGATCCATATAGGCAAGCTCGTTTTTCTCAAGAAGCGTCAGAACTATCTTTCGCCTGATTGGATTTTTGATAATCTTGTGAAGAGACTCAAGATCCACACTCAAAGACAAAAACCCCTCTTCTGCACCATTGAAGACACACATGACCATGCGATTTAAGGCTATTTGACTAAAAAATCTATCAAACATTTATCATACTATAGTGTTTAACTCAGAGTAGTTAACTGCACTATAGTACTATGTTACTAAGACATTCTGAACAAAGAAAAGAGGGTACTTAGAGAACAGCCAAGTTTTCCACTATAGCAATACCAGAACCAGACAAGACCATAGAGAATGTGTTGTGTCATTGTGTCTAATTGTGTGGTGAAAGCCCACGATGTAGTCTTTAATACTAATTCACCTAATCTTGTCTTCTGGGTGTCAATAGTGGTTGACATACTGTTGTTACAGACTGTTTCTTTGGGTGTTGCTTCTGCAACCATAGTGATAGGAATCATCTACTACATTCTCCAGCTTAGGCATCAGAGCAAAGTGAGACAAACAGACCTTCTCCTGAGGATTTATTCAACTTTTGGTACTGAAGAATTCCAGAGAGCTTGACAAAAACGTTCAACATGGAATTCAAGGACTACGACGAATTCGTGAAGAAATATTCGTCTCCTAGTGGGTTTGCTGATACGCCCGAGAGCATAGGTATGGGCACAGTCAACGTATTGTTCGAAGAGATAGGTGTGCTTCTGCACAGAAAGCTAGTGGACATCGGTTTGGTTGACGACCTTTTTGGTTACGTGGCTATATTCGTATGGGAAAAAGTCAAGCCAGTAGTTGAAGGGTGGAGAAAGCAGTTTCAGATTCCAAGGTCACTACAGCAGTTTGAATATCTTTACAATGAAATGAAGAAAAGAGAACAGAGAGGTGTTAAGAGTGGTTGACATACAGACGGTTTCGATAGCTGTTGCTTCTGCAAGCGTCGTAGCTGGAATCATATACTACAGTCTTCAAATACGCAACCAGACTAGAGCAAGACAAACAGACCTCATAATCAGACTGTATTCACTTTTTATTAGTAGAGAATGGGTTGACGCTTAGGAAAAAGTGTTAAATAGCGCATTTGATATGACCGACTGGGCTACTTATCACAAGAAGCACGGTTCTTCCGATTTTAATCAGGTTTATTTGACTTTTGAATTGTTGGGAGTTCTGTTGGAAAACAAACTAATCAGCATATACTTTCTCGACCGAGTAGCCCACGACCACGTTGTTCTCTTGTGGGAGAAAATGAAGCCTATGATAGAAGATGCAAGAAAAGTGTTGGGCTTGCGACAACTTGGGGTTGGAACTGAGTTTCTCTACAACGAAGTGAAGAAAAGAGAACAGAAACTTCAGCAATCAAAAGCCTAAAGCTTCATAGATTTCAGGGACCCTCTGGAAGTTTTTCATCATAGTTAGGGCTGTTACTGACATATAGAACTAGAATTGAGAGAACTAAAGCTAAGACTCATCCTAAAGCGCAGGACAGAAAAACGCTTTAACCACCGTGATATTTGTCGATGTAGTCTAATGCTTCATCGGAGGTTTCCCATTTTCCGTTTCGGTATTTTAAGTATCCTTGCTTCTCTAGTCGTTTCATGTAATAGTCAAAATTTGGTCCACCTAAAATCCCTTGGCTCCACTCTTCATATTCCCTTCTTAGATACTCTGTTGTTCGTGGTGTTTCACACAATTCGGCTATCCCTCTTCCATATTCCCAGTCCAAGATGTTTTCTCTATTTCTGAACCTAAATAATGAATAAGCCAAAACGAGTATTATAGCAAAGGCGAGAAAAAAGTAGTAGATTGAAACAGAAGACGTAAGAAAATCGTACAACGGATGCCAAAAATCTACTGCCCAAAGCCATTGAAAAAGGGTAACAATTGAAATGACCAAGCCAAGTATGACCGACAATCCAACGATGATTTTCCATGCTAAGCTGAGACTCTGCCATTTTGACCTTTTAGACATGCCTAAGCCATCTCTATTTAGAGTGAAGAAGAGAAAATAAAAGCTGTTCGTTTCTTCCTGAAAACCTCAAAAGACAGAAATCTTAAATCTGCACAGCAACAGAAGACAAACTACAGTAGGACTATTAATGAGACGATAGAAAGAATGTCAGAAGAACATGGAACATTGGATGCTTTTGGAGTAATATTTCTTTGTTGGGCAGCAGTCTTCTTTGGAGTATGGGTGTTTCCATTAGCTGATACATCTAAAGTTACTCTTGACATTCTTAGCACCGTTCTTTTTATCATGTTTGGAGTAGTTTATTTCATGTTAAAAGGAAAAATACCGTTCCCAAATCCAGAATTGAGACGCAAAATAGAATTTTGGTATAGCATTGCAATGTTATCGGTTTTTGCAGCAATGGCATTTTTGCTTAACTACATTTTATGGGAATCTGTAACGATTAATGGCGTGGAAGTGGTAACTTACAGAGATTTGATTGCACTTCTTTATGGTATAATAGGCGTTGGTATAATAGTTTTTATGATAAGGTATATTAAAAATAGAAATCCGTATAAGAAAACAAGGATGCAGAAAACGCTTTAACTGATTCTCCAAGATACCTAAACAAAGTAGTTAGGAAGTACGCCATAGCGCGCGCCTCATTGCCTGTTCGCTTGATTCTACATCATCAGAACCAAATGCGCACAAAATTCAACATGCACGGCAGCAAAACGGCGCACCAAACCCCGCCAAAAGACCTAGCCACACACTCACCACAATACTGTGCGTGCTGAAAACCTAGGGGGGAGGGGGTAGGTCATTTTTGGCTTGAAAACAACCAAAAACCATGTTGAACAGTCCATAGTGTAGGCCTACTCGGTGAGCGAATGATGCCAATGAATAATGTACTCAGGCAGCCTTAACCCTTTCTCACCCAACCTCTCAACCAACTTCACCGGCAAAGGACTCAAAACATAAGCCGCCCTCATGTAAAACCGCCTAGGCTGACCCTGCTTGTACTCCTCCTCCAACGTAATCTGAAGATCCGACTTATCCTTCAAAGTCGACTTCTTCGTCCCAGTAATCGACAAAACCGTACCATTCATCTTCTTCAAAGTATCACACCAAGCAATAACCGGCTTAGTCTCACCAGAAAACGACAGCAAAATCTCAAGATCGCCAGGCCTCGGAGCCGGAGTATTCACACCTCTCGCAATATACACGTTATCGCCAAGCGTGCTCTTAAGGTGAAAAAGCCTGATAGCCGACATCTTCACTATCTCACTCGCCGTACCCTTACCACCCAAAAACACACTTGTCCGCCTCTCCAAAATATCAACGAGCCGCGAGTACGTTTCAGACTCCACAATCGAATCAACCATCGGCCCCAACTTAACAAACTCTTCCTCACACAGCCGAAGCACCTCACCCGCATCCAAATTACGAAAAATAGCCTCAGTCACCATAGACAAAAGCAGAAGACTCCCCAACTCGAAAATATCACCCATAATCCCTATCTCACTGTAATCCAGCGAAGGCTTCGTCCTGCCCCGCCCCCTCAACTCAACAACATGCCCATACTTGCCGACAAGCTGAGCCAAAGGCGAATTCAAATTAGAAGTTATCAACCCCATAGAAAACTTCGAATGCCCCTTCTCCTCAACATATCTTAAAAGATCCTGCGCCATCATGACCGGATCCCCAGACACACCACTCCCAGAATTCATCAACAACAAAATCTTATCATACCGCCTTTCAAGCTCCGCCGCAGCATCAAACATATTCTTCCCCGGAAAACCAGGATCATCAGGAGTCAAAACAACCTTGTTCCTCCAACCAATCTGGCTAATCGCGATCTGGCTCATAGCAGCATTAAGCGAATAAAGCGACCTCCCAGAACCCCCACAAACCACACAGTCAGCCGACTTCAAACTCTCATACAACTGAGAAAGCTCCCTTCTTCGCAAACCACAGAGGTTGTCCCGAATCCTATTGATATAACCAATATTGCTAACCTTGCTTTTGATGATCTCCCCACCCAGTTAAACAGAAGCATAACCATTTAATATTTAACTTGCGCCCCCACAAATGGACTGAAAGCCGCGACTGATCAAACCAACAGTAGTCAGACATCGAAAAGACTAATTCGCTGAAAACGGAATTGTACACCAAAGGAGCAAAATGCACGATGGACACAAGCACCAGACACATAGCAAAGCAACGCATACAAACCCTTTTCACCCTAGCTAAAGAAAACATCAACGAAGACCCTCAACTCGCCCAACACTACGTGAACACCGCCAGAAAAATAGCCATGTCCGCTAGAATCCGTCTGCCCACCGAATACCGACGCCAAGTCTGTAAACACTGCAAAAGTTTTGTCTTGCCAGGCGTAAACTGTCGTGTCAGAGTGCAACAGAAACGAGAACCTCACCTAGTAATCACCTGCCTTAAATGCGGCGGACAGACAAGAATACCGTTACAAAAGAAAAAAGGAAGGTCGAAAGAATGAGCGGACTCACCGCTGGAAAGAAACGATTCATAAAAAGGAAACTATGCGACGAGAACTCTACCGTCTGGATTGGCAAAAGCGGAGCTTCAGCCGAACTGCTCAAAGAAATCGAGAAGCAACTCACAAAGAACAAGATGGTCAAAGCCAAAATCTTGAAGAGCGCCCTCTCTGAACATGAAACCAAAGAAGTTGCCACGACAATCGCCCAGCAAACAAGCGCCACACTGGTAGAAGTTAGGGGTCACACTTTCATACTCTACAAGCCCCGCAGCAAGTGAAAGCCTTTATATGTGGCTTCATGATTTTACTGGAGGAAACCTGAAGAGGACAAAGAGTATTGGTAACCCCCAACGACGTTCCAGTATCTAGATTCATCCCAAAACTAGCCAAATACTTGAAGGAAAACGTTGACGCAGTAACCCCACCATTATGGGCAAACGTCACAAAGACAGGAACTCACGTTCAGCAACAGCCCCAAAACCCAGACTGGTGGTACGTTAGATGCGCCTCAATGCTTAGAAAGATTTACGTTCACGGTCCAATAGGCATTGAAAAACTAAGGGCCGATTACGGCGGAAGAAGCAGCAAGGGCGTCAAACCTAAACACGCAACAAAAGCAGGTGGCTCAGTGATAAGAAAGGCACTGCAGCAACTGGAAACCGCAGGATACGTCGAAACAATGAAACCACGCGGCAGAAAAGTCACACCTGCTGGAAGAAAACTTCTAAAAGAATTAGCTGAAGAACTCGGCAAAGAATTGGCGAAGGAGCGTCCAGAACTCCAGAAGTACCAAAAAGGTGAATAAAATGTCAGATGAAGAGCTGGAAGAGCTTCGCAGAAGAAAACTTTCAGCCTTACAAAGACAGGTGACAGACGAACAAAGAAACGCTCAAGCCGAGCAGCAAATGGAACAGCAAAAGCAAGCCCTACTAAGAAGCATACTTACCCCAGAAGCAAGACAGAGACTGGCAAACCTCAAAATGGTCAGACCAGAATTCACAGATCAGCTGGAACTACAACTAATCCAGTTGGCCCAGCAAGGAAAAATACCAGTTCCCCTGGCAGACGAGCAGCTCAAGAAAATACTCATCCAACTCCAAGCTCGCAAACGCGAAACAACAATAACAAGGAGATAGAAAATGACTCGAAACAAGCCAACAGCAAAAAAACGCAGACTTGCAAAGGCAGGGAAAGAAAAGAAAGCAGTTCCCACATGGGTAATAGCGAGAACAAGCGGAAAATTTAGGCAACACCCCAAAAGAAGACAGTGGCGGACCAGAAAAATACGAGCATAGGAGGAAGAAGTGATGGAAAACGAAAACAAGGAGGAACCAACGAAGAACGACGAAGAACAAGAAGAACTGGCGGATCTTACAGAGGAGCTGAGGGAAGAAGAAAAGGAAACAGAACAAACAGGGGAAAATGTAGAGGAAAAAGCACCGGCAGAAGAGATACGGAAGGAAACCGCAGCAAAAGAAGAAGAGATGCCCGCTGCTGAAGAGGAAGCTAAGCCTTCAAAAGAGAAAGGTGAAGAAGAAAAGGAAATAGTTGAAGAACGAATCTACACAGTGCCGCTGGGCAAAGCGTGGATTATGCCGCCTAACAAAAGAACGCCGCGGGCTGTGCGCATGCTAAGAACTTTCATAATCAAACACATGAAGCTAGAAACAAGGAAAGAAGAAGAAACCGAAGAGGAAGAAACACTTCCACAACTTATCATAAGCAATGAAGTAAACGAGAAGATGTGGTCAAGAGGGATAGAGAAACCCCCGAGAAAAATCCGAGTGCGAGCTGAAAAAGACAAAGAGGATAACGTGACGGTTTATTTGGCTGAAGGAGACTAGTCCTTGGCCATTTACTTGTCAAGTCTTATTGGAAGCGCAAGCTTAGGAGTCTACTCGCTCGCGACGGACCGATTTTTCATTGCCCCGACCTCGGTACCGCTTAAAAAAGCCGAAAGACTGAGTGAATGGCTTAAGGTGGAATTGATACATACGTCAATCGGAGGATCAGTCCTTGTCGGGGCGCTTGCCTGCGCGAACTCGAATGGAATTTTGCTCCCAAGCTTCATTCGAGGAGAAGAGCTTGAGGCCTTACAACGTTGTTTTAAAGGAAACATAGCTATAATGGAAACCAAGAAAACCGCATATGGAAACCTTGTCCTGGCAAACGATCATGGCGCAATTGCTGACCCCCGATTGAAAACGCCAGAAGTGGAGAAGATCTCTGAAACATTGTGCGTCGAAGTTGCCCGAGGCGAAATTGCAGGTCTGCCATACGTCGGTTCGTTGGCCGTGGCAACAAACAAAGGTGTTCTGACACATCCTTTACTGAAGGATTCAGAACGCCAACTACTTGAAGAAATGCTGAAAGTCCCCGTCGATGTCGGTACCATCAATTGTGGCGTTCCGTATGTCGGCACAGGTCTAATCGGTAATCGCTACACCGCGATTGCAGGATTACTGACAACTGGACCCGAGATATTTATAATAGGGAACACCTTGGATGTTGTAAAAGAGGATGAAAAAGTTGAAAGTCTTCAGAGTAACAGGTGAAATTTTCAAGCCCAACCTGAAAACCTCCTTCAGAAAGGAGATTATGGCTGAAAAGCCCGAACACGCAGAAGAAAAAGTCTACGCCGAGTTGGGCAGCAAACACCGTGTGAAACGTCACCATATCAAGATAACAAGTGTTGAAGAGGTTGCACCTGAAAACATTGAGAATCCACTTCTGAAGAAGCTTGTCATGGGAGAAGAAGAAGTTGGCAAGCAAGAGTGAAGAAGAGTTCCGCAGACTAAACATGGAACTGCGACTTCTCGAACAGACAGCTGAAGCCTTGCAGTCTAGAATGAACATGATAAACTCGGCTGTTGCCGACCTTACCTACGCTCAAATGACTCTGGGCGGGTTGGAAAAGGAGAACGAGAAATCAGAGCTTCTTGTGCCAATAGGCGGCACATCCTACATCAGGGCAAAACTGGATAACCCCGACAAAATAATCGTCGGAATGGGCGCAGGAGTCTCAGTTGAAAAAACACGACAAGAAGCAAAAGAAATCATCAAGAAACGCCAACAAGACCTAGACAAAGCCAAGACATCGGTACAACAACAGTTTGCTCAAGTTGCAGAGAAGATTAATCAAGACAGAGAAAGAATTGAAGCACTAGTCGCAGCTGCAAGAGAAGGGAAAACTCAGCAAGATGTTTGAGAGACTCAAATCTGGCTTGAAAGGACTCGTAGCCAAGGTAACCACAACCGAGCTGAAGCCTGAAAAGGTTCACCCAATCCTTTCTGATTTCAAGATGAGCCTTGTCGAAAATGACGTGGCTTTGCCGGTGGCCGAAAAAATATGCACCGAAATGGAACAACGCCTAGACAAAGTTCAAATCAAGCGGCTGGAAGACCGAACAAAAATTGTGGAGAAAAACCTCCGAGAAGTGCTCCTGGAAACTATGCAAACAAACAACAAAATAGACCTGTTGAAAGCCATTGAAGAAAAACGCAAGAAAGGAGAACCATACGTCATAGTGTTCGTAGGAATAAACGGCACAGGAAAAACTACAACAATCGCCAAAGTATGCCGCTTCCTCAACAAACATGGATACTCAGCCGTAATAGCATGCAGTGACACCTACCGTGCAGGCTCCATTGAACAGATGGAAGAGCACGCAAGACGGCTCGGCATCAAAATGGTCAAACATGCGTATGGCGCTGACCCTGCGGCCGTAGCATACGATACGATCAGCCACGCGAAAGCTCATGGAATGAACGTTGTCTTGGTTGACACCGCAGGGAGAATGCAGACAAACCAGAACTTGATGAATGAACTTGCAAAAATCAAGCGCGTTGTAAAACCAGACTTGACTTTGCTTACGGTCGACTCGCTAATCGGAAATGACGCGGTCATGCAGGCAGAAGAGTTCCATAGAGCTGTCGGAATAGACGGCACAATACTGACAAAGGTCGACGCAGACGTAAAGGGTGGCTCAGCTCTAAGCGTTACTTACGTCACACAGAAGCCTATACTGTTCATTGGAACAGGGCAAACATACGATGATTTAGAAGAATTCGACCCTGAGAAATTCGTCGAGATGATTCTCAAATAGAGAAAGAAGAAAAGGGTTTAGTGAGCCATTACCTAGTTTTCGCTCAGAAGTTTGAGCAGCATCGTCTTTGCAGAATACAACCTGTTTTCGCTCTGTTCGTATATCACCGATTTTGGACCTTCAACAACGTCTCCAGTTATCTCGTATCCCCTGTGGATAGGCATGTCATGCATAACATACGCGCCGCAGTTCTTCAACAGCTCCTTGTTGATTTGATACGGCATCATCTGCTTGACGCGTGTCTCCTTCTCCGCCGCAAATTTGGGGTCGGTGAAGAATTCCATGTCAACCCAAGTGTCGGTGTAAACGAAATCCGCATTCTCGACAGCACGTTTAACGTCGAGCGTGGTTTCCCAAAGTCCAGTTCTCCTGGCATCATCCAGAAGCTCGTTGTCTCTACTCGGCTCATTGAATATCGGTGTCACACTGGTTATCTTGACACCGGTTTTAGTACATCCTTCAATGAGCGAGTTGCAGACATTGTTGTGAATGCCCACGTAGACTAACCTGGAACCTTTGAGCCTACCTTTCCGTTCCTTAACCGTTATCAAGTCAGCTATTGCCTGGCTTGGATGATACTTCTCGTCGCAACCATTAATCACTGGAACGCGGGAAGCTTTCGCCATGGTCTGCAGATCCGTGTTCCTCAGCAGTCTGGCCATGATACAGTCAACGTTCCGCGAGAGATACTGAACTTCATCGCCCAAATCAGCCAGAGCAAAGTTCGTCGTTCTCCAATCAATGAAAAGGGCGTGACCACCAAGCTGAGTCATAGCAACCTCGAACGAAACCCTGGTCCTCGTGGAAGTCTTCTGAAAAATCAGAGCACACGATTTGTCTTCCAATGTTTTGCGAAACATCTCGGGATTATGTTTAATCCCAATGCCCTTGTCAATCATTTCTGTAAGCTGTTGCCCAGTAAAGTCTTTGAAGTTGATTAGATGCATGTTATCGCCCGTCACCAAACTTCAAAGCCTTGAACAACATTCAACAATTATAAGCTTTATGGAAACCCTTTTTCCCAAAGCCTCATATGTTCATTTGGAAGCATAACCCATGATCCTTATAGTAGCCTCAAAGAAGGATACAGCAGGTCTGAACATCCAAAAACAGATCCTGAGTAGCTACTCTTTCATGGAAAGACAAGAAAGGTTTCAATCGAACCCAACATATCAAATCAAGATTGATGCGAAGAATGTCCAACTTGTAACCTTAAACGACGAATCTGTTCATGCGCAAGACCTTCCAGATTCCTTCACCAATTTGGAGCTCATAGTTTTCATTTCAAGGCACAGCAGCCTCAGCGGAACCCCAACTCTGTCAGTGCACACACCGGGCAACCTGGCCGAGGCAGAACTAGGCGGACTTCCAAGAAAAGTCTCTGTTTCACCTGCCAACGCGATGAGAGAAGCTCTGAAGACCATGATGAAGCTTAAGGAACAGATGAAGCTTGACTACGAAGTCTGCTATGAGGGCACACATCACGGACCATCTTTAGATGTTCCCACAATGTTTGTTGAGCTTGGAAGTTCGGCTAAACAATGGGGCGACGTGAAAGCTGCTGAAGCAGTTGCACGCGCTGCAATGGAGGCGATTGGGCAATTTGGCAATCGTAAAGCCAAAGCAGTACTGGGCATAGGCGGACCTCATTACAATTCGAGGTTCACAAAGATGGCGTTGGAAAGCGAATTTGCTTTTGGGCATATGATCCCAAAATATGCCGTCTCAAAGGTCGACTCAAGAATTCTTACACAATGCATCGAAAGAACGATGGAAAGAGTGGAAACCATAATCCTTGATTGGAAGGGAATAAAGGGAGAAGACAAGCAACCACTCATTAGTATGCTCACGGAATTGGACACTCGTTTTGAAAAGATCTAGATCAAACATTTTTG
The DNA here is from genome assembly GCA_041479575.1 of Bathyarchaeia archaeon. Lineage (GTDB taxonomy): Archaea > Thermoproteota > Bathyarchaeia > Bathyarchaeales > Bathycorpusculaceae > DASPPK01. The sequence continues at coordinate 10,735 of JBGOYH010000017.1, forward strand.
GAACGAAGGTCAACCACGAAGAAAAGTTAATAGAACGCGCGTCTTTATCTACCAGAGCCTACAGTAACGTTTATATCAAATTGGAAAGCTGAGAATGCGATAACCATGGGCTTAAGAGATTTCCTAACTCAATGCGCAAGAACGCTAAAACTGGCCGTGAAACCTGGAAGAAGCGAGCTTTGGCTGTCAATAAGAATTTGCCTCTTAGGAATAGGGGCAATAGGATTGATCGGTTTCATCATCAAACTGTTGTCTTCTGTCATTCAACCAGGAACCACTGCAGTCTAGAAGGAAGAAATTCGATGGAAAAACCTGAAGAACATACAGCCAAAATCTTCGCTGTCAAAACAACTACGGGCCAAGAAAGAAACGTCGCCAAGCTTGTGGCCGCCAAGATTGAAATGAACAAAATCCCAATAAAGGCAATTCTTGCACCTGAAACACTGAGAGGATACGTTTTCATTGAAGCCGAAGGTCCCCATCTCGTGGAAGAGGCAATAGCAGGCATAAAGCACGTACGCTCAAGGATTCCCGGGATAGTTAGTTTTGCCGAAATTGAACGGTACATCGTCAAGAAACCAATCATTGAAGAATTACATGAAAGTGACATAGTAGAAGTAATAGGTGGACCGTTCAAAGGAATGCGCGCCAAGATAACAAGAATTGACAAGACCAAAGCAGAAGTGACTCTAGAGTTGCTAGAAGCAACTTTCACTCTGCCAATAACGGTTAGCTCAGAATACGTTAAGCTTGTGGAAAAAGCAAAGATCGAAACCAGCGGTGAAATATAAAATGGCTGACAAGAAAGTAGTAGAACTTCTAGTAAGTGGAGGACAAGCGAACGCCGGCCCTCCATTGGGCCCAGCTCTTGGACCTCTCGGCGTAAACGTCATGGCTATTGTAAACAAGATCAACGAAGTCACAAAAGACTATTCGGGAATGAAGGTTCCAGTCAAAGTCATCGTTGACCCTGATACAAAACAATTTGAAGTTACTGTTGGAACGCCTACAGCATCAGCCTTGATCGTCAGCGAACTCAAAATCGAGAAAGGTTCAGGAACACCGAGCACACAAAAAGTCGGAAATCTCACAATAGAACAGGTTATACGCATAGCCAAGATGAAACGCGCGGAACTGCTGTCAAAGACGTTGAAAGGAGCCACCAAAGAAGTCCTTGGCGTCTGCGTCAGCATGGGAGTCACGGCTGAGGGAAAAGACCCCCGTGAAGTCCAACGAGAGATTGATGAGGGCAAATACGACGACATATTAAGCAAGAGTTAATGACAAGAGAATATTTTTATAACTGCATTCCATTCCCTCATTGGCACGAGGCCTTTGAATTGCCCTTAGACCAAAAGACGATCCTTACTGCAGTAAAAGAAGCAAAAGAGAAGTCTCAAAAGAGAAAATTCAACCAATCAGTAGAACTCATTCTGAAACTACAGGACATTGACATGAAAGCACCTGAAAGCAAGATCCAAGAAGTTGTAGAGCTCCCATATGCACTTGAAAAACAGAACAAGATATGCGTCATCGCCTCAGGCGAACTGGCAATGAAAGCAAAGAAAGCAAACGCAGACCATGTCATTGAAAGAAACGAGCTTGAATCATTAGCCGGCAAAAAACAAGAAATGCGAAAGGTAGCCAACGCATATGACTTCTTCATCGCAGAAGCACCGTTGATGCCACTGGTAGGCAAAACATTGGGCTCGGTCTTGGGTCCAAGAGGAAAGATGCCTATACCAGTCCCGCCGTCCGCTGACATTGCAGGTCTGATGACCAAGCATCGCAAGACAATCATTGTCAGATTACGCAACCAGCCAATGCTACAAAATCGTGTTGGAATGGAAAATATGAAGGACGAGGAAATAGCTGAAAACATACAGACCGTTCTAAGAGTTTTAGAGGGAAAACTCAAAAAAGGAATGAAAAACATCAAGTCTGCCTACATAAAAACAGCCATGGGCCCACCTGTGAAAATCAAACCCTAATGAAAAGAGGAAAACCAATGCCGTCAAAGCAAGTTTTAGAGCAGAAAACCAAAGAAGTTGAAGAGATAACCAACCTTCTCAAACGTTACAAGATCATCGGCATCGCAAGCTTACAGAAAGTCAGGGCAGCACAACTGCAAGAATTCAAGAAAAACCTGGCAGACAAGGTGTTTATGAGAGTTCTAAAGAACACTCTGATGAAACTCGCAATTGAGAATTGCAAGGAAAGAGCTGACCTGAAGAAACTCGAAGAACATATGAAAGGACCAAACATTTTCATGTTCACAGATCTAAACCCGTTCAAGCTTGCACTAATCTTGGAAAGAGGAAAAGTCAAAACAACCGCCAAGTCGGGTGACACAGCAGCGTTTGATGTCGTAGTCCCAGCAGGAAACACCGGACAACCTCCTGGCCCAATAATCAGCCAACTGAATGCAGTAGGTTTGCCCACGAGAATCGAGTCCGGAAGCGTCTGGATTAACAAAGACACTTTAGTTGTCAAGAAGGGCGAAGCAATTAACGAAAGGCTTGCCAGCATGCTCTCAAAGCTTGGAATAAAGCCTGTAGAAACAGGACTCACACTGACGGTCGTGCTTGACGAAGGTCTAATTGTAACACAAAACCAGCTCAAGCTAGATCTGGAAGGAACCGAACACGATGTTGAAAACGCTTATGCCGAATCATTCGCACTGTCACTTAGCATCAGCTACCCAACAAAGGAAAACATGGTCGCACTTCTTCAAATAGCCCACAAAGAAGCCTATGCTCTATCATTAGGTGCCGCGATACCTACCAAAGAAACAATAGAGGATCTAATCAGAAAAGCACATGCTGAAATGCTAAGTTTAAGTAGTAGAGTTCCCACGTTAGAGAGAAAAGCAGCAACTTAAAAAAGTTAAAATAGCCGATGTGAGAGGTGAAAGGGTATGGAATACATTTACGCCGCAATGCTTCTCCACAAAGCAGGAAAAGAGATCAACGAGTCAAACCTGACACAGGTTTTGACAGCAGCAGGTATAAACGCCGACACAGTCCGCGTTAAAGCGCTAGTAGCATCTCTAGCTGAAGTCAAGATTGACGAGGCAATCAAGTCGGCTCCAACCATGATGGCAGCTCCAGCCGCCGCAACACCTGCAGCAGCCGCGCAAGCAGCAGAAGCAAAGCCAAAGGAAGACGAGAAAAAGAAGAAAGAAGACGAAAAGCAGAAAGAAGAAGCAGCGCTCGAAGGATTAGGCGCTCTCTTCGGTTAAACCCGTTCACATTTTCCCTTATTGCTGCAAAATTCTTTAGTTCTCAACTTTAGTTTCTTGACTGGGCAATGTTACAGCTGTCTCTGATAATAATGATTTTTTCGCTGTCAATTCTTTCCAGATCACCAACGGCGCCCACCCACAGATTATCATCAAAGTTCCTGGAAATGGTCTCTGCAAATAATTCAATAACAACACCACGAAAATGAAGAAGGATACAGTCATTGCCATCGCGGTTACAATAGCAAATCGCGTCCCGTATTTCTTAGAAGTCTGAATCCCAAGCAACCCTGCAAAAAAGAAGTCGCCTAACCCTAGACGCATCATCAACAAGCCCTTCTCAGTAGAGACCAATGGGATGATTGGAACTGAAACCATGACAGGCAGATTCAGGCTGCTCGTAACGTTGGCGGCTTCGATCATCGTCCCGGTAACCAAGACCAGAACAATGTCCATAACTGTTATCAGCACGCCGAATATAGCAGTCGCTTTCCATGTAAACAAGCCGACCAAGTAAAGGGTAATCAACACAGCGAAAACGAGCCCGTAGATGTTGGACAAATAGAAAACCCAGGCTGGCGTGTCCCTGACAAATGCGTACAACAGAATGAAGACAACGGGAGGCAGGATACCGACGTACCAACGATTTTTCGAGAACAGATAACCAAATGTGAACAGAAGCATGCTGTAAGCAAACAGGAACAACACCATCAGAACCAACGTGATCTGTCTAACAAAGACTATGAGGTATATCATGACTGACATGAAACCGACAAGCTGAACGGCATCCCAAACACCAATCTGTCTTTCCTGCATGGTATCCTTCAACTTGCTTTCAGTCTTCCGATTCAGGTACAAAGAGACCAAGGTAACTGCGAAGAGCGTCAACGGCATGGCTATGTCGAAATTCATGCACCCAACATTAGAGAAACAGACATTTATTCCTTTATCCCTTCACACTTGATTTTCTCTTTCAATCAGGTTGAGAACCGTTTCAGCTTAGTGCTCAGCTACAAGAGCGACATTCAAAACGGCCAAAGAGGCAATCAGAGCCTCCTCAGTTCTCACAGTCTCGGTTCCCTGCATAGGAATAGTATTGACGACAAAATCAACGATATCATCCAAGGAGAAACCTTCCTGTGCAACTATTTCGTTCAGACCAGCAGCGGGAGCGCCAAAAGCCACGAGAACGTTACCCATTTGCCCCCATTTTTCAGCAATTCTACCCGCTATCTGGGCGAAGGGAACACCATACTTTGAGGTACCAATCGTCAGGCGAAAATCGCGCGCTTTCAACATTCTCCCTAAGGAACGCTCTTCCACAGTGACCCTGTAACCCCAATACGCCGACACTTCATCACGATTCGCAAGCTCAGCCTCCAAATGCTCACCACCGTTCACAATTCTCACAGTAACACGCTTGCCAACAACTAATTGCGCGTTTCTTGCCAGTGCAGGTTTCTCAACACCTATATCGATCAAGGCACCTTCTTTTATTCTAGACAGGACAACTCCTTCCCTGTATTCGCCGACCTTCAAATCTCTACTCCTGCGGTCCAGTGGATGATGCGGCGTACGCAAAGGCGGAAGTATCCCAGCATATTGCAGTTGAGGCTCAAGCTTGAATAGTCTTTTTCGAAGATATTGAGGCGTCTCGATGTAGGCAAGAAGTGTAGCTATCAGATTCATTTCGTCAGCTAGTTTTTCAAGCGGGCCGTCTGGGTAGATAATGATTTCGCCTACTCTGAAGATGGCTGCAGTCCTTCCAATCAGACCTACCTTTGAAGTCTTCTCACGTAAGTGCGGAGTATCAGAGACAACGGATGCAGGGATTGCTATGGACAGTTCCTTCATGTTAGACCTAACTTCTCTGCATTTGATCCTGAAATCTTGTTATTATACATTCGGCTTAAAAGCTGAAAGCTTAATATGATCTTCAGAGCATCCGAAAACGGCAGTGAAAACGGTTGCCAAAAACAAACATTCTAGACGATTATGACGCAATCAGGAAAGTTGACAAGAGCAACATGCTTTCCTTCTGTATTGACGCTCCGACACATTACGGAAACGCGGCCAAGCTGGCCAAGCAAATCAAGATTAACATTTCTAAACCCAAAACGATCATCGTTGGCGGAATGGGCGGCTCCGCCATCGGCGGCGACCTACTGAAAGACTGGGCTCGAAGCAGAATAACGGTTCCAATAGAGGTGTGCAGAGACTACCATATTCCCGCTTATGCAGACAAGGACACACTTGTACTTGTCACGAGCTACTCTGGAGAAACTGAAGAATCACTAAGCGTCTTTCTCGACGCTCTCAAGAGAAGGTGTATGATAGTATGCATAAGTTCGGGTGGGGCTTTGCAGGAATACGCTGATAAATTAGGCGTTCCCCATCTGCTCGTTCCCAGCGGAATGGCTCCACGTGCAACCTTACCATATTTGTTCATGCCCCTACCAGCAATCTTGGAGAAGATCGGGCTTGCATCGGGTCTCACCGCCGAGTATTCAGAAACCGTCAACATCGTTAAACAAGTCAGCTCGGAGAATTCCCCTGAAAGACCGCTGAGCGAAAACTTGTCCAAAACGTTAGCATCAGAAATCAAAGGAACGATCCCGTCAGCCTATGGTTTCGGAATCTACAGAGCTGTTGCCCAACGTTTTAAGACACAGATTAACGAAAACAGCAAGAATCCGGCGAAATGGGAATTCTTTCCAGAACTCAACCACAACGAAATCGTAGGCTGGGAAGGAGCGAAAGAATTTGCAAAGTTCCTCTCGGTAATCTTCATCCGCGACCGCCAAGAGCCCAAGGAAATAAAGCATAGAATTGAAGTTACCAAAGAAATAATCAGCCGGGAAACAAGTAAACTATTCGAAGTGTGGAGCAAAGGCGAAAGTACTCTGGCAAAGATGTCATCTGTCATATGCACTGGAGACTTCACTAGCGTGTATCTCGCGACCTTGCGGGGGGTTGACCCAACGCCGGTCAGGACAATAGATGTACTAAAAAAGAGACTCAAAGAGACTGGAGTGAAGGAAAAGACTGTTCGTGAACTGAAGAGACTTGTGAAGAATTGACGTGTGGACTAGTCTTCTCCACTGACAAAGCTGGCGAACATCTTCTCAGCAGTTTCAAGCGACATCAGTTGGGGTGGATGCTTGAAAGCATAAGCACAGATTGGCACTATTGCGCCTTTGAGTTTTCTTTCCCTGGCTATCTTGACGGCTCTTATTACATCCATCAGGACTGATCCAGCGTTTGGCGCATCAACCGTTGAAAGCTTCAGATCCATCTGCATAGACGCATTCCCGTAGTACACTCCTCGTATCCAGAAGTAGCTGTCACGCCTGTTCTGCAGAAAATCGACATAGTCGGTCGACCCGGCAACGACCGCTGCGGAATAAGGCAATGAAGCCTCAACAGATTTGGTCTTAACAATACGCTTCACGTCTTTTGTGCGTTCCAACGTGTCCAGAGATTCTGTTCCTCCGCCTACGTCAAGCTGATATGTTTCAGTCACGCGGACGCCGTTCATCGTGAGAAGATTCAGCAAGGTTCTGTGCAAAGTAGTCGCGCCCACTTGGTCAATCAAGTCATCGCCCACCAGCGGCAGTTCGGCAGTTTCAAACTTTCTAGCCCACGCGGCATCGCTGGCAATGAAAATAGGAGCCGCGTTGACGAAAGCACAACCTGCTACCATCGACTGCTCTGCATACCATTGAGACGCCTTCACGGCACCGCTTGGAAGCAGGTTTAGCACCATTTCTGCGTCGCTTTCCTTCAAAATCATCGCAACGTTCGTCTCATTATGACTGCTTATATGGATAATGTTCTTCGTATATTCTCCAACGCCGTCCAGAACAGGACCCTTGTTGACGACAACATTGGTCAACGGTGTGTCAATCAATTTAGGAGCATTGTTAGGCTGTGCAAAGATAGCCTCTGAGACGTCTTTGCCAACTTTTCGATCATCTATGTCGAAGGCTGCTACAATTTCAATGTCTTTTGGACGAAAGCCTCCCAACATGATGTTACGTAAGCCAAAGCGCTCTTCCTCTTCAGGAGAGCTGTTGTAGTACTGCAACCCTTGCACCAAGGCTGACGCACAGTTACCGACGCCAAGCAGGGCCACTCTTATCTTCGCCAAACTCTAACACCTTGTTCGAAAGCTCTTATCATGGATGCCTTAAAAAAGGCTACGCTACGCCTTCGAGCGTATTGCAGATTTGGAGAGAAAGAATTGGTTTATTTCGTGGAGATCACATTTACAAATTCGATTACAAGTTTTGCGGTGTTCCTCAAGTCTTCAAGGTGAATGATTGAAGCTGGACCGTGAATATATCTGCATGGTACGGCCACAGTTCCGCTGGGCACTCCCGCCCTTGTGAGATGAATTGCACCTGCATCTGTTCCACCCATAAACACTTTCTTGAACTGAAAAGGTATTGACTTTTTCTTTCCGGCTTTGATCAATGCCTTGAGAACCTGAGGATGTGTGAAGACTGTTCTGTCCATTATTGTCAAAACAGGGCCGCCTTTAATCTTCGAGGACACTCTGTCTGGTCTTGTGCCAGGAACGTCTGCAACGAATGTTCCTTCAAGAGCAAGCCCATAGTCAGGGTCTACCTGCCAAGCTGCGGTCTTCGCCCCTCTTATCCCGAGTTCTTCTTGGACGGATCCTACTGCCACGATGTTACATGGAGAGTCCTTCAAAGCTTTGAACGCTTCCGCAAGAACCGTGCATCCGGCTCTGTCATCAAGGGCTTTGCCTCTGAAGTATCCGTCTCCCAAGTCTACGAACTCAACATCAAACACGCCTAGCATTCCAACGTCAGCACCCTTCTTATTCGCTTGGCTTAAGCTGTCTGCCCCGATGTCAATGAACAGATCTTCTTTCGGAATTGTCTTGTTCTGCTCTTCAGGCGTAATGACATGCGGTGGTTTGGTTCCAACAATTCCCTTCAGGTAGCCTTTGTCGCCCTTGAAAAGCACCCTCTGCCCGGGTATGACGTTGTTGGTTATGCCTCCGAGTGTGTCGAAACGGAGAAATCCGTTCTCTTCTATGAACGTGACTATGAAGCCGACCTCATCCATGTGAGCTGAGAGCATGATTTTGGGATATCCCTTCTTTCCTTTGTGATAGAACAGTATGTTTCCAAGCTTGTCTACACGGGTCTCATCAGCATACGGAGCGAGTTCCTTCTTTAGGATCTTTGCCACGTCTTCCTCGTTCCCGGAAGGCCCAAAGGCATTTGACAGTTTCTCGAGAAGTTGAATCTCTTTAGGCAACTCAGTCACCTATTGTCTTTTCAGATTATTACTTGAATTAAGTCTTGTGCCAAAAATTCTGTTTTCTCTTGTGTGCACTTAGTAAGGTTAAAGTCTCTGAAATGTTTACTTTAGGAGAAGGTTGATGAAATGACAGAGGAAGCTAAGAGTCTAGACAGATTCACAGCTGTCAATGAATTGGCGCGCCGGCGTGGTTTCTTCTGGCAGTCTTATGAGATCTACGGCGGCGTAAGCGGTTTCGTAACCTACGGTGTGTTAGGCGCGAGGCTGAAGCAAAATATCGAGAGAAAGCTTCGAGAGCTTTTCGTCAACAGACTAGGAGTTTTGGAGATCGAATCTCCAGTAATAACTCCTGAGGTGGTGTTTGAGGCATCAGGGCATGTTGACCATTTCAAGGAGCCCCTCGTTGAATGTCTGAAATGTGGGAAAAGGTTTCGCGCAGACCATTTGCTCGAAGAGTCTGCAAGGATGAGTGAGGCAAAGGCCGAGAAACTGAGTCTGGAGGAGATAGAGGACGCGATTGGAAAGAACAAGATCAAGTGTCCAGACTGCGGCGGCGGCTTCGGAAAACCAGAAACTTTCCTTACAATGTTCAAAACGACGATAGGGCCATATTCAAAGGCAATTGGTTACGGGAGGCCTGAAGCGGCACAGGGAATATTTGTTGAATTTAATAGGCTCTTCGGGTTGGCGAGAGAGAAGCTTCCTTTTGGTGTTCTGCAGATAGGGCATGCTTTGAGAAATGAGATTTCGCCCAGACAGGGTTTGATAAGGCTGAGAGAATTCACGATAGCAGATTTGGAGTTTTTCTTCGACCCAGAAGAACCTAACTGTTACCTTCTCAAAGAGGTCGAAGACGAAAAACTTCGAGTTCTACGGGCCGAAACGAGATCAAAGGATTCTGAGGACATTACGGAAGTCACGGTGAAAGAGGCATTGAAGAAGGGGATAATCAAATTGGAGTGGCAAGCAGTCTTTATGGCGTATGCAAAAAAGCTGCTTGTTGAGCTAGGGGTTCCTGCGGAAAGGCAAAGATTCATTGAAAAGTTGCCGTGGGAGAAGGCACATTATTCAAGCCAAACCTTCGATCAACAGGTTTTTGTGGACCGATGGGGCTGGGTTGAGGTATCTGGACACGCGGATAGATCGGATTACGACCTGAAGAGCCACATGGCCCATAGTAATGCGGACATGCAGGTTTTCAAGGGGTACGAAAAGCCAGTTGAGAAGGAACAGTTTTCAATAAAACCTGTCATGGCAAAGCTTGGGCCTATCTTCAAAGGCGAAGCTGGGAAGGTTGCAGAGATGCTTTCTAAGACTGATCCGGAAGAGCTTGAGGTGTCGTTGAAGAAGAATGGTCATTACATGCTTGGAGAATATAGGATTCTTCCTGAACATGTTGATTTTCAGCGTCAA
>JBGOYH010000018.1:0-20407 GCA_041479575.1 Bathyarchaeia archaeon
CACGTCAGCGTCGGGAGCATAATGCTTGTGCTTAACTCCGGGCGAACGAGCCTTCTCAACAGGCAAAGCCTTCTCAGTTGTAACAACGGGGTTAAGCTCAACTCTGCCCAAAGCCTTTTTCAAAACTTCAAAAGGCATCCCACCGGGACGTAGCACTTGAGGTGGATCAACAGTCAAATCTAAAACAGTGGACTCAACTCCGATCTCCGTGGACCCGGCATCCAAGATAACATCTATCCTTCCGCCAAGATCATTTAGCACATGTTCTGCCGAAGTTGGACTTGGCTTTCCAGCAAGGTTTGCACTTGGCGCCGAAATCGGACAGTTGCTCTCCCTGATAAGTGCCAAAGCAACGTCGTGCCTAGGCATTCTAATCGCAATCGTATCCAACCCTGCCACGGTCACGTCTGGCACAATAGTTGAACGCTTAAAAATCAACGTTAAAGGCCCAGGCCAAAACTCTTTCATCAGTTTCTCGGCCTCGGATGGAACTTCTTCCACCAGTCTGCTAACGTCTTTTGCATCGTGAACGTGGACGATAGGCGGGTTGTCAAGCGGGCGCTTCTTTGCCTTAAAAACCGCGAGGACAGCTTTCGAGTTCAAAGCGTCTGCCCCTAGACCGTAGACGGTCTCGGTGGGAAAGGCCACTAACCCGCCTTTTCTGATGAAATCTGCAGCTATGCGGATTTTTTCTATTTCAGGATTTTGCGGATCAACCTTTAGCACTAGTGTTTTCTTCATCGAACTGAAAGAGTGAAAGCTGGGCATTTAAACTTCTTTCAAAGGAAACGAGGCTATTTGGCTTCTATACTACGTAGCGGTCGATGACTTTCTGCATGCTCTTGGGTGCTGTTTGTCTGGCTGCAAGCTGTTTCAGTATAGTGATCATCTGAGGCTGGAAACGAGCAATATCTGTCAAACTTACCAAACCTACTAGCCGTTTTCCGTCAACAACGGGCAGTTTCTTAATCTTCATCTGAAACATCAGCTTCACCGCTTCCGCAAGATCCATGTCCGGTTCGGCAACAACCAAAGGACTGGTCATAACATCTTTGACCTTGACCTTGCCTGCATCTTTGCCATCCGCAACAACCCGTTTCAACACGTCCCGTTCAGTCATTATCCCCATGGCCTTTCCCCGTCTGACACCAATCAAACAGCCAATCTCAAACTTGTTCATAACATCAGCGGCTTCTTTCACACTGAAGTTTTCGTCTATTGTGACAACTTCTTTGACCATAACGTCTCCGACTTTCAGAGACATATCACTTTCCTTCTTCTTATCTTGAGACAAACAGAACACCTACAACTTTCCCTTTTCGTTTTCTCGACTATATAAATTCGTGCGTGGAAACTATTACAGTCATTTTCTCCGCAGTTTGTGCACAAGCTTCTCTAGGTCTCTGTCAACAGGAATTCTTGCTCTTTCAAACTTCTCTTTTGGCTTTGACAAAGGACTGGTAGCGTCAACACCAACCTTTGCAGTCAGCACTTTCTCCTGATCTGCAGAGGGATCAAGCGTCGAACCGCGCACGTTCTCTATCACCACCAAGTCTTCACCACCCTGAAACCGTGTTGCAATAGCCCATTCCACACCTGAAACGTCAAACACGTCAACATCAGAATCCACAACCACCGCATGCTTCAAACTCGGATGAGCGGCGAAGGCCGCCAACAAAGCATTTTTTCCGTCACCTTCGACCTGTTTCTCAATGGAGATTATTGCGTGAAGCCACCCGCTTCCGCCCTTTGACAAGTTTACAGCGTGAACCTTGGGAACAACCTTTGAAACAGCATCCCAGATTAACACTTCATGCGGCAACCCCATCAAAATCGTATGCTCAGCTCCCGAAGAGAGAAGCGCATGATAAACGTAATCTTGCCTATGCATGACGCCCACAACGTCCACCACTGGCTGTTTCCTCTGCACGTCATACGTTCCAGTTATGTCTACAAATGGTCCTTCTGGAACCTCTTTTGTCGCCGAAATCTTTCCTTCCAACACCAGCTCAGCATCAGCCGGAGCGAAAGCATCTACGTGTTCGCATTCAGTCAACTTAAGGTTGTTATTCAACAAGGCGTTTGCAATGTCATATTCGCATACTCCGAAAGGCACGGGTGAAGAGGCTGCCAGCAAAATAGCTGGATGGACGCCAATAGAAATGGCGATGTCCAAGTCTTTTCCAGCTTTTTTTGCCATTTGCCACAGACTGAAAAGATGTCTGGGAACAAGACGAATTGCCAAATGCTTCTTATCTAAGACTTGAAGGCGATGCACCGACACGTTCTCTGTCTTTCCATCGACACTTCTAGCATGTACAACAGCAGAAGTAACGTAGGGCCCAGCGTCTTTTTCAAAATGCGTCAAAACAGGAATCTTCGACAGATCAACATCTTTCTCTCTGCATTCCTTGACTCTAGCCTCCTTAACCGTCTTAGGTTTGGTCGGTGAACGCCAGACCTCAGTCAACCTCCCATAAAGTGCGTCCTGATCGACGCCGAGCGCCGTGCAGACCCGTTTTCGAGTACCGGAAACATTGGCAACAACATTTGCATCATAATCTTCTACGTTTCCAAAAAGCAGAATCGGTCCTTCGTTGTCAAAACTTTTCATGATATACGAAATTTGAAAACGTGTCGAGACTTCGTCGTTGACATGCAAGACCTCTTTGTTTTTCTCCATTTGTTTGACAAAATCTCTCAAACTCATGCTGTCAATGCCTCCTTTTGCGGTTCGCCATGCGCGACTTTTTCCATTAGGCGCTTGAAAGCTGATTGTGCTTGTCTTTCGTCCATTGTTTCAAGATAGATCGAGACCAACGCTATTTTCTCTTTGACTGCAGCCAATTGTTCGGCGAACATGCGGGCTGAAACGGCGTTCTTGTCACCTAAGAGAACGGATGACGATGGAGGCCCCAGCAGGTCTTTGGGTCTTGGAACGGCGATTGCAAGTGTTCCAAGCTTGTCTTCCTTTTCGCTCAGCAAGACCATGCATGAATTTTTCGCTTCAACGTAAACAGCAAGAAAACGCGTGTTCTGCTCAACTATTTCGTCCTTAACAACTCTTGCCCGTTCCAACCTTCCCTCTCCATTGGTTATTAATAGCTTTATGCATTCACTATTTATCACTTTCAAAATCTGGTGCCGAAGAATGGTTGACAAGTGTGCTGAGGAAATCCTCAAAATACTTCGAAACACGTTTCCAATGCCGAAGTGGACAACTTCAACTGATGACCCGTTCAAAACGCTAATCGTGACGATTATTTCACAAAACACCAATAACAGAAACACTGCAAGAGCCTTCGAAAAACTTTCGAACAAGTTCCGAATAACTCCCGAAACCCTAGCGAACGCCAAAACTGCAGACATCGAACAATGCTTGCGAGTCGCAGGCCTCTACCGAAACAAATCCAGAGCCATAAAACAAGCCTCTAAGGTGATACTTGAAAAGTATCACGGCAGTCTGAAACAAATCTTGTCAATGCCCCTAGACGACGCAAGAAACGAGCTTCTACAGCTTCCAGGAGTCGGCCCCAAAACCGCCGACGTGGTCTTGCTGTTCTGCACAGGAAAGCCAACAGTACCAGTTGACACGCACGTCAACCGAGTGTCCAAACGATTAGGCTTGGCACCTAAAGACGGGAACTACGAAACCATACGCGAAGCTCTCCAATCACTCTACAATCCAGAAGACTATCTAGGAGTTCACATACTGTTGATTCTCCACGGCAGAAAATATTGCAGAGCCAGAGCACCACTGTGCGATGAATGCCCGATAAACAGTCTTTGTCCTTCAAGGGATTTATTCAAATAGAATGAAACTGACGTACAAAGCATCTTCTTTCTAGAAAAGCTGCTTAAAAGATGCAAAGTCTATGTGGTTCTCTTCGACTATCGGAATCTCCTTCATGTTTTTGTCAAGCTTCACTTTTCCCAACGCAAGAACCGCAACTTCTTGAGAGACCGGAGTGAAAACCTTCACCGTTCTTCTCACATAGTCAATTTCCTGCACAATGCCTACACCCAGAAATTTTCTCTTGTCATCGTACATAGCCGCAAGCAATCCTTCTTCGTCGCCTTTTCTAGTAACAATAACCTTCTTCTTGGTTAACTCTTCGACCTTTTTTATGTTGTCTGAACTGATCCACCGTCTTCTGCCTATGATTACGTTGAGTTTGCCGCTTAATTCTGCTATGTGCAGGGGTTTCATTCCAAGAAGGTCATAAATCTTGCTCGCATCTCTAGCGTTCATATGGCTTTTGTTCAAGCAGAAAGACTCGTTTCCTTCAACCTTCACCCAACTCAACGAAAGCGACTGAACTCTTGGATTTCTCAAATATTTCTTGTATCCAAGTTCACGCAGGCCTCTGCGTTTCTCTCGATCTCTTTGCCTTATCGCTGGAGGAGACTCAACAGCAATTTTCTTCGGTTTCTCAACAGCAGTGAGGACCGGCGCAAGCTCATCTTTTTGTTGGAGGAATAAAGTCACATCTGGGTTTAGTTCTTGAACAAGTCTGAGCTTGTAGTTGATGGCGCATTCTCCCTCAATCCAACCGTCTGTATTTACGAGTAGGAACTCGGGATCGCCAGCGAGGGCTTCTTTTTTCAGCAGTGCTAGGCCCTGGATCATCTTGTCTGTTGCGTTGCCCGGCGATGTTTCCCCGATGAAGAAAGCGTTCTTCGCCTGCAAATTAAAAAGATCAGTGACTGGTTTTGCAACAAAAGCGTAGGCAATCGAGGACGGCGGCCCAACATCTGATTGGCCCAAGTCTCCATCTAGGACTGCCACCTTCTTTTTTTCATTTAACAGCCTGTTTACCAGGTATGTGCAGAAACTGGATTTTCCCGAATCAACAGTTCCCAATACCATCGCTGTCACAGGTCTGGTCTGTATTTCCAGAAGTTCTTCAGCCGACCTAGTCCATGAGAGAGGAATGGTGTTTCCGTCAACCTCGTCAACAGCCGCGTTTTCTCCCGCCGAGATTTCTAGGTTAGCCGCTTCATGCACGACAAACGGCAGCCTTTTGCCTTCGCGGATAACAACTTTTCCTGCTACATTAACTGTTGACCCGAACACTTCAACCTTCCCTGAATTCACTGTGACCGACGCTGGTCCGTCAACTAGTAGTGTTTTGCCTTTGTCAACCGTACGATTCATTTTGCTTTCTCCTGTGAAACGTATGCCCGCTCCTTCCAGCTATCTGTATTGCCGAAACAATATCTCTCAGGCCTCTTCTATGTTTCGCTTCGTTTAGACGAGAATCTGTACCGGCTTCCCCCACGCTCTCAAGCACAACATCTGAAGGAAGCGTCTCGTCCAAAGCGCGCAATAGCTTATCTTTACATTCAGGAACCCCGTCGCCGATCTTCACCGAGAGTGATGACACTGGAACATTTCCGAGATCCTTGATGATCGCTTCTATTCTGTTCATAGTCTCATTTAGACTGTAGCAATTCTCCGTTTCAATCACTCTTCCATCAGCCAAGACCGCCAGTCCGAAAACTTCGCCAGGGTCCACGCCTATAATGATTCTTTCGTAAGATCCCTTTCCTTCAACGATCTGTAAGGCTTCGTTGACTATTGCAGCTGGTTCCTTTTCAGCATTGTATGCCAGCACTTTCTCGTGATTGATCAATCCTTTTTCCTCTTCTGTAGTTATGACAACTTTCACTTCTATAGGGACAGATTCACATGGTGTCAAGCTTAGAAAGGGAACGTCCTTTCTCTTAAGCTCGTTGACAATGAGATAGTAGGCTTTTCCTGAAACGGTTGCAACGGCTATTTTTGCTTTCATACCGCAGTCCTGATGGCCCAGGATGTTTAGACACAAAACACATTATAATTTGGCGGTTTATATCTGTTGACGTGCATGAGCTTGCAAAAAATTCCAACAGACAGCAGGGCAATTGACGAGTTTCTGAAAGGAGGTATACCAGTTGAAAGTGTCACACTTATCTATGGTGAAGCTGAAACTGGAAAAACCACGCTTGCCATACAATGCACTGCCAACTGCGCAAGACAAGGCTACAAGACATTGTATGTGGACTCGGACCAAACATTCTCTGCTCAAAGACTCTCCCAGATCGCATCAGACCAACCCACGGAGATTCCAGAACGGATAATCCTCATCAGACCGAACGACTTTCGCGAACAAACAACCCTTACAGATCAACTGACTGATTACATAAACAAAAACTTCAGGCTCGTAGTTTTCGACACCGTAACATCGCTCTACCGCCTCCGAATCGCAGAGTCACCGTCAAAAACCTTTGAATTCAACCGAGAACTCAACAGACAGCTGGCAGTTCTAGCACAGGCCGCCCGCACTCAGAAAATAGCAGTTCTACTTACGAGTCAGGTTCACAGCGTGTTGAACGATACACCCATAAGCGTCGAACCCGTCGCAACAAGAGTCCTAAAATTCTGGGCCGACACAATAATCGCCATGAAACCCACCGAAAAACCGCAGATAATACACGCAACCGTAGAAAAGAGCCCTACAAAACTTCCAACAATGACCTGTAACTTGAGAATCGAAGAAACCGGAATACATGACTACCCAACTCACCGATGAGGTTAGGAGAATGGATATTGTACAGTTGATCGTTGAAGCATTGAAGTTCATATTTCCAGTGTACTGTGCGAACGCTGTTCCTGTACTTGCAGGCGGCGGTTTGGCCATGGATTTTGGCAAAACACTGTCCGACGGCAGACCCATCTTTGGAAAGAACAAAACTTACCGAGGCTTCTTCGCCGGGTTAGCCATAGGAACAGCCGCAGGCTTAGCAGAAAGTTATGTCTTCAAATACCACATCATGTTTGGTTTCTTATTGTCCCTCGGTGCTCTGATCGGAGACTTGACAGGCGCATTCATCAAAAGAAGACTAAACATTCCTTCCGGAGGATTGCTGCCAGTCGTCGATCAGGTAGACTTCGCAGTGGGCGCAATTGTTTTTTCGCTTCTTCTTCCCATGGCAAGAAGCTGGGAGCTGTTTGTCACTGTTCTAGCTATTACTCCACCTATTCATCTGCTTACCAATTATGCAGCTTACAAACTGAAACTCAAAAGTAATCCTTGGTAAGAAACTAGCCGGTGCCAGATATTTTTATCTGAATTGAGGCTTCCAAGAATACGTAAGCCAACATCAGAAGGACGACTCCAATTATCAGCATCATGTAAGCCTGTCTAGGCTTGTAGACGTACTTGGTGCTCTGGTACACCGCCAACAATCCGATAACGCCAAGAGCATAAACGGTCATCGCGACAATACTGTCACCTATAAACTGTTCTGAAAGCTGTGGATAGAGGAACAAAAAGCGTCCGCCATAGTAGACTGCTGGGAGCGGTTTCATTATTATGTCGTATAACCCGCCTCCGAACAGAAATACTGCAAAGCCAATTGCGATTATTGGAATAATGAGGTTTGAGGGTCTCGCCGTGGTAATTGTGCGGTAGAGTCTATTCAGTGAAAATGAAAGGTTAGAGACACTCTTCTTTACGTTTTTTGACATCTATTTGTTCTCCACTTGACATCATGTGGTGGGCGACTTCTTTGGCCCATTCTCCTGCTAATGGATTCTTGGCAATCTCACTTAAATACTCTTTCCAAGAAATACCCACTGCTTTCTCCCATTGCTCATACTTTGCGACGATGTTTCCATGTGCCTTTGCATGAAATAGGCAATAGCTGTTCACACCCGATTCTCTACCGCATATCGCACATTTCAACTTCCTTCACGTCCTCTATTTGACGGGCATTCAGGGTTGAAGCATAAGATCCAAGGGCGTCTTTTCATTCTCACCTCGATCGTCGGCCAACTGCATTTCGGACATTTCTTTCCATCCAATCTCAGCGTGCCCTTTTGAGGAAGTGGGAATGAAGTTTTGCACAGTCCTTTGAAGTAGTTTGTGCAGCCGACGAAACGCTTGCCAGTCTTCCTTGAGTAGGTTACAATCAGTTTTCCAGTCTTGCACACAGGACAAGTGTCGATTGTTCTTTCTTCCAACTTTGCTTTTTCCAAAGCGTTGCCAAGCTGTTCGCCTATGGACTTCTCCTCTTTTTTCAGTCTTTCCAGAACTGGCTTTAGTATTTCAACAACTTCGGTCAGAACCTCTTCTCTTTTCTCCTTGTTCTCTTGAATCCTGTTCATTTTCGTCTCAAGTTCCCTTGTGAGCGTTGTTGAAATGATTGTTGGGCAATATCTTTCCAAAATTTCAGAAACTTCGAAGCCCAAGCCTGTCACTTTCATTCTTTCATCTTTAACGTATCCGCGGTCGTAAAGCGTCTGGATCGTGTCGGCTCTCGTCGCCTTCGTGCCTATTCCTGTCTTTTCCATCTCTCTGAGCAAACTGCTGGGGTTGTACCGTGATGGCGGCTCGGTGAGAAGGCTTTCCAACACTATTCTTTTGATGTTGACAGGCTGTCCTTCCTTTATTGGCGGTAAAATGACTTCTTCAAATCTAACGTAAGGTTCATAATAATGCATCCACGCCTCTGTCAGTATTCTTCTTCCATCGAAGTAGAAATGATGTCCATCAACTGCTAAGCAGACTTTCATGCTTTGCTTTACTGCGGATTCACCGAAAACCGACATGAACCTGCGGGCCACTAGGTCCCAGATTTTCCTTTCAGATGTTTCAAGACCTTTTTCTGGAAGGTTCCCCGTTGGATAAATCGCCGGGTGTGCCGGATCGTCTTTCTTTCCTTCGTTTGGTCTGAGCGTCTGTTGTGCAAGCAATTCTGAAGTGAGCCTTTTATATTCCTCAGCTTTGCTCAAATTCTTTAGTATCATCTTATAGCCGATTGTAGACGGGAGTTTTTGGCTGTCGGTTCTTGGGTAAGAGATTAACGCGTTTAGATACAACTGCTGAGCTATGCTCAGGGTGCGCCGCGGTGTGTACTTGAACAAGTTGTAAGCCTCATTCTGCAGTGTGCCCAGGTCAAAGGGAAAAGGCGGTGGTTGTATGAATTCTCTGACTTCGACTTCTTCGATCTGTCCTTTTTTGTTTTTGCAGGCATCTACGATTGCTTCTGCCTCTTTTCTAGTTTCAACTCTTTGTTTCTCGTACTTCGCTTCAAAAAGTTGGCCGTTTATCTCAACTTTGGCTTTGATCTGCCAGTAGGGTGTTGGGACAAAGGTCTTGATGTCTTCTTCTCTTGTTACCAGAAACTTGAGGGTCGGACCCTGAACCCTGCCAGTGCTTATTGTTGCATATCTGCCACTCCAATTTTCCGTTGCGTTTGTTAGGGCTCGGGAAAGGTTTATTCCATAGAGCCAATCAACCTCGTGTCTTGTCCGCCCAGCTTCTATCAAACCAAAATCCAGATGAGGTAGTGGTTCAGCATAGGATTTTTCAAGTTCCTGCTTTGTGAGTGTCGAGTATTTCATGCGTTTTGACATCTGCTCCTTGTTGCCGCAAGCATATTTCAGTATGCAATACCCGATGATGCATCCTTCCACGTCGTAGTCACAAGCGTCTATGAAGATTTCAGCCTCTTTCGCCAGTTTCGTGATTGTCTGAAGCCAACTGCGAATTCTAGTTGCCTTCCTTTCGGCGACATAACGAGGTACCCATTTGAAGGTGAAGACAGGGTAGCTTCTTCCTTTTTGTTCGCCAGTAATGGTATACAGATGCCCTAGCGCTGGAACGACGACTATTTCTCTGCCACGTCGGGCAACGTAGTAAGGTACGTTGTTGTCATACAGTCTCTGTGGGTTTTCTTTCTCGTCAAGGGCTGAGGCGATTCTCAGGGCAGCATCTGGTTTCTCTGTGATAATTAGGACGTGTTTACTCATGCTCGTACAAGCCGCTCATTCATCTTTGTACTATTTTGTTTCTAAGTAAAAGCTTGAATGAAATTAAGATTTTGCCTAGTGCACAGTTTTCAGTCTTTGGTATAGCTGCTCTCTAGCAACCGATAAATATGTCAGGGTCATTCTAATTTCTCTGTCATCGCAAGGAGTACAGTTGTTATGCCTCAACGCGTTGCTTGTCAAGGGTGCGGTCAAATTCTGTATGACGGTCCTGATCTTCGGCCTCCTGATGAAATTCTACACGAGCATGAAGGGAAATGTCCGAAGTGTGGGAAGAAACTGTCGTTGGTACCGATTGATGTGGACGTGAAACCAATTAGGTAATGTTCTAGTGGGGAGAACAATCATGGCTGATAAAGCCCGCCGAACACAGCTGTATGAAATGCATCTGAAAACAGCCAAGATCACGGTCTTCGCAGGTTTTGAAATGCCACTTTACTACAAGGACATTGCACCTGAGCATCTAGCCGTGCGAAACAATGTCGGCATCTTCGACATAAGTCACATGGGGCGGGCTACAGTTTCAGGCGCGGATTCAGAACGCTTTCTAAACTACGTAATAACAAATGACGTTTCAACACTGGCACCCAGCAGTGCGCAGTATTCAGTTATGTGTACCGAAACCGGCGGCATAGTCGACGACTTTGTCGTGTACCGGCTGGAAAAAGAGAAGTTTCTTGTAGTCTTCAACGCTGGCAACCGCGAAAAAGACTACAACTGGTTCACAAAGAATGCGAAGGAGTTCAATGTACGCATCGATGACGTGTCCGATAACGTTGCTATGTTTGCTGTTCAAGGTCCGAACGCAGAAAAGACGCTTCAGAAAATCTCCAGCGAAGACCTGAGCAAAATCGGCAGGTTCAAATGTGGCCATTCACGACTTGCTGGTGTAGAAGTTTTCCTTGCCCGCACAGGCTATACGGGAGAAGACGGCTTTGAAGTCTTCGTATGGGATGCGTCGCTTTCTAGGCCGGATCCTGCCGTAAAGCTTTGGACTGCAATTCTTGAAGCCGGAGAGAGTTATGGAATAGAACCATGCGGTCTGGGAGCCCGGGATACCTTGCGGCTTGAAGCTGGACTTTGCCTGTATGGAAACGACATTGACGAGAACACAACGCCTATAGAAGCAGGCCTCGGCTTCGTTGTGAAACTGCAAAAGGACAGATTCATCGGAAAAGAGGTGTTGCTGAAACAGAAAACCGAGGGACCAAAGCGCAAGCGTATAGGCATAAAAATGATGGAGCACGGGATTCCGCGACTAGGTTTTGAAATCCACTTAACCAATGGAGAAAAGATAGGTCAACTGACAAGCGGAACCTTTTCTCCGCTTCTCAAAAGCGGCGTTGGCATGGGATATGTAGAAACATCTCACGCTTTGGAAGGTGCGCTTGTAAACGTGAACATACGGAGTAAAATGTCGAAGGCGAAGATAGCTGCGTTTCCGCTTTACGATCCTGAAAAATATGGATACAAACGAAAGACCATAGTTGCGTGATATCTGTTTCATATTATTCGATTTTTGGAAAGGTATATATTGTCGGCGCTAGTCATGTCAACAATCCTTAAGTCCCCAGCTAACCGCAACGAAAATAAAACACCTCAGGGAACTGTGTAGGAGAGATGAACCAAAAGTGAAGCTCAGCAACGTACTGTCCAGGGAACGATTCTCCAACGGCATAAAGAGCTTGGGGAAATTGAGAATAAAGACAACCCACAGTTCAATGATAACTTTTTCAGCTTTGCTGCTCATTCTTTTCATAGCTTTCACAATACGCGTATTGCCGTTGCGCTGGGAGATACAGTCCGGTGGACTGCATCTTTCTGAGTTTGACCCGTACTATCAGTATAGTCTGACAAAATATATGACAGACCACGGTCTACTTGCACCTTACTATCCAACGCAATGGGTTGACACGCAACGCTGGTATCCTGATGGAATAAATATGGGGCTATCCTTCCCTTCACTGCCGATTACTGCGGCGGTGTTTTATGACATTACCAGGTTCCTAGGTTTCAATTTTGATGTGATGGGTTTCTGTTCGCTCGTGCCTGCGATAATGGGCACAATCGCCGTCTTCATAATATACTTCCTAGGAAAAGACATAGGAGGCAAGCCGGTCGGCTTGCTTGCGGCGCTGTTCTTAGCTTTGAACCCATCCTACATTCAACGAACCTCATTAGGCTTCTTTGACACCGAAGTGGTCGGTGTGGTCGCGCTCTTAGCTTTTAGTTTATTCTTTCTTAGGGCGATTGAGGAAGATAGACCTATCAGTTCGGTCGTCATGTATTCACTCGGATCATCTGCAGCTCTAGCATACTTTGTTCTCGGATGGGGTGCAGCCTACTATCTAATAGATCTAACCGTGCTCTTCGTTTTCGTTCTGCTTATACTCAAAAGATATTCACGGCGATTACTTCTGGCGTACAGCATTACTTTCGGGCTCAGTTTGCTTCTGGCCATAAGCACCAGAACCGAAGTCGGTCCCAGCTACATGGTAGGCTCGACCATCCTGCCCGTCGCTGGAGTGTTTGTTCTGCTTGTTCTAAGCGAAATCGTGCATAACTTGACTTCGTCTAGAGAGAAGTTTTTGTTTGTCGTAGTATTCCTTGTAGCGTTAGTCGGCAGCTTTGTCGCGCTTTCATCATTAGGCTATATGGGAGCTATTTCTGGAAAGATTCTAACGGTTCTGGATCCGTTCTTGCGAGGAGGCACACCACTTATCGAGTCTGTGGCTGAGCACAGAATTTCTTCTTGGGGTTCAATTTATTACGATCTTGGTATTGGAATTGTCTTCTTTGCTGTCGGCTTGTTCTTTGCTGCGCGGAATCTTACCACAAGAAATCTGTTCATGCTGCTGTTAGGTTTGACGACCCTTTATTTTGCAGCTTCAATGGTTCGTTTGCTGATCCTCTTGGCCATAGGGTTTGCTCTTCTGGCATCGGTCGGAATAGTGGGTATTTTGAAGCCTTTCGTGATGTTGCTAAAAGAACCACCGAGAATAACTGGCAAAAGAAGAATTGGGCTTGAGCGTGTAGGAAGAGAATTCAGCGGAGCCGCTGTCTTCCTCATATTTCTAATTCTGATGAGTAACCTTGCCTTTTCACCACAGTCTGGTGGCGTTCCTAAAGTTTACAGGCAAGCTTACACGCCAGTCACAATCACAGTTGCGAGTCTTTCAGTAGTACCCAACCAGCCCGTCAGGGAGTGGCTGGACATGGTGAAGTACTTGAACGACAAGCAAAGCGCAGGGACCGTCGTATGCAGTTGGTGGGACTACGGATATTGGCTGACCATAATGGGCAACGTCACATCACTCACTGACAACGCCACAATAAACAGCACTCAAATAGAAAACGTCGGGTTCATCTTCATGGCAAACGAGACCTATTCACTGAACATGTTGAAGAAGTACAATACCCAATACATACTCGTGTTCATCACTTTTGATTATGGTGGCAACTGGATTGATTGGGCAGGCGGCGACAACGGGAAATGGACTTGGATGGCAAAAATCTCAGGAAACGCCCAAAACCGACTCGTCAACATTGACCGTGCTATTGACGAGGCCTCTTCGTGGCAAAATGAGACGACATTTGGCAACTTCACAGGGAGCACGTGGACATGGAATGATGTCGGCATGAGCTCAACAGTCTACAAGCTGATGAGCTATGCAAAGAACCGGTGGTGTCAAGTGAACAGTGTGACAGATCCTAATGCAGCAAACGTCTCTGTGCCGATTTACTTCACGGAAGAGTTCTTCTCAGGGGAAACTCTCAGGCCGACTGATTCACAAAACAAGTATGGTGGACTTGTTCCGTTGGTTGCTCTGTACAAAATTGACTGGCAAAAATACTATCAAGACTATCCACCTGCTTAATGGAGAAACGTACACTTGTTTCCGAAAGTTCCTGACATACATAAGTCAAACAAGCCCTTGATTCCTAATGGTTTAGGCGTCATCTACGTTCTCGCAAGCGTTGTGTATCTTTTTCTCATCTATTTTTTCAACGTGATCGACGGCTCAAACAGTGTATCTCGATCTTTAGACTTGGCAGTTTTGGCACCTCTAATACTTGCGGTCTGCATACTTTTTGGTGGTTTCATGGGGATGCTAGACGATTGGATTGATCTAAAATGGCGTTACAAGGCTTTTCTGCCTATTGTCGCAGCGATTCCGCTGATGTCTTTCGCTTACGCGTTCCAGCTACGATCTTCGGTGACTATACCTTTTGTAGGAATGAAGGACCTTGGAGTTTACTACTATTTCATAATAATCCCTGTGCTGGTTACGATTTTTACAAACACCGTGAATATGCTTGGCGGATTGAATGGACTTGAAACGATTTGCCCCGCGATAGTTCTGATCGGTCTCATGGTAATGTCGATTTCGAACGCCAACCTGCTCTATGTGCCTTTGTTGATTTGGTTGATACTGAGCGCGTTCAACTTCACTGGCCGAATTTTCGTTGGCAACACGGGTTCGTTTGCTATTGGAATGACTTTGGCTTCATTCGCAATCATTTCTGACTTGAAGTATGATCTCGCAATTTCTCTTCTTCCATACATTTTCAATTCGTGTCTGATTCTGCTCACTTTCTTCCTTTTTAGAAAGAAGGCAAGTCTCTCTTTTGACGGGAAGAAACTGTTTTCAGATCACCGAAGGAGTCTTGTAACCCTAATATCCTACAATCGTCCTCTCACCGAACGGCAATTGGTAATAATAATCTCTCTCTTGTTTGTTCTGACAACCATTATATCGATAGTCTATAAGATTTTCGTTCTTCCGTGAAAACCGAGAATCGATTCATCTGCGAGGACACATCTTATATATGGCGAAGGTTATCGACTTAGTCGTTCGGCGGGTGAGCGGGCCTCCGCCCGATCCGCCTTAGAAACCACGGGTTTCGGAGGCAATGAAGATGAGATTTGACAGTAGAGATTTGGTACTGGCTAGCGTTTTCGCCGCATTGTACGTTGTAATTAACGTAGTGCAGATGGTTATGATTGGTAACCCAACAATTTATGGGCCAATTCAACTGCGTCTGGCGGATTGTCTAATACCGCTTGCTGCCCTGCTTGGTTTCCCTGTCGTTGGTGGAGTGACGGTTGGTTGTTTTCTTACGAATGCCTATTATTTCATAGGAGTTCAAGATGTGATTCTCGGTCCGATAGCAAATTTGGTGGCAGCAAGCGTTATTTTCTTTCTGAGAAGAAATCGTTTCGTTGCTTGCGTTCTTGGAGCGCTTCCTGTAGGGCTCATAGTCGGTAGCTATCTCTGGATCTTCTTTCAGCCGCCTGAGGTGCTTAGCATTTTCCCGGTGTGGATCGCCATGATCGTAAGCATAACGTTGAGCAGTGTGATTTCAATAGCTGGTGTCGGTTACACTTTATTATCGATTATTGACAGAAAAGGAATAATCGGGCCATTGAAATCAAGGGGTTTGAAGGTTGCTTCAGATCCTTGACGACCTTGGTCACATGAATCTTTCCAGTTTCGTCAGTCCAATTATTTCGTCAAAATCCAGGCCCAATGCATCTAGTACCTGGTCAAAAGTCGAATGCACGTAAGCTAAATACTTGTCGACATCAACCTCGTTCTTGGTCGCCAACTCAACTGGCTTGACATGCGGCTCTTTGACGGTTTTAACGAAGCTTATGCGGTCTCCTGCCCTCAGTTCCACACCATTTGCCTGTAAGATCTTTGCTGCCTTGACGTGCTGAGGCGTTGTCTTCGTGTAATGCGCAATTTCTTCGCCTAAGACCACGTTGAATGCGAGTTCGTTCATGTTTTCCCATTCTCGTCTTTTCAGTCGCATGTAGCAGTCGCGGACTATCTCTGCTATGTCCTTTTTTGCTTTTTCAAACTCTGGCGGGCTCTTGACTTTCGAAAGACGGTCTTTCATCTGGTCGAAGGCTTTCTTGATGAAAATTGGGATATGCTTCTTCTTGCCTGTCAATCCTTTGACGTCCACGGTCCCTTCTTCTAGAACTCCGAGGTAATTCTTTTTGCGAGTGCTGAAAACCGCGTACCTGTAGACCTTGTCGACGTCCAGACTCATTTTGAGCTCATGTTCGGTCCAGTGTGCTAGTTCTTCGATTTGCTGTTTTGACGGGTTTTTGAGGAAGAGACTGTCCGTGTCTCCATAGAGCACTTGTATGCCTAATTCTTCTGCTTTGTTGAGTATCTTGGTTATTAAGTGTCTGCCGATAGCTGCTGTGGCTTCGGCTACGGGCGGACAGTAGAGGTCAAAGGTTTCAGCTCCAAAAACTCCGTAGCTTGCGTTTAATATGACTTTGAGCGCTCCTTGTGCTACATTGTACCAGCTTCGCAAGTCTGGGTTTAACGATTTGTCTTTTGATTTAGGTTTGTACCAATCTACTCGCAGGTCTCTAAGCGAACCGATCAGCAAACTTTCCAGCGCTCGCTTTTTGGTGCATACCCAATGCGGCGTGTCTGGGATGACGTTGGTTCTACATTCAGGATGTGGACACAGGATCGACTGGTAGCCCAAGTTCCAGACTTTGATTATTGACGGGTACAGGCTTGGGAAATCCATGACGGCAACGTTGAAGTGTACTCCTGGAACGGGTTCGACTACTATCGCTCCCTTGTACTTTTTGCCTTTTATAATTGCTTTGGTGACGGTTTTGCCCTTAGTTGCCAGTATGTCTTGTGGACTGGGGATAAGCATGTTTCTCTTACGGTGTTCACGTTGCAGAAAGTCTCTTATCCAGCGAGAGACACCCTGTCGGGTCACATCTTCCATCGGCATGCTACTGATTCTCGTCAACACCAAAATCAGCTTCATCACGAGTTCATTATCAAAGCTCGTGAGTTTAAACGTGATTTCAGAGTCTCTAAGACAATACTTTGCCAATTCAGAATAGGTCAAGTCGCCGAATGCTTTCTCCAGAGGTATTTTTTCAAGTCCGATCAAAGCTTTACCTACATCACTCAATGTCACATCTCTGTAACGATTGGTGAAGGCGTAAATCTGGATCGAACGGTTGAAAAAGAACTTGTAGAGGTCAATGTGCACTCCGTAATCCAATGTGCATGATCGTTTTCCAACTTCAATCGGTATATCGCTTCTTTTGATACCGAAGTTCAGGGCACGGTTGAAGAGATAGTGAAGGTCAAAGTCGTCGCCGTTGAAAGTCAAGACGAAAGGATAGTCCCACAAGACGTCAAAAACAGATCTTATGAGCTTCTCCTCTGAATCGAAGCTTTCAACTTCAACATCCGCTGGGAGATGTTCTGCTCCTTCGCGAACTCCTTCACGTTTAAGGAGCAAAACTCTTTTTGGTTTATCCGAACCGTAAAGCGATACGCAAATAATCGGATAGAATGCTTCCCGCGGGTCGGGCACCCTTGTTGGGATTGGAGCTAGAACTTCGATGTCAAGGGCCACACGGCGAAACTTGGGCGCTGGATACTCAAGCAGCCTTGCCCATTCGTCTATGAAATCTAGCTCTTCATCAGTTGCGTCCTTGAAGATGCGTCGTATCTGACTCACGATTTTGTCGACGTCTTCCAACCGCTTCAGGATGAGGTTTCCATTTTTTATTTCGTAAATCATGCCGGGAAGAAGCTGTCGATCGTAAATGTAGGATTGGTAGTATTTTATGGTTGATTCCCAGACTTTGATTTCTTCCGGAGAAATCTGGGTATCTGACACTTTCGGGAAATCCTCAGGAATTATGTCTCTGATGCATCCTGTCGGACGCCCCCCAACAGCCAATGGGTCTTTTGTCACTATCTTCGTTATACTTACATTTCTGTTCAGTAATGGATCGAATTTCTCAACGATTTCAAAACGGTCAAAGCCTGGGTGCTGAGTTAAACGGCTGATTTTTTCAAGTTCGTACTGCGAGAGGTTTGTTAGACAATATGGTTGATGTCCGGTGTTGTCGTACCAGAAGTAGATTTCCCCCGAAGATGGCTCATACAACTTGACAACGGCCTTTCCAACTTTTCCGTCGTAGGTGGCTGAGACAAAATAGGAACATGACAAGTTCTGAGGAGCGAGCGGTGGAAAGACATGCCCTTTCTTTTTTTCTAAATTGTTTTGAGGAATCACTATGGCTGTTGTCTCCGCCTTCTTTTCCATGAGGGGTCTGTGTTCTCGAAGTGAGAATTCGTCCAGGTGTTTCTGCGCCATCCTCGTCTTGACCTGGATACTTTTATGAAGTAGGTTGCCTAAAATCTCTTGTCCTCTATCGTTGACACCTTGCATAAGCGTGTGTTGTCGGAGGCGGTGGAAGACTATCTGGGGCGGGTTCGCCATTTTTGCTTATTGAATGTTGCTGCTTTTGTGCGTGCGCGATGTTGTTAATATGGAAGTGTAGGACTACGCAACATGGTTTTTGATTGAAAAACAGTCAAAAACGACCTACCCCCTCCTCCCTAGGTTTTCAGCACACACAGTATCACCGTGTGGTCTTCTCCAGGCATTGGGATGGTATCATCCTTGGCTCTTGCAGTTTTTGCATGTTGAGGTTTCAAGAGCGTGCTGCGAGTGTCCATCGGCATTCATAGGTTTTTGCTATATAGAATAGTTAGCTGTCTATAGATTATTTGGGAATTGCACATTAACTGCATTGCGATTCTCTGTGATTGGTGATAGTAATGGAGCACAAGAAAAGCAGAGAGACTGAGAATCGCGAGACCAAGACCGAGAGACCATGGTATTTCACGCACATCTGAGACTGCGCAAACAAGTCGTGGTTGAAGATGAAGAAACTGAGAAAGCCCGGAAGCCCTCAGCACAAAACATTGCATGGCCAGAAAACGGATGTTGACATTGTCGATTGGTTGTTGGCTATCGATCTAGACGCATCGACAGGGGACAAAAGAGCATATTATACCATCGTGGATTAATAGAACGTGTTCTCTTCAAAAGGAAATAGCTGAAGAAATAGCCTGAGACATGTAGCAGAGACGTGCGAATCCAGTTCCGCCCATTACTGACTTGCTTCAAGCACCGTCTTGCCAAGGCAAATGGAATCTTCAATGTTTCTCATCACTGTATTGGCAACCATTACTTTTATGCCCAACTTTTCTATCCTTGTCTTGAATCGTTCGTCTTCCCTGTCGATGATTAAACAATCAAGGTAGTTTTCATAGAATTTGGCTATGCCATAGGGAGAAACCTCGAATCCCAAACTGGCCATTATCTTATCTGCGGGTCCTTTGATTGCTTTTCCTCCAACAATCGGGCTTATGCCAACAACACGCGCCTTGGTTCGCATCATTTCATTTGCAATCGCAGAAATTGAGAGAATCGGCGAAATACTCAGAACTGGGTTGCTTGGGCATATTATGATGGTCTCAGCGGCTCGCATGGCATCGAGGATACCTGGGGAAGGTTTAGCGTTTTCGGATCCTTCAAAAGTTACTCTTGAGACTTCATCTTTTGCTCCTCTTTTCACGAAATATTGCTGAAACTCGAACCGGTGTTGACCTGCAAAGACCGTTGTCTGAACAGCGTCGTCGCTCATTGGTATGAGTCTGACACCTATCTTCAGTCTTCTGCATAGTTCATTGGTTGCTTGAGAGAGAGTCAAGCCGCTTCTTAACAATTCAGTTCTGACAATGTGAGTTGCAAGATCTCGATCGCCGAGCTTGAACCATGTTTCAAATCCAAGTTTGTCCAGCATGTGCAAACAGTTGAACGTGTCTTCGGCTATTCCCCATCCTTTCGTTTCGTCTTCGAGCCCTGACAAAGTATACATTATTGTGTCAAGGTCGGGGCTAACATGAAGGCCGTGGAGAATAAGATCGTCACCTGTGTTTCCAACCACTGTCAAACGATCAGGCGGTATTATGCGCACGATTCCTCTCAGCAGCCTTGCCGCTCCAACTCCACCCGCAAGAGCAACAACAGATCTCATAAACGATCACGCAATAGAAAAAAGGTGTAAAAGATAATAAAACTTCTCAACTCTTGAAGTACGCCGTTAAATATGGAATCTCTCTTAGACCTGATAGAATGGTGATGTAGTTTTGGAAATGACTATGGCCGTGAAATCCAGAAGGAGCATTCGACGTTTTACGTCAAGGAGGGTCCCCCGTCAGGTTGTGCGGTATTTGATTGATTTGGCGAAATGGGCTCCATCGGCACATAATGCTCAGCCTTGGAGAACAATTGTGGTAGATGACAAGAGAATGAAGCAAAGACTTGCCTCTGAAATGCGGAAAGTATGGGTTTCCGACTTGCTTAAGGACGGGTACCGGGAAAGTGAGGCTGAAACTACTACGAAACAGAAAAGCTGGGATACTTTCGTGCAAGGTGCCGTGGTCATAATTGTGTGTTTAACGATGGAGGACATGCACTCGTATGCGGATCCAGTTAGGAGGAAAGCAGAGCATATGATGGCGGTACAAAGCGTTGCAGCGTTCGTTCAAACGCTTCTGCTTGCCGCGCACGATCATGGACTGGGTGCGGGATGGTTCTGTGCTCCCCTCTTCTGTCAGAGCACAGTGAGAAGAACTTTGAAACTGCCAAGAATGCTTGAACCGCAGGCCTTGGTTGCAATTGGATATCCCGACGAGAAACCTGCTGCTCCAGCAAGAAAATCGGTTGATG
>JBGOYH010000019.1:0-19317 GCA_041479575.1 Bathyarchaeia archaeon
AGAGAAGGAATACAAACAAGCCAAATTGAAAGCTGCAAAAACCTTTGGTCTTCATTATATGCCGACAAACCTTGAAGTCGCATTGGAAATCGACAGAATTGCCGAGGAGAACGAAGGGCCTGCCAGGGAAGAACGCCTAGTCAGAATGCGCAAAGAAGGTTTGAGAATTATGCAGGTCGTCAGGGAATATGATCCCATTCTGGTTGGAAGCGTCTGGCGTGGCACAATCCATCATGACAGCGACATGGACATTATAGTTCATCATGAAGAACCGGAGGAAGTCTTGAAGACGCTTGGACGAACCAATTTCAAGATTCAGCAGACAGGGTGGGTCAGAGTAACGAAGCAGGGAAAGAAGAAAGCCTCTTTCCACATACATGCGGAGTCTCCGATCAAAGAGAAAGTCGAGATCGTTGTTCACAGCCCTGAAGAAGCATGTCTCAAACAGAAATGTGAGATATATGGCGACGAAATAACTGGTCTTCGCTTAGAAGAACTTGAAAAAGTCCTCAAAGAAAACCCGAACAAACGGTTTCTGCCGCACTGAAAATCAAAAGCGCCTTGCCAAATTCAAGCGAAGTCAAAGACTGTTTAAATATCTGTCTTTTCCATAGAAAGTGAAAGCAAAACTGCAAACCCCGAAGGTGAAACAGTGGGGCTGGACAAAGATGCGTTCAAAAAAACGTTTCCAAATCTAGCAAAAGAAATCGGATCCGGCGAGAACAGAGTCCAAGTCAACTCCGTTAGACTGGACAACGAAGCTGGAGAAAAACATGTTACCAATGGAAAATTTGCCAACTATGTTCCTGACGTTATAGACTTTATCCGGCGATGCGACACAGCTGAGCAGGCAGAAGAGATCATTGTCTACATGGAAAAGAGAGGCGAAATAGACAAGCAGTACGCTCGGAGGCTAGAGAAGCAGCTCAAGGAGAAAGGCGTCAGAGGTTTCGGAGCCAAGAAAGAACAAGACTATTACCTCAAACACGGCGAATGCTAATCAAACACATTCGAGTTCCCATTCTGATTGGCATTTTTCATGAACAATGGGTAAGTATATACGCTACTCTAGCAGTCTAATCTGCAAAAGTAAATAAATGGGCTTATCAATAGATAGGAAGCCTAAAACTTTGGAAATGTTGCGGAGGATAATTGCTTGAAAAAGGCAACGCTGCTGCTCATAATGCTAACTGCAGCCATGATTATTTCAATCTCATTTTCGGCCAATGTGAAATATGCGAAGGCAGCTGGCGATTATTCGATAGAACATGTCGACCATACGATAAGTGTGATGTACAACGGCTATGTTCTAATGAGCGACACGATACAAATTTCCGGGCAAGGACCAGACAGTTTTCTTTTTGGGTTCCCATACGCGTTTGGATCATATATTGTCCGTTACCTTGCATTTGATGCAAACGCTACTTCTACTGCATTTCCAGTTGCTCTCAATGAACCGTTAGCGAACCGCAGCGGCTTCTACGGTTTGAAGGTTGACTTTCCATCAGGAATGCCCCAAACTCTTGGCGTTCAAGTTCTGTTTTCTAATAGTCTTGTTTTCCAAGACAGCCAGAATGTTAGTCTCTACACTATGGTATTTCCGGCGTTCCCAAGTCTGACAGAGCCAGTCAACAGCTGTAACAGCTCAATTGTTCTGCCTAAACTGGCACAGTACGTCGAAGGAACGGTTAGCAACACAACCTATAGCGAAAAGAACCTGCCGCCACTCACGTATAACGTATCTACCGTAACGTTCCAGCTAGCTGCTGAGGAAATGCAGGTTTTTGACGTAGACCAACTGGCCCGCGAAATAGACATAAACGAGGTCGGAGAAATCAGAGGATCAGACTCTTACTACATAACGAACAAAGCAATCAGTACAATAACTTCTGTTGAGGTCCTTCTACCTCCTAACGCTTCCGACGTGAGCGCCCAAGATCAATTTGGCCGAACCATGGCACACCCAGAACTTGTGGTTTTGAATGGAACACGTTACAATATTAATCTTACAAGCGCAACTGCTCGACCGCTGACCTTCAACGAACCAACGAAGTTTACTGTGAACTACCGTCTGCCAAGTGAAGCCTACATCCAAAATCAAGAAGGAGGCAACAGTTACCTATTGTATATGAATTTGTACCAAGGTGTTGACTGCTATATGAATGCGACAAGCGTAACCTTTGTGTTGCCTGAGGGCGCAAAACTGCAGATAATTGAAGGCGCTTTGACTGGGGTTTCTTACAGTATCACAAAAGATGTTTTCCAAGAAAGAGTGACCATAAGTAAGCAGAGTGTTAGCCAACTGGACAGCTTCAATGTTAGAATAGCCTACGATTATGATTCTCTGTGGTCGGCTTTTCGTCCAACTACGTGGGCCATGGTCTTATCTGTTATCGGATGCGTTGCTGTTGTTGTGATAACAAGGCCAAAAGGTCCAACTGCTATTGCCATACCCACAGGCGCTATGCAACTTCGTCCTGAATACCTGAAGTCGTTCGTAGAGTCATACGAGGAAAAGATGAAGATAATCGCTGAAATGGACTCTCTCGAGGAAAAAGTCCGTAAAGGGAGAATACCGAGGCAACGATACAAAATACAACGCAAGACTTTGGAGACTCGTGTTGACACGTTGTCCAGAACCCTAACAGAGTACAAGGAGAAGATGCGGGCGGCAGGAGGCCACTATGCTAGCATGATGCGTGAACTTGAGGTGGCGGAAATCGGACTGAACGAGGTTGAGGCGAACGTCAAAAGCATCGAAGCGCGTCATAGCCGCGGAGAACTTTCACTGGAAGGATACAGAAAACTCCTTGGTGACTATGAGCGCAGAAAAGAGAAGGCCGAAACAACGATAGACGGGATCCTCTTCAGACTACGTGAAGAAATTCGGTAAGTGCACCTAAATCCTTTTATTCAAGGATTATTCTAAATCTAAACACTTACCTAACTCTTTTAACTCAGGTTGCCTAAGGTTATCTTGGAGGAATCGAAGACGACAGAGCGAATAAAAGAATCGAACGTCATAGAACTCTGGGCAAAGAACTATCCAGAAGTAACAAGATGGCTCGCGAAACTCCAGAAGAAAGAGCAGAGCGCCCACAGCCTCTACCGCTTCTGCGAATGGTGCAACAGAAGACCACCTGAGCTTCTAGAGGCAAAGGCAAAAGATGCTTCTATTAACCCGCCGCCGAACGAAGTGGAAAAGCTCTTGGACGACTTTATAGCCACCGATATTTCCGGCTTCACGAACATCATAAAATACCACTGCACAATGGCCGTCAAGAGCTTCTTTAAACACAATTACCGCGATCTGGCACGAGCGTCAGGTGCGATGGATTTGGAGCAAGTAAAGCCCTACAATAAGCTAACGAAAGAAGGCCTGCGTAAACTCTGGAGTTGGGCTCAGAATCTTAGGGACAAAGCGCTAATGACCTTCGTTTGCAGCACGGCCATAGCCAAAGAAACCTTGACGAACCTTAAGTGGTCACATCTGGAAGAAAATTGGGAGAAGATCGACTTACCCTGCATAAACATTCCATCCGCGCTGCTTAAAGGGCACGGACAGGGAAAATATAAGAACGTAAGGCAAACGACTTTCATGACTCCTGAGGCGAAACGCGACCTCATAAACTATAAGGAATGGCTTGAGCAGAAACTTGGCAGAAAAATGACAGCGGAAGACAACATCTGGCTCGAAACTTACGCGCCATATAGACCTTTAAGCTATAGTGCTTTCGGACTACTAATCTGGCAGCTTTCCAAGAACACAGGCGTCCCATTCTCATGGCACGACGCGCGGAGATGGGTAAACACGGCATTAGAGCAGATCGGCATAAGCTCGAATTGGGCAAGGAAGATACGGGGCAGAAAAGTCAAAGGAGAAGAAGCGCCCTACAGCCAGCCCGCAATAGACCAACTTCGCGAGAAGTTTAAGGAAGCCGTCTCTATCTTAGAGTTTACCAGCGAAAGACCGCAAGTGCCGAAAGAGGTCCAAGAAAGGATGGCAGCGTTGGAAGCCGAACAGCGAGAACTGCGCCAGAAATATCGCTTCCGAAGAGCCAAAGAGCCAGAAAAATGTGAAGACCATGACCATTGCGGAGAGGAGTTTAAGCAGATCGGCGAAACTCTGCTGCTGGAATATCTTAAGGCCGGATGGAAGATAACCCACAACTTGGGGAACGGCGAGATCATCGTCCAGAGGTAGCATGGAGATTTATTTTTTTTGCAGCGGCTAAGTGTGCGCGTTGCTGATTCTACGCGAAGTAACCGTAACATTCCGGCAACCGTGAGTATGATAGACTTTCAACGTGCAGTTTAGATTCTCCAAATCAGCACCATCAAAAGCTCCCCAGAATTGCACTCCTATGTAGGTCGTTTCGTGAGGATTTATCCAAACATTCCTAGAAGTAGCATCCTCAAAGTATTGTTTCTTGAATATGTACTTCTTTCCGCTGTCCTCGAACTCTATTTGAGCATCGTTTATGCTGGTTCCTCTATCACCTACATTCTTAACCTCAAGTTGCGTCCAAAAAGACAACGTCTTGATATTCTTTGTCGAAACTCTTACGCTGTGCTCACATTTCACTGTTCTGATCTCTAATTTTGGATTTTCCTTTTTGAACGCCCAATAGGAGATAAAAAGAGCAATAGCACCTGTTATTGTTCCCACTATGCCCAACACGAAGTTTACAGTGCTAATGTTATCGCTCATGATGCACCCTTTGACCTATCCGACGGCGAAGGTTATTTTTCTCCGTCCCCAATACAGAACATTGGTGTTGCCACATTTCTCACATCTGTATTCTACCTCTATTGGGTCGTTGACCTCGCTTTGGGTTATGGAAGCCGTTTGATGGAAATCATCAGGAGGGTATCCCACGAATGGCTCACCGCACTTGAGACAACTAAATCTCTTTCCTCTGTCATCTTTTGCCATTTATGTTTCCCCATTCAACTGTTGGTTATTTTCCTCAATTCAGCCTTAAGTCTTTTGCGTAATTAAAAGTATCGTTCATGCTGCAATGTCAGGAGTTGAGTATCTTATGTTGATTTTACAAACGTGCTAGCGACGGTGAAACGAGAAAAAGTTCAAGAATTTTTTGACGACGGTGAGAAGAACGCTTACTTGAAGAGTGTATTAAGACATAAAATAAGGGAGCGAAGAGCGACACAGTTAATGCGGCACGAACTAGAGAAGAGCCCTTACTGACTAGTTAATAGTTGATAAGTTGATACTAGTTCCGATACTAGTTCTCGGCTACTCGGCTCACTACCCGCAACTCCGTTGTTACCGTTCTTCCCGCCATCATCACCAAAGTATCTTTCGAACCTTATATTAATCGTCGAGTATCTAGCGCAGCGAAGCGGAGCAGATTAGGTCTTTTTCCATACCTAGTATGAATTCCACATCAACCAAGCGTAAATGGAAAGAGACACTGCAACTAACCCTCTCGCGATAAGGGGATGAAGAGGAGTTATCACAATGCCCCTTTCCACGATTATTCTTGGAAGCCTATCTTAAGAATTCGTCGGTAAGTATCTTCCTCTTGCGCGTCATAGCGAGGAACTTGGCGCCTACGGAACGACAGATAAGTAAACAGGAACGACAAATAAGAGAACGTTGCAGTTGAGCCAACATAGGAGACCATGATACAATAGAACCGAGTTGCGTCAGTTAATCAGGCTTCACCTGTACAACCGAAAGCGAATTCCCGAGCTATGTTGAAACGATGTTGCGCGACATCCAATAATTAAACTAGCTCTACTGTACACTTTTTAATTCTGGATTCCAGAAAAGAAAAGTGTATAGAAAAGAGAGCTTAATTGTTGGGTATATTCTCCCTTGAGAAGTATAACGATCTTGCGCGATATTCCACCGAAGCGACAGTTGAAACATTTTCGTAGCAGTGATGGACAATCGGACCGAGTTGGATTCCCAAATATGGCTTTGCGCCTCAATTATCAACCATTTTCGCGATTGTCCAGGAACCTAGCCTACGAATAATGAAAAGAGCGATAATATGTAATATGTAATATCGTATTACATATTATTGGAAGCTAAATTTTGCAACAGTAGCTCTTTTAAGATTTCGTACAAAGAGTCTTCTTAACCATTAATAGCCGAGCAATATTACATATTACATATTATTGCTGTCCTAGAATTCTAGTAGGCCTCCTTCCGCGAAACAGCGAGAAAGGTCTTTTTCTCGCAGAATAGGCCTGAACAGAAAAAGGGTTTCGGGACGACTGTCCATCAATTTTGTGAAACTGGATTAAGCTGCCATAATCCGCTTCTTAATCCCATCCACTTTCGCGCCCAGACAAATTAACGCCATATCCATATCCTTTAGACGCTTGAACGCCAATTTGGCATCTTCCGACTCCATAGGTATAGGATCTCCATTCGCATCTTTCTTCAAGATGTGCTCCTTGTGGACGACCTTTTTCATTCTCGCCTTCGTCAAATCAGTAATCCTCTCAGGGTCCTCTGCAAGCTCGTCCGTTGTATATTCCTTTGTGTCGTATTCCCAGAATTTTGCATTACTGTCGCAGAACTCAACCCTCTTCCGGCGCAACTCTTCCATCTCGCGGTTAAACTCATCTAATTGAACGCCGAGAGCGATTATTTCCAGCTTCGGCTCGACATCCATCCCCTGTTCCCGCATTTTCGCCAAGATTCTGCGGATTAGCTCGCTAAAATTGGGGAACTTCTTGATGTACGCTAAATCTTCTGGTGTTACAGTGATTGATGTGGGCACGTACTGTTTGTTCTTCTTTGCTTTTTCCACCATTTGCTGCTCACTTCTTGTTAATCTCACTGAAACTTTCGTGCACTGCACAGGCCTTCGGTTCTTGGCGAGCCGCTCTTGCAATTGCGACTCCCATTTGCTCCTGTCAAACTGGCATTCTTGAATCTTTGACTCCCTGGTTCCGAATCTTCCTGATCCATTTTCATTCTTCCGACCTAGTTTCTATATAGACGAACTCTTGCTTAATTGAAGCGAAAAGACACATATAAAAGTTCTTATGTATATGAACTCGTGAAATGTGGATGCCACGAATGCCTTACAGTGCAAGAGACAAAATCATTGCAAGCCTGAAAGAAGGACCCAAGTCATGGGCCGAGTTATCAAGCAGCACTCGTTTGAGCAAAGCTGCTCTCTCAAATAATCTGAGGGTTCTCGTGCAAGAGCTCATTGTTTCAAGTGAAGTCGACGAATCAAGGAAACCACGCATGACCATTTATGAAATAGAGAAAGGCTTCCTGGAATTGAGAGAACAACTTGAGCAGTTTCTGTCTGGAGAGAGGATTGGAACAGCTGAATTTGAAGAGCCTGGAAAAATGACTCCTGAAAGTAGGAAGAGAATGTGGATGGTTGTCAACTGTACCAGGCTTTTGCATTCTGCGTTGCTAAAGATCTTGGGTCTACCACATGAGGTAAGTATGTACGTCGGGGTGTTCAAGCAGAAAGACGGAAAATTGCGATTGTCGGTGAGAAAACCAAGCCAAGAAGAGAAATCTGAGAATATGAATTGAGCCCAAGAGCGCGCGCTAGTACGACCTAATCACGAAAATCAAAGCCGACACAATGGAAAAACTGAAAGAGATGCTGACCCGCCAAATCAGAGCGCTCAGCAAGGTTCGATCAACACTAACACTGATAATGATGGAAGAATAGCGCTCGCTGCGAATGTGCAATTAACAGAAAAATACAGTCCTCACTTCTATTTTTTGAGAGACTTTTTCGCAAGCCATGCTTAGCGAGACTAGGACTCGGTGTTGTCTATATGCATGCATGGAGATAAGAAAAGAATTGGATAGGCAAGCCCACGGGTTGATCGGGTTGGTTGTGCTCGGACTGATCTTGTTGAGGCACCATTAATAGGTGAAGAGTATGACGAAAGAAAAGAAACGAGAGAAGAAAAAGATAGACCCTAAAGTCGTTCTTGGGATAAGTTCCGCTTTGCAAGAAGCCTTACGTCGGACAACAGAAATACAAGACGCCATGCGGACATCTTTAGCCATACAGGAGGCAATGAGAGGATTAGCAACTGTGCAAGAGGCCATCAGACGATCCACGATGGGAATACAGGCTAGGGCTAGATACCACGAGGAAATCCCAATCTACAAACCATCCTTCCTTCTCAAGCTGTGTTGCTGTGCCGGTTAATCCCACTTGACTGGCTGTTTCAGCTGTGGCAAGCATGCCGAGAACTATCAATTCTAATTGGCATCATTTTAGAGTGATGTAAAAGAAAGGATGGAAATAATAAGTTTTTAAGGAATAGTGATTTAACTATTAACGGGGTTTAGGATGAGTGTTAAATGTCCCTCTTGTGGTCGTGAGCTTTCGAGTAAGCCTCTTTAAACATGGAAGTTCAGATCTTATGATGTGGGGCGTTACGAGTGCCAGCATTGCAAGGTGAAGTTTAATGTTTATGAAAGCCAAAAATCAAGGTTTACAATTCCTAAAGCCAAGAGAGTGTAGAGAGTATGGCGTCGATTGAACAGATTGATATAGATAAGATTCTTGTCGGGCTTAAGCATGCCGCAGCTACAGCTGCAAATGAGGAAGAGCTTAGGATACGTGCCTCGGGCATTTTGGAAAGTGAGGTTATTTCTAAGCTAGGTATCACTCCGGGGAAATATGAGTATACTTTTGTTTCTGGTGGGAGGCCTGATGCGCTTTATGGTCATGTGATAATTGAGTACAAGGCTCCGGGGAAGCTGTTGAAGGAGCCTGATGTTGCTAAGGCTAAGGAGCAGTTGATTGGTTATATCAGGAAAGAGGGTGAGGTTGCGGATAGGTTTAAGCTTTTTTTGGGGGTGATTTTGGCTGATAGAATTGCTTTTGTTCGTTATGATGAGAAGACTAAGAATTGGTTGATTAGGGGTCCTTATGATCTTAATAGGGAGACTGTTCTGAGGCTTGTTGAGGCTATTAGGGGGCTTAGACGGAAGAAGCTGGCTGTTGATGAACTGCTTAAAGATTTTGGACCCAAGAGTGATTCAGCGGTTAGTATGGTTAATGTTTTCTATGGTAAAGTTGTGTCTTCTAAAAGCCCTAAAGTTGAGGCTTTGTTTAATGACTGGAAAAGGCTGTTTTCGCAAGTGTGTTCGTACAGTCCTGAGAAGTTAAAGGGTTTAGAGGCGGAATATGGGCTGTCGGGAAAAGTTGATTATAGCGCCTTGTTTTTTGCTGTTCACACTTATTATGCGTTGGTTATGAAGCTCTTAGCTGCTGAGGTAGCGTATCTTTTTGGTGCGAGTAGATGGTTGAAATCATATGTGACTGAGCTTGAAGACGCCAACATGAAGGGTCTGGATGTTTTTAAGAGGGCTTTGGAGGATTTGGAAAGCGGAGGTGTATTTAAGAAGTTTCTTAACATCACGAACTTTATTGAGGGAGACTATTTCTCTTGGTATTTGGAAGAGTTAGACCAAGAAACAGTGAACAAAATTGCTGAATTGGCTAAACGATTGGCGGATTATGAACCAGCTACTCCTATCCTTGAGCCTGAGTATACCCGAGACTTGTTGAAGAGATTGTATCAGAATCTGGTGCCTAAGAAGATTAGGCATGATTTGGGAGAATACTACACCCCAGACTGGTTAGCTGAGTTCCTTTTAAACGAAGTTGGTCTTACGGTCGAAAGTTTTGAGAAGATGGCACAAGAGAGTGATTCAACAAAACCTCTTGATTTGAGGATTTTGGACCCGGCTTGTGGTTCGGGAACATTCCTTGTTCTAACTATGAAGAAATTTAGGGAATACGCTGAAGGGCACTATTTGAAAGATGTTTTGGTCAATTATTTGTTAAGGAATGTTGTGGGTTTTGACTTAAATCCGCTTGCTGTTTTAGCTGCTCGAACAAATTATCTTTTGGCTATTGCTGATTTGTTGGCGTATGCGAAAGGACCTATAGAGATACCGATTTACCTTGCTGATTCATTGCTTGTGGAAACTCGGGCTACTTTGACTGGAATTTCTTATGTGATAAGGACGTATGTGGGGGTTTTTGAGCTTCCGAAGTCTGTGGTTGATAAGGGTTTGTTGGGTAAATTGCTTGAAGCTGTGGACCGCTATGTTAGGCTTAGGTATAGGTGTGAAGAGTTTAAACAAGTGATTAAAGAAGAGTTGAGGTTGAGTGAAGATGAGCTACGCCTTATAGCTGATCTGTATAAGAGCTTTTTGCAGCTTGAGGAGAATGGGAAGAATCATGTGTGGACTTCTATTATAAGGAATGCTTTTGCGCCTCTAACAATTGTTGGCTCTTATGGAAAGTTTGACTATGTGGTCGGGAATCCACCTTGGATTTTATGGGATAACTTGCCAAGCGATTACAGAGATAGTACTAAGTCGTTGTGGCAAGGATATGGGCTATTTACTCTGAGTGGACTGGCAGCAAGACATGGCGGTGGTAAGAAAGATGTCTCGGTTCTTTTTACGTACACATGTTTGGACAAATATCTGAAAGATCAAGGAATCTTTGGTTTTCTCATAACTCAAGCGGTTTTCAAGACAAAAGGGGCAGGTGAGGGCTTCAGAAGGTTCAAAGTTAAGAGTGCAACATTGAGGGTTAGGAAGGTTCACGATTTTGTCGCTGTCAAGCCTTTTGAGGGAGCCAACAATAGGACAGCTTCCATATTCTTGGAAAAAAATGGCAAGACAAGCTATCCCATAGCCTACATTCTATGGAGACCCAAGGAAGCTGTTGGGCAAACCGATAGCTTAGAAGAAGCTTTGAAAAAGACTGAAAGAATAGAAATGCTTGCAACCCCATCCGATGAAAAGAATGTGCTTTCTCCGTGGTTAACGTTACCAGAAATGGCTTTGAAAGCTGTGCAAAAAGCTCGAGGTAAGAGCTACTACAAAGGTTACGAGGGTATCAATAGTGGAGGAGTCAACGCGGTTTATTGGGTTAGAATTCTTGATGTCAAAGACAAGAAAGAAACAAGCATTGACGTTCTCCCTCATTTAAGAAGGTATTTTGGCGAGAAAGTAAAGGCGCTAAAACTGATTTCAATAGAAAACATAACCAAAGGTATGAAGAAGAAGGTGGAGAAGGTCACCACTGTCATAGAAGATTTCTTTCTTTATCCGTTAATTAAATCGCGGCATGTGGAGAAATGGAAAATTAACGGTTACATCTATACTCTTCAAGTACAAGACCCTGTAAAAAGAATAGGCTACGATGAAACTTGGGTAAAAGTGAACTTTTCCAAAACTTACGAATATTTGAAAAGCTTTGAAAACATCATAAGTAAAAGAAGTTCTGGCGTTGTTAGGCAATTAATGGAGAAAGGGGCTTTCTATTCAATGTATGCTGTTGGCGATTATACTTATGCTCCATATAAGGTTGTCTGGAACCAAATGGGCAATAAATTGAGTGCTTGCGTAGTTGGTACAGTTAATGACAGATTTTTAGGCGAAAAATTGATTTTGCCAGAACATGTTCTTGCATTTATCCCCACAGATAATGAAGATGAAGCACATTATCTATGCACAATCTTGAATTCCCCCACTGTTGACTTAATCTTAAGATCTATAGCTGGTGGAACAAAGAGTTTTGGCACACCAAAAATTGTTGAACATACAGTTAAGATTCCAAAATTCAATAACAAAAATGAGATACACGTTCAACTCGCAGCCTTATCAAAAAAAGCTCACAAGCTTGCTTCTGAAAACAATGCTGGTGAATTATCAAAAACTGAGGAAGCGATTGACAATACTGTTGCAAGACTTTACGGTTTAACTGCCGAGGAAGTGAAGGAAGTTAAAAACTCTTTAAAACTTTTGGAAGGAGAAGAGATTGAAGAGGAAATTGTAGAAGAAGAACCTATGGAAGTTACTGTTGACTTTCTGAACGCTGTCGCCAGCCCCAATACTGCTGGCAGCTTTGAAGTGGCTATCACAAATCGTCTGAAAGACACAGTAAAAATAGAGTTGCAACTGCCCGACCGAACAGTCGAATTAGAAACCGACAAAGAACAAGAAAACATCAAAGTAAAGGTTCCGCCACTCCCAATAGGCGAGCATAAAATCCCGTACAAAATCATCACCCGAGCCAAAGTGGCAAAAGGCGAGTTCACTCTACATGTTAAAGAGAAGAAGAGATTCAGAAAAGACGAGTCTCTAACTGGCAAACTGGACGAATTACTCGGTGAGAACTGATGAGTGAGCTTTTCAACAAAACCAAGAAAGTTTTCGCAGACCTCGCAACTGACAAAAGAATAGCTAACAAACAGGAATTCTTCATGCTTCCAAGATACGTTGTAGAATACTTGGCTTCAAAACTTATGGATAAATAC
Source organism: Bathyarchaeia archaeon (assembly GCA_041479575.1). Classification (GTDB taxonomy): domain Archaea; phylum Thermoproteota; class Bathyarchaeia; order Bathyarchaeales; family Bathycorpusculaceae; genus DASPPK01. The sequence goes on from JBGOYH010000019.1 coordinate 12,313, forward strand.
GGGGAGGAAAACTACGCCCTTCAGCTCTCTAAGTTCATTGCCAAGTACTACCATGAGGCAAGGGAAAGAGACAAGGTTCTCTCTGATGTAATGACCGCGGGCAAGATAACGCTCATAGACGAAGTGAAGGTAACCACCGACGTTGGACTGGGCACGTACAGGGCTCACTTGCAAAACCTCAACCTAAAAGATTGCATGATAAACCTCGACGTATTAGATAAGAACCAAAACCTACTTATGACTGGAATGTGGGGGCTTGTAACCCTCTCCTATTCCCCCGACACAGCTCCTGAAACAATGGCACCAATCCTAATACAGGATTTCTCGCCTTTTCAATGCACTACCACAGACACAAAGATCATTCAAGAAGCCAGAGAGTCATTCACCTTCGAAGAATGGATGGACATAATACTCAATACCGTTGGACTCAACCATGAACAATATAACTTGAGACAGAAACTGATTTTCGTGACTCGACTGGTACCATTGGTAGAATGTAACATAAACCTCATGGAGTTTGGACCAAAGCAAACAGGTAAAACCTACTTATACCGTAACAGCTCATACTACACCAGAATTTTTGCAGGTGGAAACATAAGCGCTGCTACCCTCTTCTACAACATCGCAAGAAGAGAACTCGGAGAAATGGCAGCAAAAGACGCCATCATACTGGATGAAATCAGCAAGGTCAAATTCACAAATCCAGATGAAATGATAGGCAAACTCAAAGACTACATGGAAAGTGGACACTACGAAAGAGGACCAAAAAGAGCCGTCAGCACATGTTCACTCATGCTCATGGGCAACATAACAGTAGAACAAAAAGAAACAGGCTATGTTCCCGTGGAGGACTTTACATATGTTCTCTCTAAAGAAATGCGTGATTCGGCCTTCATTGACAGAATCCACGGAGTTGTACCAGGCTGGGAACTGCCAAAGATAAGAATGTCAAGCCGCCATTTGTCAAGAGGCTACGGAATAGCCTCAGACTATTTCTGTGAGATAATGCATGAGATGCGAAAACAGAACACCGCCCACATAATAGACCAAGAAATCAACCTAACAGGTGATTACACCATAAGAGATGAAAAAGCAGTAAAGAGAATCGCAAGCGGCCTACTGAAACTTCTGACACCAAACGGTGAGATCGACAGCACTGAGCTGAAGATCATAATGGACCTTGCCACAGAATATAGAGGCAGAGTTAACGACTGGCTTCACATTATCTCTCCCGGAGAATTTGCAAAGAAAAACCTTACGTACAGCCCTCGCGCTGGAAAAGTCCCAACGGAAACGACACCCTTCGAGGAGCAACCGGGTCTAATAAGACCGGACGATCCATTCAAAAACCGCATAGAATACCAACGTATGATTTCAAGCTGCGACGAATTTCTATACTGGATCGACAAGTATTTCTCAAAGGCTGGGCTCGAGTACCTTCTCGACTCGGTAAACCCCTTGCAAGTCAAAGAAATCAAGATACTAATGTCAGGGAAGAAGGTAGACGACAAATTCAGAAAGCTATTCAAGGAATTTGCTGAATCAATGAGAACCCGTGGCGTCACCACTCAACTGAGGGTTATGGGTTCCAAAGTGGAGGAGAACGTGCACGACAGGTGGGTTCTCTCAAAACGCAAAAACTTCAACATACCTTCTCCAGACATCGTCAAAAGAGGTCAATACAGCGAAATCAAAGAAACGACCAGTAAACCGCCTTTTGCTGAATGGTGGGCCGCATCAAACGACATCATCAACGACTGGGACAATATCAAGAGACCCATAGAGAAACGAGAGGAATAACCCACCCATTAATGCAGAAACAACAACTCCAGCGCGCGCGGAATTGGTTAAGTCATATCATCCAACAACCGTCTAAAGCGTTCTCATAGCGCGATAGTATGGGTTTTACGTGCGGGGCGCTCAGGCCACGTTATGAGCGCCTTTGTTTGTAGTTTGGACCTGCATGAGGACTCGACTTATGCGACCATCCTAAGTTAGCGCGCGCGATGCAAGAGAAACTGAGTCTCCTAGACGCCACTCAACGGCGGCAAAACCAGCAATCAGCTTAGATTTGGGTTGCATCTGCAAAAAGAACATTACTGTTCGCCTCTAGATATCGAGAGTCAATAAAGGTAATATATGATGGGAACCGAGATTGATAGCGATAATTTTGGTCAGGGGCAGGAAGGACATCGCAGCTCAGGTGCTTGAAGTAGTCGTTCAGAAACCTGATACCACCCCAACTAGAATATTCGGCAAAATCGGAGTCTCGTATCGCTTCCTGCAGGCGATGCTTGAGAACGGATTAATATGTCTCGAACCGAAGGGCAGGAAACGCTTCAAAGCAAGCATCACAGAAAGAGGCCGCGAATTTCTGAACCACTATCGTGAATGCAACAAGCTTTTCCCCGTCAATGGATAGTAACGCGTGCTAATGAAAAAAGAGGGAAGATGCGGGAGAGGTCCGCGTTTTTCCAAAGCTATGCGATCAGACCTTTTACTGCAGAAGAGCGCACGGGACATATCGCACTATCTCATGTTGTAATCTGGTGGCGGAGGTGGCGGCGGCGGTGGAATTACAGGAGACGATCCAAGAGTGAAAGCCCCATCGTTGTACAGGCATATGAAACCTGCTACTGGACTGTTCTCTCCGAATCTATCAAATGCGCTTACCTCCTTGTACAATACAACAGTGACGTATCTGCGACCCACGATGTCTCTGCCGTCCAGCCGAAATAGGGCGGATTTGGCTATACCGCTGCAGCTAAAGAAGATATCTCGGAAAAGCTGAAACTCACCCCTTGTTATCTCACAGTCGTTGTGCTTGAAAACTCGCTCCGGACCAAAGTATGTTAGCTTCGTTTTTCCCAACAACTGTTGAACTCTGCCTGGTCTGCATCTCTCCAGAACGATTGACATGGCGTCTACCTTCAATTCCCCCGCCCTATCTTCGGCAGTCCCGAACATTTTCAATGCTCCTGGATGGATTTCCTCCATCTCTTTGATTTCCTGTAAGCCCTTCTCTAAGTAATCCAATTGAGTATCAGTCACGCCAAGGTTCTCTCTTAGCTCTTCTTCGTCAAAATCGGTAAAATCAATTCCTGGCTTACTTCTTGCTAACTTGAAGAGTCCCTTGCTGCCATAGGCCATTGCTTTAGCGAATTTTCCAAAGGGATCCGACGCGCTTTCTGGCTTCTTCCGTATTCTTTTTTCAATAAGCTCCAAACCGGCATCTGGATCAGTTTCACACAGTTTCAAAATCTCCGCGATAATATCTTCCTTCTTCTCAGACATCCCAGATACTCAACCCCTTCTTACAATGGCGACATTTGGAATTCTGCAGATATATGACTTGCTCGCGGTCACAATTTCGCAGCTTGACAACCAATTCTAAAGAATTCTCTTCATAGAGAAGTCCCTTCAGGCAATTTTTTAAATCTGCGTACACCTCAGGGATGGAACTGCACGCGCGCCTGTCGATGGATAGCGCGCACAAAGTCAGCTAGTCAGGAAATCACATAACACCTATGCATATTTTTTGCATTTGTAGCAGTAGAATCGTTGGTACTGCTGAATGTATGCGAGTTGTCCGGCACAGCTTGGGCAAGTTGCCGCTGGAGGAGGGGGAGGAGGCAAAGGAAATCCTTGGTTCTCAGTGAATGATATGACTGTTTCGAATCTCTTTGGATGCTTAGCGGCTACATACCCAAGCACATATGCAGATGCACACTTACTTGCAAACTCTCCCTGAATATCTTTGGAAATTCTATGCTTAGAAAGGAACTCATCTGTAACAATATTGATTTCCATGAGTGTCTGTGATAGGGCCTTCAGAATATCTTCTGCAACCCTATGTCTAGAAAGAAAAACACTGGGCTCGTTTCTCAGCATATCTTCTTCCATAACTAGAGATAGCCTAAGACAAAACTCCATTTGATCATTGTCAAATTCATCGTTGAGGTAACCGATACTATCGCTGGAAGCAATATCCTGAAGGTGCAGGTCGTTTTTCTCTTTTTTAGCAACATAACCTAGTCCAAATACCTTGCGAATTGTTCTGAGGCACTCATCTTGAGAGAGCTCCCCGCTTGCAGTCCTACCCAACAGCGCAAGACAGTGCCAACCAAAAGCCCCCGTAAGGATCCGAGACTCATCCCTCACTTTCATTGCCTCATCAACACTGTCTTGAATTGTCGTCCCACCTCTTGAGAGTAAGGTTGCTCGTTCAGAACATGAATCTGACATTTCACTTCCCCTTAAGTTGTTGAAAGTCACTCTACTAGTTATATATAGAGTGCTCGCCCTAAAGACATCGGCTGCGAATAGCGTGCACTTCCAAAACCTTAAAAACGAATTCGCCACAATATGAAACCAGCGAATAACCATCGGGAATGAATAATGGGGAAACCTTGTCCACATTGCCACGGAAGCGGAAAGTGCAAGCGATGTGGAGGCTATGGTAAGATAGTTGGACTTTTGACAAGTGCTGAATGCGGCCCATGCAAAGGTACTGGCAAATGCCCAGCTTGCGATGGAACCGGAGAGATGATCTGATCAACACGGAGAGGGCAGCTTGAGTTTGAAAGGTCGCGAAGCTCTTGGCGTCTTTTCGCTATCTTAATTGTTGTTTTGGATCTTGGTTGTGAGCGCGGTTCCATTTTTCGTCATCGGCTTGTTGACCACATCCAATAGCAGAAGTCTGCTTGCATGACGACCAAAACTCTTCGCCTGCCGTCAGATAAAACCGCTAAGAAATAAGTCTCTACGGATTTTGAAGGCGACATGACGTCTCGTCCTGAGCAAGGACGCGAAACTTGGCATTACATATAAAGATGTGAGCACCCTCTAATCTCATGCGCCCACGTGTCCTATTCAAGCGAATAATCTACGTTGGCCTTTCGTTGATGCTTTTGCTGGGCGGACTTTATCTTTTTGTTTGGGGCTTTTCAACACTTGACAGAATCTACAAGAATTCCCCAGACCCCGATGACTACTGGTCTGTCTTTGGATGGCAGGATGCTCAAACTGCTTACAATTTAAGCCATTTCGCAGAGACGCTTGAGGGTTGGGCGGCATTCCCTGCGGGTGGCATAATTTTGCTTTTGTCCTGGTTTTCGGCAGCATGTTCGTTAAGTGTTACAAAGAGTGAGCGCGAAAAGGACGAGAGACGAAGGGCCGAAGAAGTGCGTAAGAGATTGGAAGCCGAGCGTGTCTATATTGAGAGGTTGATTGATGAGACAAGAAGCATTTTGGAAGACGCGGAACAAAATGCTACGAACTCGAATAATCGAGCTTGGTTGTTTTCAGTTTTTACTGTAGAGAGAAAGCTTGAGCTTCTCGGTCAACAGTTTGAGAATGATGAACTCTCATTTGCAGACGTAAGGAAGCAAGCCTTGTTTCTGAAAGAACAAGCAGAGACGTTCAGGAAACCGCCAGAATCGAAACCTCGGGACAGTCAATCAACCAAAGGTGCCGAAACATGCTATAGCATCTTGGAAGTGAGCCCAAATGCATCTCGCAAGGAAATCATGGATTCTTGGCGAAAGAAGGTGAATGAATATCACCCCGATTCGATAAAACGGGATTGGCCCAAAGGCGAGGGTGCTCCGCCCATTCCCGAACGGTACAAACGAATAATGGAAGAAGAAACCAAGAAGCTTAACAAAGCCAAGGATGAATGTCTTGAGAGGCTTGAGGGAAAAAACTCTTGAAGAACTGAAGCCATTCTCTAGTGCAGAGTGAAAGAATGAGTGATCTAGATGCAAAAAGAAAGCGGGAAGACGCTTTTGATTGGGCACTAAGAGTTGCCGATGAAGAGGCTGAACTTCTGAAGAAAGAGTCCGCTTCATCCTCTTTGAGGCTGGATTTCAAATGCACGAGAACTAAGAAGGATTGGGCAGTTCTTCTCACAAAAGATAGTGGTAGCAGCTTCTTCGAGGTAGTGAGAATAATCGCTCCTAGCACTACTGTGCAGTCAAATCCAGGAGCGCCATCCCTCTCGAAATCCACTGACGTAGATCTGGAAAAGATAAAGAACATTAGTAGCATAAAATGCCCACATTGCGGTACAAGCAGGTGGGTAGAATGTGGATGTGGGAAACTGGGTTGCAGAGGAGGAGTAACTGAGCGTGACGGTAGAAGTTGGTACGTTTGTCCGTGGTGCGGTGATGGTGGCTTCATTGAGCGACACATCGAATCGGTTAGTGGAGAAATGGAGGATAAAAAAAGAAAGTTCGAACCAAAACCTGGGCCAAGCTTGCCGAAACCGAACAAGGCTTTGCCTCCGTGAAAACACCGTGTCCTATGACTTGCGCGTTCACTCAATTGCGTAAAGAGAAGTCTTTAATATCTGAAATCACTCGTCAACTTTCTCCTCGTTTTCTCCCCATGACTCAAAAGCGAAAGTCGTCAAAGCCCAATGCCAACCCCGCTTCTCAACAACCGTCTCACCAATCTCTGTCTCTAACCTTTTATTCATCCGCAGGATCCTTCGGCTAACCTGATGCCTTCTGACCTTAAACTGCGTGAGTCTAGCAGCCAAGTCCTTCGGAAGCATCCCACCGCCTCCAGCCTCATACAAGTAATCCAAGATCAGGACATCCACTTCATCAACGCAGGCAATCTTCTGAATCATAGGCTTCTCAAAATGAAACATACCTTTCAGCCCAGCCAGAATGGTTCGCTGCATAAGCTTAACCTCCTCAAGATCATGTAGGGCTCGTTTCAGAAGCTGCTGAATATACTTCAACCGCCCCACTTTTTCAGCCTGACTACGGCGTTCTGAACGGTTTTTCTCTTCAACTTCCATCATACAACGTTCAAACCCCGAAAAGGCTAATGTACAAAACCGCCAAAGGTGAGCCTAAACCATCTACATCAACAGAGCGCGCGCGCATTCTCATGTTGAAAAGATAGAGAAAAGTCTATTTGAGGCGCTGGACTGGCATAAAGGCTTGGGGCTTAAGATCGACAAGAATCCGGACGGCAGCGGAATAGTGAGGAAGG
>JBGOYH010000020.1:0-19036 GCA_041479575.1 Bathyarchaeia archaeon
AAAATGGTCAAAAATGGTTTTAATTCCGTTTTGCCGTTTCTCCTGTGTTCGAGGAAGACAAAATCCCCAAAGAAATCAAGAACAGACACGGAGCCCAAAGCCGTCCCTAGGTCATGAAGGCGAATAAAAACCATTTTAGGCCAATTTCGGAACAAGCATGCGCGCTCATCCTCGATTCCAAGACGGTTTAAGCCACGATATCAGAATGCGTTCAAACATGTTCAAGTCCATAGGGACCTCCTTCTTGATATTATCTCGCTGAATTATGGTCTGGAATTTTGCTATCGCGCCTTCCGAAAGAAAGTAGATTTGGACTCCGCCAGCCTGAACTATTTTCGGCTTAATCCTTTTGTTTGTCTCCTGCGAAGGCCCAGGATTCTCGTATCCGTTCATTCTTCTATACAACGTGTTCTTGGTGACTCCTACATACATAACTTTCTGGCCAACGACGAACAAATAGCTCCCTGTACTGTTTCTGCAATTGCTCAAAGAAAACTGAAGTTTCTGTTCTTTGAGGCAGAAATTGCCAACATTCCCGAAACCGAGCTTCAGCAACTCAGTCAAGTCATTTTCAGGCACGTTTCCACTTACTCTGCTTTTGAAGCTCGCTAGGTCCATACGAGAGGTCTTCTGCAACTTGGGCACTCTCGAGCCCATTTCCGCACCGCTGCTCCGCAGTGAGGACACCTATCTGGGGGCGAACTTGTCGTTCCAGAGAGAATTTGTGCAAGTAAAACGATTGCAAGAGCACCAAGACCAAGACCGATGAGAACTTTTACCCAATCTGGGACATCATTGTCAGACATTCTTCTTTGCCTTCTCGTACATTTTCGTCTGAGCTTCTGCCAAAACTTTCATATGCTCTACTATTATTTGTTCCAAGGCCTTGCAGCGGGTTATTCCTTTTCTTTTAGCATATTCAGCTACGTAGTTCCAGATTGTATCATTGAAGTTGGGGCATCTCACGTCTACCATGCGAATCACATTACTAGGCAAAAGACTTATATTTACGTCTTGCTATTCTGTTACCAGATGTGCATATGTGGAAACATAAACGCTATAACATCAAAAGTCAAAGAGGTGAATGGATGTACCAAGCACAGGTTCGAACGCCGCCAAAAGAGGTACTTGACGGTTTGTTAGCAGCATGTCTGATTGTCGGATTGTTTGCTGGTGTTGTCTTCGGCGTGAGACTGTACAACTCGATAGTTTCGAGATAGAGACTGCGAATCATAAGAACAGCTTCCCAAACCCCCACTCCCTATGTGGCAGCATGCTAGTCTTCCAGGCGCTTCGCCCACAAAAAAGACTGAAGGAGTTAACACTCCCACTCCAGGAACACGCCTCTGACCTGCGCTCATTGTTCCGCATTTCTTGCAGGTAAGGATTCTATTTCTGATCTCGTCAATAGACAAGCGCATTTTTCTAGGAACCATCGTGACAACACCGCAGTTCTGGCTAACAACAAAATTGCGTGCGTGCTACAATAACAACAAAGCTCATTTTGTCAAGTTCAACACTTTCTCAAGAGCGGATATTATTCGTTCATCTGAGCCGTAATAAACCCGCTTGGCTTCGCCATACCGGGTACTGATCTGCTCTGTCACATCTTTGACTAATCGTTCGACATCCTTCTCATTCTTCTCTTCGTACCGTATGACAACTACTGAAAATCTGGTAGGCAAATATTCATCCTCTTCTGAGAGTCAACCCATCAGACTCTTATATTCTATTCCATTCTAGGCGAAAAGTCAAATAACACTCGTATGCACAAATGATATATGCAATTATAAATCACACTATTGACACAGATAGTCATGCCAAAGACGAAGGATTTTGTGAGCTTAAGGAAGCAGGGGAACAGCCTTGTGATAACCATCCCCAAGCCTATAGGGCAAGCACTCCATTGGAAGGAAGGCGACGAACTTTTTTTGGAGGTCAAAATAATCGATCCGCATGACAGCTTCTTCGAACAACAGATAGAACCACGAGTTCTCCAAATCTCAAAGACAAAACAGGTCGACAAGATCGGCGGTGAAAAACCAAACGACGTTGGGCATATCAGAACCATTTAGGAGGCTGATCCGTGTTAACTGATCCGATTTCACCAGCGTGCCTAGATCACACAGATGACAATGTTGTAATAGATGCTACGCGAGGTAGAGAGCTAAAATTGGCACCTTTTCGCTTCTTGGGCAGTAAACGGCGACTAATTCCTAAGCTGGATATGGTTCTTAAAGCGAACAGAATCAGAAATGGTACGTTCGGAGATTTCTTTGCGGGGTCTACAGTAGTTGCACAATATGCAAAATTCACTGGCTTCACAGTGAAAGCTACAGACATTCTCAGAACATCTTATGTACTTTTAAGAGCCCTGATTCAAGTTAATCGAATACCGCGGTTTCATGGTTTGAGGAATCAGACTGGAAACTTGAACTGTAGCAGGCGTTATGAGCGAGTCCTAGAATACCTTGGGAATCTACCCGGTGAAGAAGGCTTCATCTACAACCATTATTGCTCATCGGGTCGATTCTCTGAGTCCAGATCTTTCTTTTCTGATACAAACGGAGGGAGAATTGATGCTATAAGAGAGAAACTTCGTGATTGGCAAAGTGAAGGAAAGATATCAACCCTTGAGCATGATTTTCTTCTTGCAAGTCTGCTAATTGGCGCTTCTCAGTGTGCAAACACAGCTGGAAGCTTCTATGCCTATCTAAGAAAACCCGATAGGCGAATCGACAAGCAACTGATATTGCCCCGCCTTTCAGTGATTGTTGCTGCTCTTCCACACGAAGTCGCAAACGTCCCTGCAGAAAAAGCGGCTGATGTTTTCAGAGTCAATGTGTTGTATTTGGATCCGCCATATAACAAGCAGCAGTATGCAGCTCATTACCATCTATTGGAGACAATTGCATGCGGCGACCATCCAGAGTTGTATGGAAAACATGGAATTCGTCCTTATGAAGATAAACGATCTGCTTTTTGCTCGGTTCACACCGCTGCTCAAGCTCTTACAATAATTCTCGAGAAAACCAAAGCTCGACATGTAATTCTTAGCTATGCGAAGGATGGAATTCTCAAGGAAGAGAAGATAATTCAAATTCTCTCGAATTTCGGTGAGGTTAAAATATACGAATTTCCAATTAACTCTTACCAGAATCATCACACTTCCCCAAACCGAGTCTACGAAAGGATGTATTATGCCTCTAAGAGCTGAACTCAGACCATCGGAAATTATGGGAGTAGTTCTTGATATTGACGGGACACTCTTGGAACCAGCTGAGACTCTAGTACTCAAGAAGTATCGCGAACATGACCATCTTCTTAATTTCCTCAATCGTCTTCCTCCAAGAGAGTCGCGGTTCACTTTCGCCACCGGCAGGGCATATGCGGGCATAAAAGACATCCTGGCACAGGTTATGAAACTGAGAGCCTTTCAACCACCTCAGAAGTTGAAGCATAGATCCATGCCACTCATCCTATACAATGGCTCTCTAATAGTCAGTTCTGATGGGCGTACTTTGTACAAAAAATGGGAGATTGACAGGAGGTCTTCCATCAATATTCTAGAGATAGCATTAAAGCACCGCTTGCGTCCGCTTATCTATTGCGTAAATCACAAGTTTCTCCTTGGTTTAGAGGAAAAAGTTTTCTCGGTATCGAGAAGCGATGATGATGAATTGGAAATGTCTGACTTGAACGGTTTGGCCATAAAAAACATTGCACAGTCAATGCTTTCAGAAATTGAAAGTGCAGTCGCTATTCTGTTGTATGGAGCATCAAGCGCATCGCCCTCTGATGTGAGAGATATGTTAGCTGATATTAGAGATTTCGCAAGAGCTAACGTATTTGGAGACAGAGTTGAGATAACTCCGAAGGATGCTAACAAAGGAGTTGCATTAGTTAAGTTGGCAGACATCCTAGATTGGGATATTGATCGCATCATGGTCGTGGGTGATAGTACAAATGACATTGCGATGATGAAGGTGGCTGGAATCGGGGTTGCGCTTGCAAATTCTCCGCCTGAAGTGAGAAAAATGTCAGACTATGTTACGGAGCTTTCCTACGCGCGAGGGGTTAATGAGGCAATTCTCAAAGGAGTGATAAGAGGGGATTGGAAGGTGAAACCGAAATGCAGAACATGAGACGATTAGTTGAGGATTTCAATAATAGGGTTACGCTTGGTTTATTTGCGCCTTCGAAATTTAGGAAAGAGCTGGGAAATCTGCTCAAATCGCTTTCTGATATGGGCATCATGGTTCATCTAAGAATCTTGGCTTCAAGCAAGTTAGGCGTCCAAGGGGAGGGACAAGAGATCGACGGCAACGTGTTGGTTGAGGAAGGGGTCATGCCCTCTGATGGCGAAATGGCTAACCGGGAACGAATGCCACTTATGCCGAGCAATTGTACTTGTGTCTTTTCATACCAAGTTCGGGAAGACCTGGAGACTCAAAATGTGCTTCAGGATTTCGTCGAGATTGCTCTCCCTTTACTCAAGAGAGGCATAGAGCAAATATATGGACAGAGAATTGATGGAAAATTCTTCGTTCCACGGATAGACATGACTGAACAAATGAACATAGAACGGACGATCGGAGGAGCAAGTCAGAATTCGCCAGTCATAATGGCTTCCTTGGATCTTGACAATTTCAAAATGTTCAATGACAACTATAGTGAGCAGACGGGTGATGATGCTATCAGACGTGTTGGCATATGTCTTACAAATGAATGTCAGAAACATGATGAAGTCTATTTTTACAAATCCCATTTTAGAGGGGATGAATTTCTGGTTCTGATATGTGGAAAATCCTCCGTGGGGGCGATGCGAATCTTGCTTGGGATACAAGACAGCATTTCAGAGATACGCATGGAAGGAGTGGATATCCCCTTTGTCTCTTCTTGCGGCATGGCTGTGTATCCAGCAGATGAAGTGCTACCCATATGCAGTCTAAATCCCAAACCTCGCGTGGGAACTTCTTGGCTTGGCCAAGAAGAAAAAAAGGAACGTGGGCGCTTTGATCATTACTATTTCTTGGTAGACCAAGCTCGAAAAATGAAGCATGGTGCACCAATAGGGGGAACCCCAATTCCAAAGGGAGGCTTATACAGATACAAATATTTCGTGCAACGTGAACCCTGCAAATATGAGCCCACGAAAGAAAGTCTTGTGGTACAACTTGACGGCTTACCGTTTCTTGTTGCAGGATGCAAACAGTTTTCTTTCTTTCTATCTCGATCAAACCTATGCGACTCAGATATGTACTTTGAATACATCGTTCACAAACTGGCTAGAGTCCAAAGTGAACAAGATTTGTGGCCTTGTTTTCAAGAAGCTCTAGTACAGCTAAACATAACGATTCTTCCATTTGCACATGGAAATTGGTCGATACAGTCTCTAGAAAATGGCAAAATTCCATGGACCGCTGCGTATGCTCTGTTTGTAGCTAGTTTTAATCAAGCTTTCTTTTATGACGATGCGTTCAGAAAGCGGTTCTATCAGACGTACATCGACATTGTGCTACAGTCTCACAGTAAAGAGGATGAAACTGCGGTTATCTCTTTGGAGGTGGGCAACGCCTCAGGAAAAGCCATTCAATTTCCAGCTAGTCTTGAACAAGGTTTCAGGGAATTCGCAGTCAGGAATACTATCCCCCTAGCATTGTATACACCGGAGATTTCAACGGGGAGAAATATCCCAAAATGCAGCATTGCCGCTCAAGACCTACCTCAAAGTGGGGCTATAAGTGTCAGAAATGTTCTCTCACCCGTTCTCCTTCTCGTAATTGGAAAAGAACTTGAAATACCGGCGGCTCTAGAGGCTGCACCTTCTTCTGTTTGTTACCTTGATGACCGTCCTACCATCGGTGGTGGCCTGCCCGACCCTTGGCAATCAAACATCTCGAAAATAGTCAACTACACGACGTCTAACCCCAATGTACGTTTCCTAGTCTTCTATGGTAACATAGGAAATTCTGCTCAAACGTGGAAAATATGTGATCGCTCCGTGCCAGAGACTATCATGGACAAATGTGAGTCTTTCGTCGAACGCAGACTTCTAGAACGCTTTGCCAAGCAAGTCAAGAAAGTAGAAAACTGCTCGAGCTATGAGGAAATAGAAGCAATCCTTCCACTGTTTCTTGCTCCAGAACTACAAGTAGGAATCAATGCTCGAAGATTTCTAAAGGGCGAACCGCGCATCGATGAAGGCTGTATAAAAGAGAAACCCATCAAACCCGAGGCTGACCCAGAAAAAGAGCGTATATATGCTCGTGCGATGCCATTGCAAAAGTTTGAGCTTAAGTCGACCGAAGGATTGGCATTAGAGGACATCAATAAGGCTTATCCGGCAGTAATTGACATGCTCAGAAACTTGAGTCCTGAGTCACTATGTGAGGATCAGATCGGGCGTAAGATGCACGAGCTTAAAGGATTTAAGCTGGTTCTCACGAAACCAGTACCTCCAACAGTTCCGCTTTTCTTCAGGAAGACAGAAAGCCAAAGTGAATTCGAAGACTATTACAAAAAAGTCTTCAATAAAGATGAAGGGATTTTTGGAAAAAGAATCCACAAATACCCATCGACATTAGGTAAAACGTTTGATCAATACACCATACAATTGGACTATGTCTGCGAACAGATAAAGAAAGGCGTGGCTACTAGACGGGCTGGCATGCAAGTCGCAGCTCCATTCGTAGATTGGGGAGGTAGCAGGAGAGACCTGCCACTTGGGCTAGTAGACTTGGCCATGCTGCCTCGGCCTAGGCAGGGCAGAAACGCGTGGGCGCTTCACTTCTTCTTTAACTGGAGGACTGTCGAAGCAATAGTAGGCTTTCCATTTAGCGCCTATGCCTCATGCCGCTTCGCCGAAGAGTTCACTAGAGATGTTCAAGGAAGACTTGGAAAAGAATATTCTGTCGACACCGGAGAAGTAGTCTACTACGCTATAAGTCTCCACATGTTCGACGACCTCTTTGAGCGAAAAGTAGCCCGACGGATAGTTGAGCAGGTGACTAAATGAGCGAGTTGGTTACAGAGCAAGAATTGACAATTGTAACTAAGCAACAGGTTCAGTTTGCCTCAGACCCTGACGACAAGATGTTTATGCGTCGCGTTACCCGTTGCCCAGATTGTGGCCTCTATTTCTATAGATGCAAATACAAAGGGGCTTTGCCAGATTACATAAGAACGGCGGGACGCAAATTTCAGAGGTGTTGTGAGGAATATTACCTTGATATTTCAGAAAAGGGATTAGTTGGTTCTTTCTTCGATCATCTGTCTTCATCGTATGAAACTGCCATTTTGAAAGAGAGGAATGTGGAAGCTTATAGATGGGTTCTCGCTGGATTCTCAGAAATCCATAAGAAAAGCCAAGGATGGCTTTTGGACCTTGGGGCAGGTCATGGTTTTGGGGTCAAGACTTACGAGGAGATTCCATATAGAACGCTTCAGCTCGTAGCCCTAGACATTTCGCGCCGCATGCTGATAAAATGCCCCGAATGGTCGGAACGAATTGTCGGACACGCTCAATATCTCTCATTCAAAGGCGAATCTTTGCTCGGTGTTATTGCTGTCTACACACTCCATTACATGCCACAACCCAAGTTCGTTTTCAAAGAGATTGTTCGGACTCTAGTCCGAGGAGGCGTTCTTGGTCTCGTGACATATTCTCACGACCCACATAAGAGTGATTATTGCGAAACCCTGAAAGCAGTAGGCTTTAGGATTGTGAAATTCGAGGAGAGTAATCATGATCCTTCGGAATGTAGACTCATGGCTGTGAAACTGTAAGAAGGCCCTTAATGAGTTTGATCAAGAAAGCAGACCTACAAGATTCCATCAACAAGTTAAAGAAGCTGAAAGTCTCTCATGATGATCTGAGTATCCTGATCGACAGGAAGATACTGATAGATTTTGAACCTGGATGTGGTGTGCTTCCGCTGATTCCAACACTTGAACTCGCGTGCCAAATCATGGAACCGGGATCACTAGTATGCCCAGAGGAAAGCGATTTATATGGCGCTATGATGTTCAGGAAATGGCACTCGCAGGAACTGAAGAAATATCATCTTCTTCGCTTTGAGGAAAAAATGGGATTATTCATTGAACTTGACGAATGCCCTCCCTTCCTCATACAACTAATCCTCCAAGAGCTTTCCTCTCATAGACTTCAGAAAGAGATGCAACAGGGGCCGCCAAATAATCATGAAGAACTCAGAGTTTTTCATAACAAAATAGGTCATTTTGACATTTCCATCATAATGCCTCAGCCTCTATATGAAATCGTGAGCTGCAAAATCAGGAGAATAGCTGATTCATTCATACCTTCGACAAATACTTTGGTAACGCTCTGGTTTCATGGTGCGAAGAGCCAAGCTCTAGGACCCATTATGACGGCGCTCTGTTATACTGCAGACTCGCAGAATGTAATATTGGATGTTTTTGCTGGGAGCTGCGCCGTCTCTTCAAGATTGGCAAATTATCGTCCAACAATCGCAAATGACGCTGAAATCTTTTCGACTGAGATAGCAAAGGCCCTAATCGCAAATGTCGACGCCACCCTTCTCGAACGTGCTCTAGAAAAGATGCACGACTTTTTTGAAGAAAACGTAGAAGCACTTGAGAAAACCTTAGATCCACATGTGAAACAAGAAGAGTCACTTCTGTGGGGACCAGTTACTTCTCATTCTATTCAGGAATATCAGAGGATTATGGATCAATATCCAATTTACTCCGATGACAGACCAAAATGGAGTCTACCAGAAAATGAGTGTATTTCATGGGAATTTGCACTTAAAGACATTGAAGAGAGAAGGCGCAACCCACAAACGTCCCCATATTGCTTGATAACCTATTATTTTGCAAACGCATATTTTGGACTCAAACAAGCAATAGAACTAGACTCTATTCGCTACTCTATCGACCGTGTTATTGAGAGAAACGAGTCTCCTGATAAGAGAAAGGAGCTTCGATCTCTTCTGGTGGCGGCGCTTCTCTCTGTAGCAAGCACAATGTCATCCGCACCGGGACATTTTGCAGAATATCAACGAAAATTCTCCATAATGAATGCAAGAAAAACTTGGGCGAAACGCCGTGAGAAAAATGCATGGAACTTGTTCTGTGAGAGGGTGAGATATTTTGCAAATGAGCATCCACCATTCCTAATAGAAGCCTATAACGAGGATTGGACAGCCGCCTTAGCCGAATGCGATAATCGTTTGGAGAGCGCCAAGGTTACAACTGTCTATGCAGACCCACCGATGAGCGATTTTCAATACTCAAGATTTTACCATGTTCTTACGACTATTCACCGCTATGACTACCCGAATAGTCATGGTCGCGGGCTATATCGCGGGGATCGGTTCTCATCGAAGTTTTCTTCTAGGGCTCGTGCCGGCTATGAAATGGAGACGTTTATAAGAACAGTTTCGGAAAGGGAAAAAGACTTGATTCTCAATTATAAGCCGAATGGTCTTGTTACTCTCTCCAGTATTTATTCGTTTATGTATAGGTTTTATGATGATGTTGTCGTCTTGAGCTATGAAGTTGTCCATTCTTCGCAAGGAAAGAAAAGGTCAAAGACGCCTGCACGCACTTTTGAGATCCTTTTCGTTGGTCGCCATCCAAACAAGAGCAAGATCGTGTATGAGAATGGTAGGTTGGAATGATTGGATGATATATAAGACGGATGTTAATGAACTTTGTAAGGTTCTTGTGGTTAAAAGGAAAGTATTAGAGAGCTTCAATTGTTTAAGCGAATTTTCAATGGATATTGGCATATTGTCCGCTATAATGGATAATGCTTTGTTCATTAGCCGTCGCTTGATAGAAGAAGATGCCTCATACAAACAGTTGATCCCATACGTCGTGTTAATGCGCAATAATATGGTGTTAACTTATATCAGGCATGAAGGTGGCGAACCGAGACTTCAAGATCTAGTTTCGTTTGGATTTGGAGGCCATGTAACCGAAAATGACTTGGGCAAAGAGAGTCTCACTAATATTAACACCTTGTGGAACGCTGCCAAAAGAGAAATCAATGAAGAAACTGGGATATCGCTGCAAGAATCGAATGAGCCGATAGCACTGATAAATGAAGATAGGACTCCGGTTGGCAGAGTCCATATTGGGATTGTTTATTTGGTTGACGTGGGTAAAACGGCAGATGAGTCATCGTTGGCAGATGAGTGCACAGATTTTAAGCTGATGCCTGTGGAAGAATTGCGCGTGACAGAAAAAATGGAGCCTTGGTCGAAAATTCTCGTAGAAAACATTATGTGCACACATATTTGATATCTTGGCCCTCGTCATAGCATCATGAAACCGATTCTTGCATGAGACTCTCTCAGAACCTGACGTACCGCGCGCGCTTATGGCGTAAGGTCGCGCTCTCCATCTTTGCCGCTATGCTAAAGTAGTCTCCCTCGAATAGGAGAGCTAACTGCTTGGCGCATTAACGCGTGCACTGAGTTTTCGCCTTGCAAGAGACATCGCCAGCCGTAATAGGGTTCAAATTCCTTCCATGCGCTATTTGCAAGTAACTCTTAAGTAGCGCGACCACGTATCCCCAGCCATGTATCGTGGTGCTTTTTACTAGTAAATTAGTGCTGAACTCACTTCCCCGGCGCCATACTAGTTCTGAGAATTTCCGGTCTATGATATCTCAAATTCCCAAAACGTATAGCGGATAGCCAGAGAACAACGTCGAACAGGATTCCAACAAACCGCGCTGGATTAACGCCTTATTCTAACAGTGGCTAATGCCTTCAGAGGCTTTCCTTCTTGAGGAATGTTTATGATCTTCAGCATTACCTTATTCAATGCTTGCTCTGCAGCCTGTCTAGCTTCTCTCCTTGTGGCATACTCGCCTTTAAGTTCAAACCATGGTAACGTTTCGTCAATTCTTATCCACGTTGCGTACAAATTTTCCACCACTACTTGACGAGAAGAGAGTTAGTAATAATGATTAAAACAATTATGAATCTGGAATAATGACGCTGGGTCCACATAGCATGTTGGCGTACGCACGGAAATAGATGGAAAGAGCCAAGTGTTCCTTTATCCAGGATACTGATTCTGACTGCATTAATACTATAAGGCGCAGAATCTGATTGATAGATGAGGGCCCTTAATGCCGAGAAAGAAAGAACACGTTGAAACTGAACGGAAGTTTACGTGCCCAAATTCTGCGTGCGGGCTCGTATTTGCCAAGCCGTTGAAAGTCAAGAACTTATGTGTCGAGAACTCGGAAATCTATGACGCGTGCCCGCGCTGTTTGACGGTAATTACGATAGACGGTGCCCCTCCACTGGTTGAAACAAAACCCAGTTTTAGTCCAGGCGTCAGTGAAAACGCGCAAAAGGTCCCAAATACGGGGAAGAAGAAAGTGGAGCCTCAACCTGGGGTGCATTGTTCACGTCGCTTTGGTTATTTAAGTGAACGGCCGAGGAATGATACTATACCGGACGAGTGTGTGGTGTGCGAAAACATAGTTAAGTGCATGCTCAAAGCTGTGACTGGCTAAAGTCGTTGAAGAAGAAAAGCCTTGAGTGAAAATGGGTTTGCGTAGAACAAAAAGTTAGGCAATTGGGGCTATTTTTCGCCTTTCTTCTTTTCAGGCTTCTTTACTTCTTCCTTTGGCGCCTCTTCTGCCGGTTTCTCTTCAACGGGTTTCTTTTCTTCAGTTTCCATCTCGCTTGTTATTTCTTCAATCGGTTTCGGCGGCGGTGTGGTAGCCATTGTCCAACCTATCCATGCTCCTATTCCCATTATGGCGATGAACGCAACTAGAACAGGAACCGCGATAATCCAGAATTGGACGTTTGAAAGCACTTTCGAATCACTTGTATTCAGTCCGAACACTCCGAGCCAGTTTGGATAGAACAATGTGACAACGTAGAAGAGGCCAATCAGAGCGCACACAATGAATATTACTCCACCTATAGCTTGATCTTTATTAGCCATTTAGTTTCACCATTTGATAGCGGAGTTTATCTCTTTAATACCTTTTAAAGTTTACCATGTTCCAGCTGGACTGTTACGTTGTACCAAGTTCCCATGCGGACAAATATTTCTTCTGCTCCTTGGTCAATTTGTCTATTTTGATATGCATAGCGCCGAGTTTCAGTCTGGCCACGTTTTCATCTATTTCTTTAGGCACTTGGTGGACTTTCGGCTCCATCCTATCGTTCTTGGCAATGTATTCAACGCAGAGGGCTTGATTTGCGAAAGACATGTCCATCACCTCTGATGGGTGTCCCTCGGCTGCTGCTAAATTCACGAGTCTCCCTTCTGCTAGTAGATAAAGTTTCTGTCCGCCTTTGAGTGTGTATTCGTCCAAGTTCGGTCGTACATTCCTCTTTTTTGATGAGATGTGCGCCAGGTCTTTCTGGTTTACCTCAACGTTGAAGTGTCCGCTGTTGGCCAGTATTGCGCCGTCTCTCATCTTTTGCATATGTTCTTTTCTTATGATGCTGGTGTCGCCCGTTGCTGTCACGAAAATGTCGCCTATAGTTGCTGCTTCAGCTATCGGCATAACTCGGAATCCGTCCATTGTTGCTTCAAGGGCGCGGAGCGGGTTTACTTCGGTGACTACGACGCTTGCTCCCATTCCTTGTGCCCTCATTGCTATGCCTTTGCCACACCAGCCGTAGCCACAAACAACGAAGTTCTTGCCTGCAAGAAGAATGTTTGTAGCTCTCAGTATTCCGTCCAACGTGCTTTGGCCCGTTCCATAGCGGTTGTCAAACAAGTATTTCGTGTATGCGTCGTTCACGGCTATTATCGGGTATTTGAGTGCCCCCTTCTCTTCCATGGCTCTCAACCGCAACACGCCGGTTGTTGTTTCTTCTGTTCCGCCTTTGACTTTGGGCAGGGACTGTTTTCTTTTCCCGTGAAGGGTGCCCACAAGGTCTGCTCCATCATCCAGAGTCATTGAAGGAGTAAAATCCAGCACTCTTTCGACGCACCAATAGTATTCGTCAGTAGTCTGACCGCGCCAAGCGAAAACATTGGCACCTTTCTTCACGAGTGCTGCTGCAACATCGTCTTGGGTCGAAAGAGGGTTGGAAGCGCACAGCGCAACTTTCGCTCCAGCTGCAAGAAAAGTTTCAACAAGAACTCCTGTTTCTTTTGTGACGTGCAAACATGCTCCTAAGGTGCTGTCTTTGAGTGGCTTCTCCTCGCTTAATCTTTCTTTGATCTGGGTTAGAACTGGCATGTGTTTTGATGCCCATTCTAGCTGCAAATCACCGCTAGAAGTCAACGTTAGATCTTTGACTTTGAATTTCTCCATAACCGTCTCCTCTCTACGTTCTTTTGCGGTTCACTATTTAAGGGTACGTGCCATCGTTAATGGTAAAGGTGCTCATTCTTTTTGGTCCTTCTTTTTGTGAGCACGGCTCGCATCGCTATATTTTTAACTTGTGATTGAATACTTTCCACTTTGGGTGTACTTTCTTGTTTGAGTTGAAAATCGAAAAGGTTGAAGAATATCTTACGGGCGTTTACAAGTCAACTGTTAAGGTCTCGCGTGTTGTTCCTCTCCGCCGTAATCAAGTTGTTGACCTGAAAGGCTTCGGTTACGGCGTGCCCTACATTATCGAGTTCGCTGTTCAGGGACAAACTAGACAGGTTGTTTTGGAGACCATGCGCCCTGAAGGTTTTGGACACGACCACTTTTCTGACAGAGCTGGGGCTCTGCTCTGGCAACACTCTGCTTTCAACAAGCTGCCTAGGCACGTGCGTTCTGTTGATGTGGGCTCGTTTTTGAGCGACGGTGAAACTTTGAAGTCAGTAGGCGACTGTGTAGAATTCTTCTTGTTGGCAGAGTTTACAGATGGTTCACTATACCATAATGACTTAGACCGTATCAAGAAGACTTTTTCAGTGACTGATCGGGATGAGGAACGGTGTGTGGCTTTGTCTGATTATCTTGTGGAGATACATTCTGTGAAGAAGGATGCGCCCGGGTTGTATGTGAGGCGACTTCGCGACCTGATTGGGCACGGTGAAGGCATATTCGGTTTGACTGACAGTTATCCGAGCAACTTAGATTATGTTAATGAGAAGTATTTCGTTGAGTTCGAGAAGAACTGTTTGGAGTGGCGTTGGCGCCTCAAGCGCAAAACCAACAGACTATCTCAAGTGCACGGTGATTTTAGTCCTTGGAATGTGATGTTCAAAGAAGGCGTGGAGTTTACAGTTCTAGATCGTAGCGGGGGTGAATGGGGCGAACCTGCAGATGACGTTGCCACTATGACAATAAACTACATCTTCTATTCTCTGCAAGCGTTCGAGGAAATGAACGGCCCCTATGGCAGACTGTTTATACTTTTCTGGAAGAACTATCTCGACAAGACAGGTGATGATGAGATTCTCAGAGTGATACAGCCTTTCTATGCCTGGCGCAGCCTTGTCATAGCCTCACCATTGTGGTATCCTAACCTATCTCCACGTGTTCGCAAGAAAATTTTCCGCTTCGCACGCAAAGTGCTTGAGGCCAAAGAGTTTGAATTTGAAAGCGTCGAGACGTATTTCAAATAGCATTCAACACATCTGAAGCAGTTCAAACGCCGCTATTGAAAGCATATATCAATTTCTAGACTAAAGTATAAATAGTCTCCGAAAGTAAGTCTTCATGGGGCGAGGGGTCTTTTGGCTGTAGAGTCTATTGATGACCTTAAGAAACTGCTTAAGGAGATGGGCTATTCACCGAACGCAGTGGATGAAATATTGAAATGGTACAAAGAGAATAGTTCTAGCCGAAGAGTATGAAAGGCATCTACATTCTGATAGTTTCAGTGGACAGAGATATCAACGTGAATGTTGGCGCACTAGGGTCTCTCAAATTTGAGAAAGGCATGTATGCCTATGTAGGCTCAGCTCAAAACTATTTAGAAAAACGCGTTAAACGACATCTAGGGAGAAAAAAGAAGAAGTTCTGGCACATTGATTACTTACTAGATAATCCCCGCGCCAAGGTTCATCGAGTCTTCCACAAAAATGCAGGAAGACCAGAAGAATGCAGAACAACTGAAGAACTGAACAAGAAGGGAATTTCAATACCAGGTTTCGGCAGTTCAGACTGCAAATGTGAAAGTCACCTGTTCAAAATTGCAGACTATGAGTTTTTAAGAAAACATATGAGTGAAATGATACTGGGATAAACTTGACAAAAACGGCGCCAATTGAACCTGGCTGGTGCGTCTGGATCACAGGCTTGCCTGGCAGCGGCAAGTCCGTCATGTCCGAAGCCTTGTTGAGGCTCCTCGCCAAAAAAGGGGTTCATGCCCAGCTGTTGTCCTCTGACGCCCTGCGTAAGGTCTTAACTCCCAAGCCAACTTACTCTTTGGAAGAACGCGATGCGGTTTATGCAACATTGGTCTACATAGCTCTGCTTCTGACAGAGAACGGTGCGAATGTGGTGATCGATGCCACTGGCAACCTGAAACGATACAGGGAAGAGGCAAGAAAGCAACTTCCGAGATTCTTTGAGGTCTATCTTGAATGCCCTTTGGGAGTGTGCATAAAGCGTGAGGTTAAACGTGAAAAAACATACATGGCACCAAAACAAATCTATTCAAAAGCCCTACGGGGCAAGGCCCCAACCGTTCCAGGAATAGGCGAGCCTTATGAGAAGCCCTTGAATCCTGAAATGGTTATTGACACCGCAAAATGTTCGCCTCAGAAGAGCGCACAGAGAATACTGAAGTCACTGCGCATTGAGACCAGAAAGAAAAGGTAGAGTTACAGCCAATTGTCCCGGAAAGTTCTGCGCACTGTGCTATTATGTCAATTCGACCAGTCTTTCATTGCCGTGGTGCCTTGTGCTAGAAACTTTTCACGTAGTTGAGAACTGCATCTGCTTGTTCTTTTGAGATTTTTGAGTCTTGAAGAAGTCTTTGTGTCAGTTCGCTGACTCTTGCTAGGGCGTGGACTTTGTAGCCCAGCTTCTCAAGATTTTCTATACCGTGTTGTTCCCTGTCAACAACTACTAAGACGTTTTCAACGCGGGCTCCTAGCTGTTCAAGAGGCTTTATGGCTTCGAGCTTGGACAGGCCCTCACTTATGACATCATCGAAGAATAGGATCCGTTCACCTCTAACAACTTCTGCGCCTGCAATTCTTCCAGTGGCGCCGTATGCCTTTTCCTCTTTCCTTACAATGATGCATGGCAGGTTGGTTCGGCAACCAATGCTGGGTAAGATTAGGGCTCCTTTCAGTTCAATCGTTGCTAGTTTGTTTATTCTGTCTTTGGTTGCAAGTTGACTGATCTTTTCTGCGGCAACGTCTGCAAGGGTGCAGAGGTCAGTCGGCGAGGAGAGTAGGCATGCAAGGTCAATGTAGTATGGGCTTAGGGCTCCAGATTTGATTCGGAAACTGCCAAACTTCAAACAGCCTGAATTGTACAAGGCTTCTGCAATCTTTGATAGTTTATCAGGCATGTTTGATCCTCAACAAGACTTTGCATTCTCGGATTTAACACTTGTTAAGCCACGTTAAAATGGCTGCGTATCGCAAGAAATGTTATCGTAGAGCAATGTTTATAACTCATTGTTCTCATTCCTAGAAGGCGCGAGTCTGAAAAACAATGGGACATCGTAAAACGCATGCTCCTAGACATGGTTCTCTCGCATACTTACCTAGGAAACGTGCCGAACACTTACTGGCTAGAATAAATTTCTGGCCCAAAATTGCGTCAGAAACGCCTCGGCTTCTGGGTTTTATGGGCTTCAAAGCCGGGATGACCCACGTGTTTGCGATTGAAGACCGTAAACGTTCACCAGACTTTGGCAAGGAAGTGATCTTGCCTGCTACGGTCTTGGAAGCCCCGCCAATATTCATTTGTGCGGTGAAGGTTTACACAAGAGACACTAATGGTTTGCGAACTTTGGCTGAGGCATGGGTGAAAGAACCGCCAGCCGTTTTGGGGCGTGTGTTTACACTTCCTGAAGGCTTCAAGACTGATGAAGCACTGAAGAAGATTGAGGGAAACATGCTGAAAATTGTGAAGGTTCGTGCTGTTGCGATAACTCAGCCGAAAGATGCAAGTCTGCCGAAGAAGAAGCCCGACATAGCGGAAATTGAGATAGGCGGAGGCACAATTCAGCAGCAACTTGACTACGCTAGAAGCCTTCTTGGGAAAACCATTACAGCTGCGGAGATCTTCAAGGAAGGCCAGTTCGTGGATATCGCTTCGGTGTCCACTGGGAAAGGTTGGCAAGGTCCAGTGAAGCGCTGGGGGGTCACCATACTTCAGGCTAAGGGAAGGAAGACGAAGAGAGGCGTTGCAACTCTCGGTCCGTGGAACCCACACCATGTTATGTACAGCGTTGCCCGTGCAGGACAGATGGGTTTCCATCAGAGAACAGAGTATAACAAGCGCATTCTCAAGATAGGCAAGGATGGAAAGGAAATCACGCCGAAAGGCGGTTTTCTGAGATACGGGCTTATTAAAGGTTCATACGTGCTGCTTGCGGGAAGCATAGCAGGCACGGAGAAGCGTCCAATACGCCTTCGCTATCCGGCACGGCCACCAAAGACCGTTGCAGAAGAACCACCGCAAATCACTCATATTTCCCTCGAATCGCCACAGGGAAGATAAACGGTGCATTCTGATGGTGAAGAAGGTAGCAAAGGTTTTCAATCTCGAAGGAAAGACGGTTGGAAAGATTGATCTTCCACCAGTTTTTGCAACTCCGTTGAGACAGGATGTGATAAAGCGCGCTGTTCTGGCCATACAGTCGAATAGGCTTCAACCACAGGGAAGAGACCCCATGGCTGGAAAACGAACAACAGCGGAATCCAGAGGCACAGGCCAAGGAATGGCCAGAGTGCCCAGACGCAAGGGTGGGGCTGGGAGAGCAGCTTTTGCACCGGGGACAGTCAGCGGTAGGCAAGGACATCCACCTATGTCTGAGAAGAAAATAGTGAGGAAGATTCCGAAGAAGGAGAAAAGGCTAGCCTTGTTCTCTGCGATAGCCGCGACAGCTTCCAAGGAAACTGTAGCCAAGAGGGGTCACAGCATTCAGGACGTTCTACAAATCCCGCTTATAGTGACACCTGAAATGGAGGGCTTGCAGAAGACGAAAGAGGTTGAAGAAACTCTCATCCGATTAGGAGTGCTGTCGGAAATCTTTCGTGTAAAAGAAAGCAGGAAAGTGCGGGCTGGAAGAGGCAAAAGCCGAGGAAGAAAGATGAAGCAAGGTGTGGGCCCCCTCATCGTTGTAGCTGAGAACAGGGGAATAAAGGAAGCAGCGGAAAACATTCCTGGCGTAGAAGTTGTTTCAGTAACTGATCTTAATGCCGAAATGCTTGCCCCAGGTACGCATCCTGGAAGACTAACAATATGGACAAGCAACGCAATTGAGAAACTGGCTGTGCTTCAAGGCAAAGGAGGACAGGCATAATGGATCCATACAGTGTCATTCTTTATCCGTTAATGACTGAAGCTGCCAGCTTGATGGTTGAAAAGGAAAACAAACTCGTTTTCATAGTTGATTTGAAAGCGAACAAAACCGATGTCAAGAGTGCTGTCCAACAGCTCTATGAAGTGAAAGTCGAGGATGTTAACATCCAGATCACACCAACCGGAGAAAAGAAAGCCTTCGTTAAGCTGCATCCAGACTACAAAGCAGCCGATATTGCAATCAAACTTGGAATACTGTAAATTTGTATGGCGGACTGATTAATGGGAAAGAGAATTCGTGTTCAAAGACGAGGACGCGGTGCCCCCACTTTTCGAGCTTCAACCCACAAGAGGGTTGCTCCAGCAAGATACCCGTCGACGACGAAACTGAAGGGAAGTTTTGAGACGACATTGAACGGTGTGGTTGAACAGTTGGTTCATGACCCTGGAAGGGGAACGCCGTTGGGTTTGATAAGGTTTGAGAGCGGTGAGACTTTCTACACGGTTGTACCTGAAGGAGTTTACGAGGGCAAACAGATTCAGTTCGGCGGGAAAGCCGTGGTTGACGTCGGCAACATTTTGCCGATTGGAAAGATTCCTGAAGGTACCATGATCTGCAACATTGAGCTT
>JBGOYH010000021.1:0-18512 GCA_041479575.1 Bathyarchaeia archaeon
CCACGAAATCCCTGAGACCATTGTAAAAAGAAGCGTTGTTATGTGAATAATGGAATTGCTCCAAGTGATGGAGACTTTGGTACAACGCCGTTCATTGTGCGTGCGCTATTCCGATGGACAGGATTGAACATTAGAACACATGTTTTCGACAGAAAGGATAATAGACAGCATCAGGCGGAATTAGATTCAATTGTGCCTATGATAATGTTGTGGATGGCTGACTTATGGCAAGAATAGGCGTGTACGTCTGCCACTGCGGCTTAAACATCGCCGGCGTTGTTGACGTGGAAAAGGTGGCTGAGTACGCCAAAACTTTGCCAGACGTGGTTACAGTCAAGCATTATACTTACATGTGTTCTGAACCTGGTCAACGGTTGATTCAGGACGATATTAGAGCCCATAAGCTTGATAGAATAGTCATTGCAACTTGCTCTCCCCGCATGCACGAGGACACGTTTCGCAAGGCGGTTGCTGAGGCTGGGCTTAATCCGTATTTGACTGAAATAGTCAATTTGCGAGAAGATGTTTCTTGGGTCCATATTCACGAGCCTGAAAGGGCAACTGAAAAAGCCAAAGCACTGGTTAGAATGGGTGTCGCCCGTGCAAAACTTCTGGAACCGTTAGAGAAACGTAAAGTAAGCGTGGAAAAAAACGTCCTAGTTGTAGGCGGTGGAATCGCGGGCATACAAGCCTCACTCGATCTTGCTGACGCTGGTTTCAAAGTGTATCTTGTGGAAAAGACCCCCAGCATCGGCGGACGAATGGCCCAACTGGACAAAACCTTTCCAACGCTTGACTGCAGCGCGTGTATTTTGACGCCGAAAATGGTTGACGTGACCAAACATCAAAACATCACGCTCCTAACAAACGCAGAAATCACAGCCGTAAACGGCTTCGTCGGCAACTATGAGGTTTCAATCCTTAAGAAACCTAGATACGTTGATGAAAAGAAATGCGTCGGCTGTGAATTATGCACGAAAGTCTGTCCAGTCAAAGTCCCTGACAAATTCAATGAGAACCTCACTGAAAAACGGGCTGTTTACATTTACTCTGCGCATGCGGTGCCGAAAATTGCGGTAATTGATCCAGAGCATTGCTTGAGGTTGAAGTTTGATAAAGACGTTTGCGGCAAATGTCAAATAGCCTGTGAACCCAAGGCTATAGACTTCAAGCAGCAGCCGGAAAGGATTCAGGTCAAGGTAGGCGGAATAGTTGTCGCGGTTGGTTCGGAAGTCTTCGACGCTGCAAGAATGGCTGAACTTGGATATGGACGCTTCAAAAACGTCATTTCTAACATGGAGTTTGAAAGAATATCAGACGCGTCTGGACCGACAAGCGGAAAGATTCACAGCCCCAAAGACGGGAAGACGCCGAAAACAATAGCCTTCATCCAGTGCGTTGGTTCTCGTGACAAACGTTTTCATGAATATTGCTGCCGCGTCGGATGCATGGTAACGCTGAAACAGGCAATTCTTGCTCGCGAAAAGATTCATGGCAACGTAAGGATATACGTATGTTACGTCGATCTGCGGGCTTTCGGCAAAGGCTACGACGAATTCTACACGCGCGCAAGAAACATGGACATCGACTTCATAGCCGGCATACCTTCAGAAATTCACGCGGCGACTGACGGTTCACTCTATTTTGACGTTTATGACAAGAACACAAACAAGCTTCTGCAAATCCATCCAGACCTGGTTGTTCTCGGAACAGGGCTCGTTCCAAACAACGATCTTCCGAAAATCAGTGCACTGTTCCATGCTTCAAGAAGCGCGGATGGTTTCCTGTTGGAAGCGCATCCGAAGCTAAGACCGCTTGAAAGTGCGATGGCAGGAGTTTTCCTGGCAGGTGCATGTCAAGGACCTAAAGACATCCCTGACACGGTGGCGCAGGCAAGCGGAGCAGCCGCCAAGGCTATAGATTTGCTTTCAAGCGGTGAAATTGAGCTTGAACCGTTGAAAGCCGTGATTGATAAGGACTTGTGCAGTGGGTGTAGAATTTGCGAGTCAATCTGTCCCTTTGTCGCAATAGAGATGAAGCCTGAAACTGTGAAAGGCGAGGAAAAACTAAGGGCCGAAGTCATTGAAGCGATGTGTCAGGGGTGTGGAGCGTGCAGCTCAGCATGTCCAACAAGCGCCATCAAGATTCAGCAGTACAACAACAAGCAAGTTTTAACCCAAGTCGAAGCAGCTCTGGCAGAGACACGTGTTGAAGGGGGAAAGTGAGTTGAGCCTCGTAGATTTGATGTCGATGGCCAAGCCCAACCTGGAATCACGAGACAAGATACTGGCGAAGCTCAAGGGAAGAGAACTTGTAAACTGTTACCAATGTATGAAATGCACGAGCGGCTGCACAGCACTGAAACTGCTGGAGCTGAAGCCTAATGAAATAATGAAGCTCGTCAACTTGGGCTTCGTCGACGAATTGCCATCTTCGGACATAATTTGGACGTGCGCGACCTGCCTAAAATGTGTACAGAGATGTCCGCAAAAGGCATCGCCATATCATGTCATTATGGCTCTGAGGAATCTTGCCGTCGAGAAGGAGGCAAAAGTGCCGGAAGGTTTCCTGAAAGCCGTTTCACAGATACTCGAAACCGGGTTAGCAGAACCTCCCCAGAAAATTGTGACCAGAAAGATGGAAACCGTTGACCGAGAATGCCTGAAGCTTCCGAAAATCAAGTTTCCCAAGGAGAGCTTTCAAGCTGCCTTCATGAAGGCCATGGAGGAGAAATAGAGTGAAGGTCGCGGTCTTCTGGGGTTGCTGCATTCAGGCAAACCAGTACGCCTATGAAATGTCGCTCCGCGAAACGCTTCCAAAACTTGACATTGAACTAGTGGATCTGCGGGAGACTTTCTGCTGTGGAGACCCTGTGAAAAGTATGAACGAGTTTGCTGCAAGCTTTCTGGCAACAAGGATTCTGGCTCTAGCAAACCTCACAGGTCTGGACAACCTTCTTGTTCCATGCAATCGCTGCCACTTCACGATCTCTGAAGCCCAGGACACGATCAAGAGAAGCCCGAAGACCGCTAAGAAAATCTTTGATTTGCTGAAAGAGGAAGGTCTTGAGTACAATCCCAACATCAAGATTTGGCATACGATCGATTTTCTCCATGACTTTGTTGGGCTGGAAAAAGTGAAGAAAGCTGTCAAGAAACCGCTTAAGGGTTTGAAAATTGCGTCCCACGTTGGCTGCCAGATAATACGTTATAGTGATCTTGGAAGAGTTGACGATGCGGAAAATCCGAGAAAGTTCGATGAGTTGATAGCTGCGCTGGGTGCTGAATCGGTGGATTACGCTGAAAAACTGGATTGTTGTGGAGCTGCGTTGAATCGAAGCCATCCTGACAGCGCCCTTTCGCTTGCTGGGTCTAAGCTTAAAGCTGTGCAAGGCTTGAACGTGGGAGGCATGGCTGTTTCATGTCCAGACTGCCAACTGATGTTTGATGCTCGGCAGAAAGATGCTGGAACAACCGTAGGTGCGAAGCTTAACGTGCCCGTAGTCTACTATACCCAGCTGCTCGGCCTTGCTCTAGGTATTGACGAGAAGAAGCTTGGGTTGCATTTGAACCAGAGTCCGGCTGAGGAACTTGTAGCCAAGATTAGCGGTTAACGTTCCAAACAACTTTTATATCCGCTTTCGTAAGACCTTCAACAAAAGGTGAAGCAAATGGTAGAATTTGGATTCACTGAAGAACAGGAACTTTTTCGCAAGGCTGTACGAGAATGGTGTGAAAAGAACCTTCCGATAGAGAAAATCAGGGAAATGGACACTAAAGGCGAGATTCCGCAGTCAGTCCTCAGAAGCATGGGTGAAATGGGATTGAACATAATGACGGCACCGCAGGAACACGGCGGAACAGGCGCAGACTGGGTTACAGCCTGCATCGCAGCAGAAGAACTAGCTTACGCA
This sequence comes from Bathyarchaeia archaeon, assembly GCA_041479575.1. Classification (GTDB taxonomy): domain Archaea; phylum Thermoproteota; class Bathyarchaeia; order Bathyarchaeales; family Bathycorpusculaceae; genus DASPPK01. The sequence continues at coordinate 3,914 of JBGOYH010000021.1, forward strand.
GACGTCAGCATTGCCCTTCCGGTACTCTGGCTTGTAGAATCATCATGGGGCTACGTTGTCGACAGATATGCAAGCGAGAAAGTCCGTAACGACGTGATACGTCCAGCATTCAAAGGCGATGCTTTCATAGGCATCGGCTCAACAGAAGCCGGCGGCGGGTCAGACGTTGCAGCCTTCAAAACAACAGCCAAGAAAGTAGGCAATGACTGGATTCTCAATGGAGAGAAAACGTACATAAGCGGAACTGAAGAGGCAAAGAGACTTGGCGGCGGGTACTTCGTCATTGCACGAACTTCACCTGCACCGCCAGAAGCATCACACCGCGGAATGACAGGCTTCTACGTGCCAATAAAAGAGCCGGGAGTCGAAGTCAACAAACGCTATGACGACATGGGAAGAATGGCAATCTCAACAGGCGGATTCCTTATGAAAAACGTCAAAATACCAGATGACTATCGCCTAGGCGAGGTTGACAAGGGCTTCTACCTCACAATGGAAGGTTTCGACACCGCACGCATTTTGATCTCGGCTGTTTGCGTTGGCGCTTCACGACGCGCACTCGACATTGGAATGGATTATATAAAGGAACGCAAAGCCTTCGGCAGACCAATCGGCAAGTTCCAAGGCATCCAGTTTGAAATGGCAGACGACTGGGCGCACTTGGAAGCTTTGAGATCGTTGACTTATCGAACGGCATGGATGATGGATGCACGGTACAAGGAGAACAGATTCTCACCCCTCGAAGTAACCAAGATGATTGCTGCCTGCAAGCTCATTGCACCGCACTTGGCCTTCGAAATCTACAAGCACACGATGATTTGGCTTGGGGCATACGGATACACAAAAGAATGCCCCTTAGAAATGGGATTACGCGGCATAATGTCCTACTGCGTCGGAGCTGAAGGAGCCACAAACATACAAAGAACAGTCATAGCCAGAGAACTGCTTGGAAAAGAATTCATAGCCTACAAGTAAAAAACTCATAGACTGCTGCTGCCACGCAAAGCGCGGCCACCACCAATTTCTTTCTAACCAGCGCGCGATGTGAATATTAGCCTAAAACAATGGTAAATGTTAGGAATGAAGCTAACAGCATACTAACATTCTGATTTTTTGAGAATTTGTATTCCACAATTTCTGTCTGATTTGGACTTCTTTTTGAATTCTAGCCTAGCTCTTGACTTGGCCAGGGTGTGGATTCCACGCGTCCAAATGTTGTATTCCACAATGGGAAATTCGTTCAAAGTGTATTCCACATACGCAAGAGGCTGTTTTCTTCATGTGTCACGGTTGAAATATGCTGTAAAGCGTAAGTAATATGCCTCAGTATTACTGTCAAGCATATTACGCTAGTGTCAACCATAAAAGACCACTCTGTAACAAGAGTATTCATCACTAGAACGAGATTCGCCAAGAAAATGTATCATCGGAACATCGCTGTCCTCCCGCTCCATTCTGCGATTCACACAGCAACATCAATTTGAAACACTGATTTTCTAAAATAGAGCACACGCTATTATTTTTGCTAACATTTCATGGAAATCCTTAGTTTCTTACACTAAGAAAACTAACAAATCAAGTCATTCAAAACATAAATAGCAGTAATCTCCAAGAATGGTTTGATCGTATGGCTCATCTTGTTCAAGCTCTCTTAAGCAGTACGCAAAAGACTTTGAGCGAATGGAATCAGAAAATACGAACTGCCATCCAAACGAAAGAACAAGAGCGAGCTAACTACGGAGCAAAGAAACAACAGCTTTTGCCTCAACTCATCGAAGCCCATGAAAAAGGTGTTTCTTCGAGAGAATTGGAGAGGATCACAGGGATCAACCATACGACGATCACACGATGGATCAGAGAGGCCAAGAAGGAGAAGCAAGATGTCGGAGCAAACTAAAGACCGTCATAAGAATACAGTGCCACTCGGTCTTAGAGTTCCATCTGATCTCAAAGTTTCCGTTGACCAATATCAACAATCAAACGGACTAGAAACCCGCAATGAAGCAGGTATCCAGCTTCTTAAGAAGGGACTCTCGACTAGTCTTCAAGCGTCTGTCCAAGCTCTCAATCCTAAATGCAAGAACTGCACTAAACATGGTAGAATGACAGCAGAAGGAAAGATACGCTGCATAACTAAGAAAGGTGCTTCTGATAGGGTTCAGATTCAACTCTTTTCTATGCCGGATGCTTGGGAATGCGCTGAGAAAAACTTCAATACACCAACGGACAGGAAAACCATCGAGCAATTTGACACAGAGATCACACTCCTCACAACCGAGAGAGACAACGCCATAGGTCGGCATCAAAGAGACTATCGAAAACTCGAAAAAATGAAGGCCACAGAAGAGAAGCTAGAGCGAGCACAGTCCGAGATTGACTTCTTGAATGCACAGCTCAAACCAGTCGAGAACCTACTTGAGCAGAAAACCGCTCTCGAAAACGATAATGAGTTCAAGATAGAAAGGATGAAAGAACTGGAGGCAATAGTCGAAACCCAATCCCATGACGCACTCATTCAGAAAAACCAAGAACTTATGACTCGAATTGATGAATGCGAAGCTGATCTCAAGTCTGAATACACTAGCCATAAGATGGAAAGCGAACAAGCGAAAGGAGAGATTGAGAAACTAGAGGCATTAGTCAAAATCCAGAAAGACCAAAAGACTGATATTCTCTTCACGATGGAGAAAACGCTCAAAGATTTCAAACAATTCTTACCTGAAACCTCTTCCACATGCAAGCAGTGTGTAAGTGGGTTCGACTGGAAAGAGTATAGGCAAAACACGTTGAAAGTAATTCAGAACTTAGAAGGCTATCTCCAAACTGTAGCTCGTTGAAACAATGAAGACGATTCAGACGGCTTTGAATGAGCAGGAATACAAAAGGTTCATACGGAAAGTGACGGCCAAACGCATCACTCCCTACGCTTATTTGAAGAATCTTGTTTTGAAAGACCTGTTGAATGTATAGGTATACCTCTATCCTGCTTTTAGGTAAATTGCAACCTTGGTATATGTAGAGGTCTATCAAATGCCATGGGTTAAAATATCTTCAGAAGCTCACAAGGACATGAAACAGTATCTTGTTGACATCGACAGCCTGAGTCTAGGCGAACTTGTTGAAGCTGCTTTGGAGTTCGCAATGCAGAACCTAGAAGACTTTGAGAAGCTTCTCGACTTAGAAGAGACTGAAGAAGTCAATGGAGAACAAGAAGAAGAGACGGAACCTGAAGAAGAATAAAAAGAAGGTCTAAACATGCCGAACAAGTCATATGGAAGTTTCTTGGACATCAAGACGAAACAGCTAGTAGAAGGCTCGACTGAGATACCTAAAGGCCAATGGGCCTACGTCGTCAATGCTTCTACTGTTGCGTATGACACGATTTGGGACAAAGATTGGGAAGCCTTCTTAGCTGGCGATATGAGCAAATTCAAGACAGAGATAGAAAAGTCGTTACCAGGCACGCAGGTTGAATGGGTCAATTTCGTGTGGGATCACACAGAAAAAACCGACCCGTTCTTTGACATTTTAGAGTTCAGATGGAAGTTTGCGTATCATGTGTATGCCTTCAGGTGCGAGGCAATCGTCAAGAATGTTAGCGGTGGAGTCACAGGACTGGAGATCATCGCGATCATCATAGCTGTCGTCATTGGAATAGCCATTCTGAGCTTGATCGCATTAGGCGTATGGATAACCTTCCAAATCATGGACGCACTCAGGCAGCTAGGGCCTGCTGCCACTGTCATAGGCGGAGTTGTTATTCTAGGCGGAATTGGTCTCTTGCTCTTGGTTTTGTTCGGTGGAAGAGCCGAATACAAGGGAAAGACAAGACGTTTCAGTATTGGAAGGGAGAGAAAGGAAGCCTAGGGAGCGGAGGTGAATTTCTATGGACATTGAAGAACTGAGGGAATTGAGGGAAGCGGTTGATGAGAAGACTGAAGAGCTGGAGCAGTTGCAGCTAGATTTAGAAGACTCTGAGGACGACGAGGAAATAAAAGAGTTGGAAGCAGAGATCGCAGACGTTGAAGACGAGTTAGAGGAGCTTGAAGAAGAACTGGCTGACGAGATACAGGCAGCCGCCGAGGAGCTACGCGCAATCGCCATATTTTAGAGGACGAATTTCATTTTTTCTTTTCTGTCTCGATGAATCTCATTAGAGCCACTTCTACCGCATGGCTTCTATTTCTGAATCTCTGAGTCTCGACTTGCTTATCCATCCACTCAACGATCTGTTTGTCCACGGTGACGCTGATTTTCGATTTCATGGCATTCATATCTTGTTAGTCTCCTTAATCTATTTTGTATGACTCAGTAACGAATATATACTTTATCCTACTCACTACTACCTAACAAACTAACAGAAGACGATGAAATATGAACTACAAGGCATCTCGCGATCTACCTCAATTCGTAAGAGATGGCAAAACTCTGAGTCCTTCAAAGCTTGTTGAAATTGTTTTGAATAGACGAAATGAGAAGGTCACACCTGAAAGCGTAACGATGTGGTTCAAAAGACACCCAGAAGCACGATCTCAACTAGAAAGAGAGGTTCTTCAAGGTCTTCCTACGGAGAAACAAGTAGTCGATGAAAGCATTTTTGAGAGACGCAATTTTGAAGAATTGCCTTCTGTCAAGAAATGGATTCAAGACCTCACATTGAGAAATGCAAAAGAGACCACGATCAGAGGATGGGTGAACTGTCTTAAGCGTGTGTGCCGAGGAGAAATACAAGACGGTGTTTTGATTCGAGATTGGAGCTTGAGACATCCCGACAGATTAACCCTTCAAGACTCAAAGGATTTTCTGTTTGAAGTAAAGAAGAGAAATCTGAGAATGAGAGAATGGGCGTTGATGTTGAGGAACTTTCTGATGAGCGGAAGGCAAATCATTGTTCTGAGTACGGACATTTCTGGAAGGCTAGAAGATGATGCTGGTCAATATGCTGATCTCTACACTTCCAAGGAGAAAATCTACGAGATTTTTGACTATTTGAACGATAGAAACCACATCGCTTATCTGATCTCCAAATTCAGCTATAAGACCGCATCACGCCTAACTGCATCATTAGAAGCGCAATGGGCTTTTCTCAACCATGAAGAAAGAACGATAACGGTGTTTGAGAAGTCCATCAAGGGAAAAGCAAAACGGAAATGTACTAAGCTTCTACCTGAAGATTTGTACGTCGAACTCATCGAGTTAGAACCAAAGCAAGGAAGGATATTCAAAGGTTTTAAGGCTCAAGAACTGAACAAGCTTCTCAGAGAAACATACAGAATCGTAATTCCTGAGATAGCCGAGAGAATCCCGAAACCCTTTCACTTCTGGAGACATATGTTCGCTCAACAGATGCTCAGAGCCTCAAATTGGAACTATGGCCTAGTCGCAAGTCTCGGACATTGGAGCATGGAAACATTAAGACGCTACTATGGAATGCCACCAAAAGAAACGATCAAGACATTTGGATTGCAAACAGTACCAAGAATCTGAGGCGTGAATCTTGAAATTTAGACTCCTTCAATGCAAAACTCGTATTGCAGTAACTACCGATGATAGGGCAAAATGGATATTCACATGGAGAGAATTCATGCCTAGCATTTCTGAATATTATTATGACAATCAGATACATCGCGTTCCTTTCTTCCTATCATTGCACATGCATCTAAGAATCGAAGAACTCTTGGAAGACATCGCAAATCTGATTCTTCTTCCTTTTGTGTGCAGATCGCTCTTGTTTCCTTACCACGTCATTCATGGTGAAATATGTGCCTACAGCATGAGAGAAATTCTGACCTTCTGGAAGGCCAGAGAATAGTCATGATTCCTCAAAAAGAGGCCTCGGCGGCCGCGCCGCTTCGCGGCTTTTTTCTTTTTGTCAGTCTCACTTTGCCCTCTAGTTTTCGGCTGTCAAACGAGAAGGCTTTACAGCCCAAAAAAGATGTTAGCACAGACCCCTAACATCCAACATGGTATTGTTAGTTTATCACATCGCGCGCTTCTGTTTTTTCTGCCTGTGAGTGTTTGCGAGCAGTCAATACATAAACAGATGAACGCTCTAAGCGTGAAACAGGACGTTTAAAGACGCGTGTTTATGCTTAGCGGCTTGAAAAACAAATTCATCGATGACACGACATCGTCAATTTTTCAAAAGATACAGCAATGGATTAAGACAGGTTTGAATTCTTCCAAAAACCATAAAAGGTGCAGGAAAACATATAACAAAATGAAGTTTCATGGAGAATTTGAAACCGATCGATTACGAGATTCTTTGGGAATTGGTTAAGAATAGTCGAAGAAGTGACCGAGAGTTGGCTAAGGTCCTCGGTATCTCTCAGCCTACTGTAACCAGAAGGAGAACAGTTCTAGAGAAGGAGCTGATTGACGGATACACTACTATTCCGAAATGGGAAAAGCTTGGTTATGAGATTCTAGCCATAACATTCGTCAAGATCATATCCCAAATTGCTTCGAAAAAGGAGTATGAAATTACTCGCAAAAAAGGACTAGATTGGCTCATGGGCCAGCCCAATATCATTATGGCTGGGGCATGTCGAGGACCCGGAGCTGATTCCTTTATGATTTCAATTCATAGGAACTACTCGGACTATGACGACTTCATGCGAAATTACAGGCTTGAACTGGGAGAGTTCGTAAATGATATCCAGTCTTTTCTCATCAACCTCGCTGGAAAAGAACTCTTGAAACCACTGAGTTTCAAATACCTGACGAAGACTAAATAGATTCAAATCCCGCGCGTCCTAAGCTCTATTATTTGATCCGACAGTGGTTAGTTTAGTAGGGGCATGTCGGTGACAACCGAAAAAAGAGAATTTAGAATCCCACCCTGCAACATAGACAAGAGTCTGGTCGCCGGATCGGCAAAAAAACTCCACGTTTTCGCAGAAACCTTGACTCGCATAGCTCTTTTGGGCATTATCTCAGCGCGCCTCGTCAAGGTTTCACTGAACGTTCAGCATGATTTGCAGAAAATGAGAAAAAGATAATTGATTTAGATTATGTGTAGTTCTTTTCCGATTTTCTCGAAAGCACCTATGGCGAAGTCTAAGTCCTTCTTTGTTAACGCAGCGTTCATGATTGTTCTGATTCTGGCTTTGTCTCTTGCAACCATCGGAAATACAATTGGCAACGCAAATACTCCTTCCTCGAAAAGCCTTGCACTTAACTTTTTGGCTACACCGCTCTCGCCAACGATGATGGGTGTGATTGGTGTTTCACTGTTGCCTATGTTGAAGCCCAAGTCTTTCATTGCTTTCTTGAAGTATCTGGTATGCTCCCACAATGTCTTCACGTGTTGCGGCTCCTTTTCTAATACGTCGACCGCTGCAATGCAAGCAGCTGCAACCGCAGGTGGGTGCGATCCGCTGAGGAGCCATGTTCGCGACTTGTTGTAGGCAAAGTTGACCAAGTCTTTAGAGCCTGAAACGTGCCCACCTACGACTCCGAAAGCCTTTGAGAATGTGCCCATTTCAACTTGAACCTTGTCTCTCGTGAGCTTGAAGTGTGAAACAATGCCTCTGCCACCCTCGCCCAAAACCCCTTCGCCGTGAGCGTCATCCACGTAAACCATGCATCCATGTTCCGCGCCAAGCTTTGCTATTTGATCAAGCAGAGCGATGTCCCCGTCCATTGAGAAAACTCCATCTGTAATTATCAAGATTCGTCTATACGGCGGATTGTGCTTCTCTGCCTCTTTCAGAACGCGATCCAAGTCCTGCATGTCTGAATGCTTGTAAACAGCTCGTTCTCCGTGAGCCAACCGTACACCGTCGATGATGCTGCCGTGGTTAAGCTCATCGCTTACTATCAAGTCCTCCTTTCCAACCAGTTGCGGAATCAATCCAGCATTTGCCGCAAAACCTGTCTGATAAACCAACGAAGCCTCTGCATGCTTGAACCTTGCAAGCCGCTTCTCAAGCTCAACGTGTATGTCCATGGTTCCAGCGATGGGACGCACTGAACCTGAACCTGCACCATGCGTTTCAACAGCCTTTATCGCGGCTTCTCTCAGTTTCGGATGGTTGCTGAGGCTCAAGTAATTGTTTGAACAGAACATCAAAACCTTCTTGCCGTCAACGTTGCACCACGGTGTGCTTGGACCCTGCAATATGCGAATTCGCCAGTCAAGCTCGCTTTTCACAAGTGCTTCGTATTCTTCTCGCAGAAATGATGTTGGGTTTCGCATTTTCACCATGCTTCCTTTTTTGGCTCTATTCTCACACTCTTTCTCTTAACTCTTTCTCGCTCAGTTACGTTGTTCTAAAGCTTGGATTCAGCAAACCTTTTCGAAAGTTTCTCTAGCATGTCTTTCGTCATGGTGCCCAAGTTGTACGCGGGTTTCCAGCCCCAATCCCTGCGTGCTTGGCTGTCGTCCATCGACATAGGCCATGAGTCGGCAATCTTCTGCCTGAAATCGGGTTTGTAATCGCATTTGAACTCTGGAATGTGTTTCTTGATTTCTGCCGCGAGTTCGCCTGCGGAGAAGCTCATTCCTGCCACGTTGTAGCTGTCGTGACGTTTCACCTTGGAGGGGTCAGCTTCCATCAAATCTATCGTGGATTTTAGACAGTCTGGCATGTACATCATGGGCAGAACCGTGTCTTCTCTCACGAAACACGTGTATTGTTTCTTCTTGATAGCTTCATAGTATATTTCAACAGCATAGTCCGTGGTCCCGCCGCCTGGAGGAGTCTCGCTACTTATTATGCCAGGATATCTTATGCCCCGAACGTCCACACCGTACTTCAGGAAGTAGTAGTTGCACAGCAGTTCACCTGCGACTTTTGTGACGCCGTACATCGTTCCAGGAACCATGACTGTTTCCTGAGGAGTGTTATCGCGAGGAGTGGTCGGTCCAAAAACTGCGATTGAGCTTGGCCAGAAAATTCTTGTCAGCCCATGTTCTCTTGCGATTTCAAGAATGTTGTAGAGGCTGCCCATGTTTAGATTCCAAGCAAGCTGGGGGTTCTGCTCGCCTGTGACGGAAAGCAAGGCTGCTAGATGATATATCGTGTCAACGTCATACTTCTTCACAACTTTCTCGACGCTTTCCTTCTGGCCGACTTCAACAATCTCAAACGGTCCTGAACTCAATAATTTGTCACTAGGCTTCCTCTGATGACCAACCGCAACGACGTTGTCTCCACCATACTTTTTCCGCAGAGCCAACGTAAGTTCAGAACCAATCTGGCCAGTCGAGCCCGTCACGAGGAGTCTCTTCATCTTCTTAGTCGGCACGCTACACCATCTCCTTTCGTGTGTGCAAGGGTCTGAGAATTTAACATATAAGAGTTTTCAGACCAAAACACATTTCACGTTGATTTCCTTCGACAATTTCCTGTGAAAAATGGTTTATAGCCAACCCAGCAAATCTTGTCATGGATAACAATGCGGTTAGGCTTCATCGTCAACCCAATAGCAGGCATGGGAGGCAAAGTAGGACTGAAAGGAACAGACAACGTGCTGAAAAAAGCGATAGCCAAAGGAGCAACGCCAGTAGCGCCGACTAGAGCAACTGAATTTCTGAACAAGCTGAAACGAAACATAACAGAAGAAACGATCGAGCTCACAACATGCCCTGGAGTTATGGGCGAGAAAGAGGCAAAAGACGCAGGTTTCCCGGTGAAGCTTCTGCCAATGAAAATCGGAACGATAACAACTGCTCAAGACACGAAAACTGCAGTCGATCTTCTAGCAGCAGCAAACGTTGATTTGATAGTGTTTGTAGGCGGTGATGGCACAGCAAAAGACATATTCGATGCCATGCAGGGTTGCCGTCAAACGCCAGTTCTTGGCGTCCCTTCCGGAGTCAAAATGTACAGCGGCATCTTTGCAGTGAACCCGTCAGACGCTGTTGAAGTGGTATTGGCATACGCACACGGACAAGCAGAAACGACAGAACTCGAAATCATGGATTCTGATGAGAAAGCAATACGAAACGACATCTTCGCCGTCAAGCTTCACGGCTTCCTGCAGGGACCGTTCCTCCCCGCGCGGATTCAAGGAAGCAAACAGGTGAGTCCTGAAACAGATGACGAGGTTGAAAATCAGAAGGCAATAGCTCGATTCGTACTGGAACAGGTGCCAAACGATGCAACGTGGATTCTAGGGCCCGGAACAACTGTTAAGCAGATCGCGGGACTGCTTGGCGCGGAGAAAACTGTTCTGGGTGTTGACATTTACAGGGATAGAAAGGCAATTCTTGATGTGGATGAGAAGAAAATACTGAAAGAAGTGACCGATTGGGAGAATACTTGGATTGTTCTTTCACCGATTGGGCATCAAGGAATCCTGTTGGGAAGAGGTAACTTGCAGATTAGTCCCAAAATTCTGAAACGTGTTGCAAAGGAACAGATTGTCGTTGCAGCTACAAAAAGCAAACTGCAGAACATTGATGGAAACGTTCTCAGAGTCGACACGGGAGACACTGAAACCGATATAATGCTCAAGGGATACATCAGAGTTGTAACCGACTACAGAGAATGGAGACTCATGCAAGTTCAATAATCTACTAGACTAGGCTCCAAACTTTTTTGCTTTGCCAATCAGGCTCATCAAGGTAGGCATAAGATCCATTCCTCTTATCCTGTTCAAGCCGCCTTCGGCACATGTTCTCTCACCATATTCAGTAACGTCGTCACGACGAACTCCAGACCCTATGATCGCAACGGGAACGGGGTCGCCTTCATGGTTTCGTGTGGTTGAAGACGTTGTGTGGTCGGCTGTGACCGCGATATATGTGAAGCCAGGGTCAACGTTGTCAAGCACGTAGCCAAGCATCTTGTCAATCTTCTCCACTATTTCGATTTTCTCCTTGACGTTTCCATCATGACTTGCAACATCTGTCGCCTTCACATGCAATAGCACAAAATCGTGAGTTTTCAAAGCCCGAACAGCTGCTTTTGCCTTTGCCATATAATCAGTCTGCGGAGTTCCTGTTGCACCTCTAACATTGATCAGATCCATACCTACGACTTCGCAAACGCCTCTGATGAGAGAAACAGCCGCAATACATGCAGGTTTGATATCATATCTTTCCTGAAGAGTGGGCATTTTGGGTATGCCGCCTGCACCTCTGCAAAGAATCATGTTTGCCACTGGCAGTTTGCGCTTGGTTCTTTGTTTGTTAACAGGGTGCGCTTCCAAGACCTTGTGAAATTCTTTTGTGAGCATATTCACAATTTGAGCTGTACGCTCAGCTTCAAAACTCCTTTCGAAGGGTTTTACTTCCAAGACTTTCTTTCTGGTCGTCTCTGGATCGGAATCGCTTATCGCTGACGACAGTTTTGGTCCATGAAGAACCAGTATTGCCCGGTGTTGGATAGTGTTCTTGAATAGAAACTTCACGTTGAGAGACGTCGGAAGTCTTATTCTCTGTAGACTTGCTGCCAATTTCGTTGCATCTTCATTTGCAATTCTGCCAGCGCGTCTGTCTAAGACGACAAGATCATTATTCACCGTTGCGAAGTTGCACCGAAAGGCGACGTCTCCAGGCAAGACTTCAACGCCTGAACCCACAGCTTCCAGCGCGCCTCTACCAGAATAGACCTTCCAAGGATCGTAACCAAGCATTGCAAGCGTAGCAGTATCGCTGCCCGGGGGAATTCCAGGCGCGATCGGGTCAATTATGCCGCAGACCCCTTTCTTTGCTATTCGATCCAAGTTTGGCTTGACAGCTGCCTCTAAAGGTGTTTTCCAGCCAAGCTCCTTAATCGGCCTGTCAGCCATCCCGTCTGCAATAACCAGAATTGCCTTTAAACTCAACCCGCGCTCATCCCCGCAGTTCAAGAACACCTTAAGGTTTAGGCTCGTGAAGTTAAAACACTTTTGCACGCTCAGTGCGTTCAGATGCGTTGCTTAATACCTGCAATCTCCAAATGTCCTCCGAGTCCAACGAGACTTGGAGTGTCACAGAATCTCAGCTCCAGTTTCAAGAGTTTCCTGAAATTCTCCTCAACTATTTTGTTCCGTTCTTCTTTCGGAATGAACTGAGTTAGAACTGGTTTTCCAATGATTCTAACAACTTTGAGGCCACTTCTTTCAAAAAGCGTTTTCAATTCTTCGGGCGTGAAAGCTTGAAAATCAAAGTCTCCTTTCAGAAAACCTGTTCCAAGAAGTCTTGACAATTTATCAAAAGACTTTTCTGCGATAAGTCTGGGAACAAACGAGTATTTGCTGTCGACAGAAACAATCACATGAGTGCGTGGCCTTACAACTCTTGTCAGCTCCTTTATTGCTTTTTCGGCATCTAGACAATAGGAAACGGGATCTCCTTCTGCTAGTGCCATGTCAAAGTAGTCTGATTTGAAGCACGACATGTCTCTTATGTCAACTATTCTTGTCTCAACCTTCGCCTGCAAATCAGCGGCTCTTATTTTTTCTCTAGCCACTTTCAACATATTTTCCGCTATGTCCGTCAACACGATTCTGTAACCCAGCTTCGCTAGCCTGATAGTCCAGTAACCAGTTCCCCCGCCAGCATCCAAAATAACCGCACTTTTTCTTTTTGGAAGAAATTGCTTTATGTTATGCCAAGTGATCTCATGGTAAAGTCGCCAGTAGGGGGTGTTATAGTCTTTGTCGTATTCTTCAGCCGTTCTTTCATGGAATTCTTTAACTGCATTCAAGTCCTGGTCTTTCATAAAACAAATGATACATAAATTTGCTATTTTAGCCTATTCATAATCACCGTCTGCGGAGACAAGACGCATAGGCTTGCATGCATTAATCGTACAATGTGTGCATGGAGAAAATGTTTAATAATTTCCTCCGACAATGTCATGAGAAGTGGTTGAAATGGGCGATTGCCTTCCACAACGCTAAATTCTCAAGAAACCTAGCCCATTTCAGGAAACGTTTCACGGTAGAATTATATTCTACAAACAAACAACAAAGGAGAGACCTAAATGTCTAAAACACCAAAAACCATCGAAAAAACCATCTCCCGAGAAAAATGGAGTAAACATTTCGGCAAATGGTTCCGAAAGGTCCTGATCGAAGGAAAAATCCTAGACTACAGGTACCCAATCAAAGGATGCGCAGTGTGGCTGCCATACGGGTTCAAGATACGGGAAAACGTGTTCAAAGTAATCCGCAACCAGCTCGACTCCACAGGCCACAACGAAACGTTGTTCCCACTTCTCATCCCAGAAAATTCGTTGAAGAAGGAAGCAGATCATGTCGAAGGCTTTGAGGCCCAGGTCTTCTGGGTCACCCATGGCGGACAAAGACAGCTAAAACAGCGGTTGGCGTTGAGACCGACGAGTGAAACCGTCATCGGACCCATGGAACATTTGTGGATACGCTCCTATGCAGACTTGCCTCTGAAACTCTATCAGATAGTCACCGTTTTCAGGTTTGAAACCAAAGCTACAAGGCCGATACTGAGAATGCGAGAATTCGACTTCAAAGAAGCACACACAGCACACGCAACAGAAGCTGAAGCAGAAACAGAAGTCAAGGAAGAAATAGAAAACTACAAGAAAATCTTCGACCAACTCGGCGTCGCCTACTGCATCTCACGAAGACCAGAATGGGACAAATTCGCAGGCGCAAAATACACAACCGCCTTCGACATGATATGCCCAGACGGACGAACACTGCAAATAGGCACAGTCCACCACCTAGGCCAACACTTTTCAAAAGCATTCGACGTCTCATACGAGACAAAAGACGGCGGAAGACAGCACGTGTGGCAAACATGCGCCGGAATCTCGGGAAGAGGAATAGCATCAGTCATAATAATGCACGGCGACGACCACGGAGTAATCCTGCCGCCTAAAATCGCGCCGACACAAATAGTAATCATCCCGATACCCTACAAGGGCAAAGCAGAAGTCGTAAACAAAGAATGCATAGACGCTGCTGAGGAATTGAGAGACAAAGGGTTCAGAGTAGAAGTCGACCTCAGAGAAAACATTACGCCTGGATCAAAATACTTCGACTGGGAACTCAGAGGCGTCCCAATCCGAGTTGAAATCGGCCCGCGAGACATAGAAAAAGGCGAAGCCACCGTTGTCAGACGAGATACACTGGAAAAACAGACATGCAAACGAAAAGAATTGCCCGAATTCCTAAACAAATTGGCAGAGAAAATCACTGAAGACCTGAAGCAAAAAGCTTGGCAATGGACAAAACAACGTGTTCACCACGCCGAGAAAATGGAAGAAGCAAAAACACTTCTGGAGAAACACGCCGGAGTAGTTGAAGTACCATGGTGTGGCAAAACAGAATGCGGACACAAACTTGAAGAGATCACAAACGCTCGAGTCCTAGGCATCCCAGAAGACACAAAGGAAGAGGCAAAAGGAAAATGCATAGTGTGCGGTGAAAAGGCAGAATCGATTGTCAGAGCCGCAATAGCATACTAAGCACAAATTTCCCGCTTCATCCGGCTAGACTCACGTGCCCGCCAAGTTCTTTCGCGACATTTCTGAGACCAAGACTTGTCAGAGTTGACTCTCGCGGTATCCCGCGCGCATCCCAACCTCTTTTCTGATAGTAAATCTGCAGCATCGCATCATATTTAGTTCTGTCAAGCATCGCTCCCTTGAAGGACCCTTCAGTCAAAGGTTCCTCAAACCAC
>JBGOYH010000022.1:0-18055 GCA_041479575.1 Bathyarchaeia archaeon
AGAAAAGTCGCGATCTCAACTACCGGCAGTTATGTGGCTACAGGAGGCAACGGAGACGGATACGTACGACTTTACGATGAAACTGGAACACAAATCTGGAGTCACGTGAATTTATCCGACAGAATCATCGTTGACATTTCCCGTGACGGCACAAGTGTGGTCGCAGGCAATGACGATCGTGGATTAAGCTTCGGTGCACAGCTTGCCTATTTCTCGATAGGCATCGATGGCATCTGGACTGCTGCTGACGGCACACCAGTGTGGACCTTCAGAGCCAGCAATGGTGGGGCTGATGATGTGCGTGCCATTGCCATCTCCACGAACGGAAGCTGCATTGCTTCAGGAGGATCTGGAAACTACGGAAGCACGTTCGTTCATAATACAGCGTCACCCGCTCCAGTGTACGATGCAACGCTTGGCAATGAAGACGAAACGATCTCTATTTCCTCTGAAGGCAGATACGTTGCTGCGGCAGATACTGAAACAGCGGCCGTTCGCCTTTACGACACGACCAACGTTTCAGCGCCCTTGTGGACCTATAATACGACCTTCTCTGTTCGCAGCGTAGCCATCGCAAGTCCATTGAAGGTTGCGAACATATGGGTTCCTCCAGCCGAAGGAGCACTTTTTGCGGGCGCAGCAAGCGTTGGCCTAACAGGCGGAGTCTCAACGATGGCTTCTGCACTGAGCGACCCAGCAGGTTTTCCATTTAGTGGGTTTGCAAGAAAAATAAACGAACTTTTCCCTGAAACATTGAAGAAGTGGCTGCATGAATTCATATCTTCCAAACGCAAACTCGTCATAGCGCCGCGAACAGGGTCGCCTTTCACACTTACCAAAATTGAAGTGCTTTCATACGCCGTAGTTCTTTCAACATTGACGATTGCATTTTCCTACGCCAAATCAGAATCACTGAGCGAAATCCTGTCAGTAATGCCAACCGTTTTAGCAACAAGCATCATCGTCGAGGTCGTGAAAAACTACTCTACAGAAGTTCTCGCCCGAAAACTGGGCGTCTGGACCGAACACCGCGTCTGGTACCTAGGACTTTGCACATTTTTGATCTCAACTTTCGCATTTAGAACTCCGTTTTCAGCTCCAGGCCGACTCACTCATCATGCTCCAAAGTTCACTAAGCGTTCATTGGGACTGGTCTCGTCCTTCTCAGTCTTTGTTGCCCTTGTTTTCACTGCAATCTTCTATACAGTCCTTCTCAATGGTTTCACATTAATAGGAAACATAGGCCTGGTAATGTGCCTTACAGGCGCGTTTTTCGAAACCATCCCCATCCCGCCAATGAACGGCAAAGACATTTACGATTGGAGCAAAGTCCTGTGGCTAGCATTGTTTGTAACAACGTTTGTACTATACATTGTCTGCCTGCTCACACTATAACGGTTTGGAAGGTCCAAAACACGACGAGAATAATCAACAATTCGGATTTGGAGTGAAAGGAGAATGCGTTCCTCACACTGGGAATATGTCGGACTTGTACTCGTTGGAATCGGAGCCGCCTCAAGCATCAGCGGCGCAATCACATTTTTCTATTTTCAACAACAAAGCGGCACTAGTCCGCAATACAGTTCGTATCCGTTGCCACTGCTCATTGCAGGCATCTGCATTATCGCCACAGGAGTGATTGCGCTGATTCAGGCGAGAAAAAAGAAGCATAGAGAAGAATCTGAAAGCACAGCGCCGCTTCCGCCACCGCCGCCTCCACCTCCGCCGCCACTCCGATGAGAAACATATAAAGAGACTAATTCAAACTAGTTCTGAACGAGATGTTTCCTGAAGAAAAAACCGTCGGCATCTTCAAGCCATTAGTGGGCTCGTGGTACGATTCGCTGAAGTCCCCTAAGGAATCGCAAAACCAACTGCTCTTGGACCTGTTGAAAGAATATGCCAAAACACATTACGGAAGGAATCACCATGCATCAGAAACCGGAGAAATTGATGAGTTCAGGAAAAACTTTCCAACAATAAACTACCATGGACTCAATCCTTACCTCTCCGAAGTGATGAAAGGCAACTACAGTGCACTACTGCCTGAACCATTACTGTGCTGGGTAATGACCAGAGGTTCGACAGGTCCAGCAAAAGTGCTCCCAGCCACAAAAACTCACATTGAGCAGATACTCACATGCGGGTCAAGAGCGCTGATAAACCATGCTTTAAGAAACAAAGATTACGAACTCTTTGACGGAAAAATTTTCAACCTAAACTTCCCATCCAATGTTCACACAATCACAATTAATGGACAAGAGATGACTTACGGGTACAGTTCAGGAACTTATGCAAGACTGATTCCTGCACTCGAGCAGATTCAGCTTCTGCCGAGACAAGAAGACATAGACGCCTTGGGATCGGGAATTGGCAAGCGAGACTGGGAGAACAGGTTTGAACTTGCCTACCAGCAAGCACTGAATGAAAACGTGTCTGCCGCGATGGGAGTCACACCTGTTATCTTGTCCTTCGCTAAATACGTTGAACGAAAACACGGAAAGAAACCGAAAGATCTGTGGAAGCTAAGAGCATTGTTCTGTACCAGCGTTCGGAAAATCCAGTTCAGATATGCGCCGGCGCTCAGGAAATATTTTGGACAAATACCTGTGGTAGAGATCTACAGCGCAACAGAAGGGGTTTTCGGCCAACAACTTGACGAGTTGCCTTACATCACTCCAAACTATGACAAATATTTCTTCGAAGTTCTAACTGGCCGAGGAACGAAGATGCTGTATGAACTCGAACGCAGAGAATGGGGAGAACTCATAGTGTCTTCATGCATGTTTCCTAGATACGCAATCGGAGATATGATCGAAGCAGCTGGAAAAAACTATTTCCGCATTTTTGGAAGACACAACACTCTAACGCTGCTAGAGCATCGACTGCACGGACTATTTCTCGGATGGTTAGTCTAAGTTGTAGGATGCCTCTTTCTTAATACAAATGCGCCGTAGATCGCTGCGAGAATAATTACTATCCCGACCATGAGGAGGAAGAAAGCCCAAAGTATCTTCCAATCGAGAGTTTGGTTTATGCCAAGCCACCATGTTACACCCAAGAAGATCAAGATTAAGCCGCCGACCAAAGGCCCCAAGAACCCGTATTCGCCTTTCTCGCCTTTCTCACCTTTCTCACGTTTTTCCTGTTTCTCATGTTTCTCGCCCTTCTCCTCTTCCTTTTCGCGTCTCCGATATTCCCTCCGTGTTGTCACAGGAGGAGCCTGCTCGATCTTGACTGGAGCGCCGCACTTAGGGCAAAAACTCATTTCTTCAGTGACTTTGGAACCGCATTTTGGACAATAAGACATATTCTATGCTTCCTTTACCGTTCTTTTAATTCTGAACACTTAGTATTTAAAACATACTCATCCTGAGAAATGTTACCAGTGATGTTTCGACTATTAGACAGAGCATTCTCTATTTCGTCTTTCTAAACAGCATGATGTTTTCAGGTGGTTGTGCAGACTTGCTCAAATCCGGCTTCTATGAGCTATTTTGCTAATCTGCGCGCGCGAAAGAGGTTAAAGCAAATATTATTCATTGATACATAATAGTTGCTGAAGTTGGTAGAAACAGGCAAAGACGGAGGCACACGTTTGAGCAGACGGGATGTTCCATTTTCTCTTGTTGCAATAGTTTTGTTTATCTTGATTCTTGCTGTGTTTGTCTTCTACATTTATCGCAATGAGACGCTTCTTATCATTGCCCTCTTACTGCTAATTATTCTTGCCCTGTCATTGCGACTTATTCGCGCGATGAATCTCTTCAGGCCAAGACGGCAACAATCACAAGTCAATCATTCCAAGAATTGCTCTTCATATTGATACCATTAGCGCGCCAGAAAGAATTCTGGAAGATTAATGCTAAGATCTCAAAAAGGAAGATTGTGCTGGAGATGTCTCCATATGTCTCGTTGAGAAATGTTATATAAGCTCAGACGGCTAGAATACTTTGAAAGGAGTAGGTTGCTTGAGTTCGCAAGGATTTTCGCACAGACACAAAGAGGGAATCCTAAGCGCCATCTCCGCTGGCTTCTTACTAGTGTTAATCGGGCTACTCTTCATAGTAAACACTAATCTTGGCGACAAAACCATAAACTTCTTCAAAGACATCACCCTAGTGAACGCTACAAACACCGTTACTATAGGGAATACTACAAGCTCCGTCATGCTTCCAGCACCCGCCCATGTTGCAGACCATATTGATGTCTACTCTGCTGTAGAACAATTCAGCCTAATTTGGGGAGTATTCCTGGTCGCAATACTAGGCTTGAGGTTTGCAATCGGCGCTCCGACCCGCAGAAAAGCACAAAACGTGTCCGACATCGTTTTCTGGTTCGGAACCGCATACCTAATTCAGACATGGTTAATCAACAACATCACAACTGCCGTCAGTCAGACCCAAAAGTGGTTTGAAGTCTGGGCTTTGATAATAGTGCTCCTAGGCGCATCCCTGATTGTCAGGGCAATCTTCTTGGCCGTTGCTGGTGCAACTCACAGACAGTAGACGACAATAGAGAGCTACACATCGCCTCAGATATGACGGTGACTGCCGTGCCCATAACGTATTCCGAAGCACCGGATGTAAAGAAGCTGGCTGATGAAATTGCAGAAAGCCTCGAGTTTTTCCATGTTGTCCCCCAGTTCGTTTTTTGCGTCAGAAGCAAAGGATCCGCATCCAGACGCATCATCGCCCGAATTCATGGGCTCGGCAAGGTTTGGCAGGAAACCCTCAACCTTCCACCTTCATACGTCATTGAAGTAATATCTGAACGATACGACAGGTTAAGCCAAGAGGAAAAGGAGAAAACCGTCATCCATGAACTGCTGCACATTCCAGCAGCTTTTGCAGGAGGATTCCGTCCTCACAAAGGCTACATCAACGAGGAAATTGTAGATCAGCTTTACAGAACATTTCGAAAACAAAGGCAGTGAAGAGGACAAGTTTTTAAGGAACATAAAGAATGAAGAAAGAAATCTGAACGTGACGCCTCATAGCACATCATGAGAGAACAAGAAATGAAATACTGCATGAAAAGTCTCGCCCACAACGGAATCTACGTCCCCCAATACGACTACAAAGGATTCTCTGTCAAAATACAGGGACAACCGATGAAACTGTCACCAAAAACAGAGCAGATGACTCTCTTCTGGGTAAGGAAAAGACAATCGCCAACGTCCCCTCCTGACATAGTATTCTACAAGAATTTCATCCGAGACTTTTTGACTGTTTTGAGATCAGAAAATCCCTCACTGAAAACTCCCGAGAGTTTTGAAAGCAGCTACATGAACAACCTAGACAAAGACACTAATGAATGGATGCATGACGAAAACTCACAAATGGATTTCTCAGAAGTTGCAGGTTTTCTTCTCCAAGAACAACAGAAGAAGCTGAACATGCCTAAAGAGGAGAAGAAGAAACTTGCAGCTGAAAGAAAAATAGCGAGAGAAGCATTGAGAGAAAAATACGGCTACGCAATTGTCGACGGAAACAAGCTTGAAATAGCAAACTGGACTGCAGAACCATCATGCATTTTCGCTGGGAGAGGAGACCACCCGAAACGAGGGAAATGGAAAGAAGGACCAAGACAAGAGGACATAATTCTCAATCTTTCCCTGGACAGCCCAATGCCAGAGGGAAATTGGAAAGGCAGGATCTGGGAATCGGACAAAATGTATCTTGCCAAATGGGAAGACAAGTTGACGGGCAAGACAAAGTACGTATGGTTTTCCGATTCTGCTTTCCTGAAACAAAAAGCGGAAGAAGAGAAGTTCAAGAAAGCTGAAAAACTGAGCAAGGAAATCCCCAGAGTCAAAGCTCACATCATGAAAAACTTGAGTCCTGAAGACTTGAACACACGAAAGATAGCAACCGTCAGCTGGTTAATTCTTGAAGTAAACATGAGGGTCGGCGATGAAAAGGATCCCGGAGAAGCTGACACCGTAGGCGCCATAACCCTTAGACCCGAGCATATAAAGATTGAAGGAAACAAGTTGAATTTCGACTTCCTCGGAAAAGATTGCGTCAGATGGACCAAATCAGTCGAAGCCCCAACGATTGTTATCAAAAACATGCAGGATTTCTCAAAAACGTGCAAAGAGTATCTTTTCGAAGGAATAAACTCCAGAAAAGTATCGCGATTCCTCTCTAAACAAATGGAAGGCTTGACGGCCAAGGTGTTCAGAACATGGAAATGCACCACCACCGTCAAGGAACACCTCGAAATCTGTAATGTGAAAAAAGAAGACCCAGACTATTCCAAACAATATTGTGCCAAGACGGCTAACCTGAAAGCCGCAATAATAGCTAACCATAAGCGGAAGATTCCGTCGAACTATGACGAGAGACTTGCCAAGAAACAGGCTCAAGTGAAGGAACTCGAGTTGAAGCTGAAAGACAAAGAAGAGCAAGGCAAAAGCACAGACACGCTGAGGAAGAGACTGGAAAAAAGTAGGCTTGATACGAAACTTGCAGAGGAGGCAAAGGAATACAATCTTGGCACATCTCTCAAATCATACATCGATCCAGTGGCTTATGTAAAATGGGCCAAGCAAGTGGATTTTCCGTTGGAAAAGCTTTATCCCAAGACTCTGCGAAAGAAATACAGCTGGGCCCTAGGATTAGAATGCTAGAAAACATGCCCGCGAAAAATCTGCGCTTCAATCATGAGGGAGAATGGTAGAATCGTTTCTTGCGGGGAAAGGAGAAAAACAAAAATTGCCTTCTACCATCCTCCATATGAAACAATCAATCATATTCTACTCTTAACCTTGTCGTTAACTGCCGACTTTTACAGACATTGTTTGTGTTTCTGAAAAACGTTCGCAGGAGCGTGTGCCCCTACAATACGGGAGCCAATTGTTTTTCAAACTGGCTTTTTGACCGTCATTCGCGCGTGGAGTCTGTTCTTCGCAGTTGCTGAGGAACAACGCTTTTATTCCAAAAACACTTCTTAGGTGAAGCAACTCATGCATTTGAAACGAAGGGAAAAACAGATGAAAGGAGTCTCAGTATTTCTTGCAGTTTTCGCAATCTTGCTGCTCGTAACGCTGGCTTACTCGGAACTACCACCGGGCGGACAAATCTACGACGCGTCCAACTTTCCAACCACAACGTACCAAGTTTTCGATACAATACCCGTTAGAACATTAGTGAACGCAGTGTTCAACGGAGTCATATTCGGCATAATCGCATGGCTCATCTACACGATCGCCGAAAGAGCAACAAAACCAAAAAACCAACCACAGCCTCAACCGCAACCAACGTCGCAGCCACAGCCAAGTTAGTGCGCACCATTTCCTTAACAACACATTCTTTTTCTATAAAGCAGGGAGCCACAGAATTTCTTAGCCGAAGTTCCTCACCGAAACAAAGTGCAGTGGACGGGCCGGGATTTGAACCCGGGACCTCCACGATGCCAACGTGGCGATCATACCAGGCTGATCTACCCGCCCAACGATTTTCTCTCTGAAGAGAACATCCAGTAAGAGATAAAGAGCTTACGGTTTCATTTTGCGGTTGAACATTATTCCAGGATTGATGAGAGCTTATTCGCAGATTCTGCTCAGCACGCGTCTCAATTTCTGACAACGGCGCGCGCGAAGGTCTCAACTGGTAGACTGAGGATCCTACCCCTCCTAGGTTTCAATGTACCATGGATATTTGGATCCAAATATGCCAACATCGAAAATAGCGCGCGCGCCTATTGCGAGCGTCGTTTTGAGCTAGGCCTCGGCAGGAAGCAGGTCTCCGTGGTCAATGACCCATATATCTTCTTGATAAGTCGCAACCCCGATTTGCGATCTAGGCCCGGCTTCCAGCACCTTACCAACAGGTCCCGTGCTTTCACGTCTCCGTAGCCAATCGCCCAAGCGTCCCACTCGGCCTGAGATCCCAGTACTTCTATGTCAGCAATCTTCTGGACCCCGTCGTCAAACCCTCCGAGGAGAAGGAAGAGAGCAAGCGGTCGCTTGACCGTGCTCACCGCGTGCTCGTGGAGGATGCCCCGAATCCTGCGTGCTGCATCCCTGAATGTCTGGATGTCCTCGCTCGTAAGCACATCATAAACATGGAACATGTCTCCCCGATTGCCAGTGGCCACGAACGCCAGCGACTGGGCTACGTGCCAGACCGAAGGAATCTCGCTCCCCAATTCTGGCTTGATAGAAGCTTTCCCTTTGGCTAAGAGCAGCCCATCCGTCGTCTTCATCGCGACAGCGAGGTTGCCGCCTGATGGGCACTTCCGTGCCCACTCCACCTGGAGCAGTCTCCCCTCTGGCGTGAACATGCCAGGCTTGGCAAACTCCAGCGAGCTCTCGGGAAGCGGCGGGTATTTGCTCGGCCCAATGCGCGGTTTTGCCCTAGCCATCGAATTAACCTGTTGAATGAATGCGCAATGCGTTATTTCAAGCTTTTTCTGCCATCGCGGCCGCCATAGCAAATGAGTTATAGCAGATTGAATTTTCTCTTAATCGTTGGAGGCAGTCATCATCTATGGTTGGAAGATGGACATTTGCGTTCTATTCAGTCTATGCCCTTTTTGTGGTTTCTCCACTTATTTTTCTCAGGATCGCTGGCGTCCCGACTAATAACGAAATAGATTCGTCATTCTTGGGTGGCTTCATCACTGCTTCAGGTATTTTTGCAGGGTTCCTTGTAAGTTCTGCAATATCAAGAAGGGAAGCCTTGGAACTTCATCACTACTTAATGCTTCTTGCAAATCTAGCGCGCTCGGGGTTTTGTTAGGCGTTGGCGGCATCTCTGGGAAGTTCTAGATGAGAAAAGGACCGTCCTAGCATATTGGAACTTCATCCTAAGTTCTGACGATCTGTGGGCGAAGTGGAAACAAACGCAGATTTTACTGTTCTAAAAAGAAACATTAGGTGTTTCCTTTTTCACGTCTAACTTTCGCAAAAACGTCTGTGAGAATTTGAAAAATCAGATCGTCTGGAAAACTGTTATTAAGAGCGTAAATATGCGCGTGTTTTTTCCTCAAATCTTGTCTATTGAGAAAATGGTCTTCGAGATTTGACGAAGCTTTCGGAGAGATTACTATTAGCCAATTTCGAGGGTCTCTGTTGAGGAAAGCTAGAAATTCGTCGTTAATCGGAGAGTCTCGGAAAGAGTATCCAATTACTACGAGGGTTCGAATTCTCTTCAAAGAGTCTGCAAATCTTTTGAGCAATGCATCAAAAGGTCGAGTCCCTGCCAGACATTGTTGTGTTGGGTAAATCAAGATGTTATCCTTATAGCGCCCTGGGTGCCCACATTTCTCCTCGGCTTTGACACTTTCGATCCTCCCATCATAAGATATTCGCCAATCGAGTGAACCATGCAATTTATACAATTTGAGGAGAAATTGGAAAGGTTCGGATTCTTTTTCCGGTTCTTCGTCGAAAACTTCTGGTTTCCAGAACCTTATTCCAGTCCTTCGATCGAGCTGAAAACCATCGACCAATACTTGGCTTTGGGAACTGCAGTATTCTTCGACCACTCTGTCATAATTGATAGTGAAAACTTCAAACTGAGTCTGACCACTAAACTTCTCAAATTCTAATAGCAAGTTTTGATATGCACGCACGCTTTCTGTGTGGGTTTCTGGTCTGAAAGCATACTCCCTGTAGAGCTCTTCAACAATCGCGCTTTTCAGTTTGCGGTTAAGGTCGATGAATTGAGTCCATTTTGGCTCGTTGGCGCGTGCTTTTCCTGGTTCTTTATTTCCAGAAGAATCTGGAGACTTTGACAAGCCTACGTGTATCCCTGAGAACGCAGCATGGGCAAACGGATTTGAGTCTGCTCCCACAATAGCATCAATAGCTGTCAGAATATGCTCTATGTCTTTGATTTTCGAATTCTGTGAATACAATCGAAGTAACTGTTGCTCTGGACCTGACGCATTTTTCTTCAATCTTTCTAGAAATTGAGCTGTCGTTGGATATCCAAAGGAACATGATGCCCCAGCTCCTAGAAAGAGGGCCATGTCACTCGTGGAACGGGACATTGAAAGACCAACCTGATGGAAGACTAACGTGTGCTGCTTAAAAGACTTGCGCGTGACACGCGTGGTTTCAACAGTGACGTTGCGCTATATGGTGATTTGTTTTCCTTCGATGGAGATTTTCCATCCTGGGTTAAGAAATCGAGTCTTAACATCAGCATAGTGAAGTTTCTTGTGACACAAGGGGCAGACAACCAAGAGATTCCAACTCTGAAGCGTTTTCGGGGCATCTTTGTTCAGTTCAATCATATGATGCACTTCGGCGTACTTGCCGCCTCCTTTCTTATCAAAGCCAGGGTATCCGCAGATCGAGCATTTGTAACCGTATTTCTCTTTGATCGCGTTGGACAGAGCTGAAGGTCTTTTGATTAGTCTCGTGATGTTCCGTCTGAACGCAGGTCTGTTCGAGTATTTCTCGTCCATTTCCTTTATGATTTCGTTAGGTTTCAAGACTCTGGTTCTTTTGAATTCTAGCGACGTGGGTTCCTTGATTTTTGGTTTGTAGTCCACGGATTCAGAAATCCAGTCGAGTATGATTTCTTCGTCTTGAGGGTCAACTTTGCAATGAGTTTGCGCGGCTGCATAATCCTTTGACGACTCTTTAATTTCATCTATGTCAAAAGGCTCGACTGACCGTACGTTTTCTCCAGTTATTAAGTACCGCCAATGTCGGCCCCAGATTCTATCGCTTTCCTTCCTAAGGTCTTCGTCGCAAGAGACGAAGTTCATTATCTATCTTATCGGTTTCTGATTCGGCAAAAGAGTATTTTTGGTCTGAGCAATGAGAATTATGTCACCCGGTTTCGCGTAGTGAGGTCTTGCGTCAGTTGCGTGTTTTGCCTCTTTCAGAACCCCCTCCATCGTATCGGCTTTATTTTTGAAGAGAATCAAGCAGTCAGCCGATGATTTATTTAATTGCGATTACTCTTAAGATTACCGTTTGAGTTTAGCGCGCGCTACATTCAATATGGATAATAGGCTGCAAATCTCGGTGGAAGTGATCGTCAAATGGTCGATAGATACGACGTCGCAGTAATTGGTGCTGGCCCCGCTGGAACAATAGCAGCGAAGCTCTGCGCAGAGCAAGGACTCAAAACAGTTCTTGTCGAAAAGCAAAGCATTCCCCGAATCAAACCATGTGGAGGGGGCATTTCTGTTAAAGCCTTGAGACTAATTAAAGAATCGATTCCAGACTCACTGATTGAGCAGAACGTCATGGGATTTCGCTTTTTCTCGAAATCGTTAGATTCAGTCGAGTTGAGAGCCACAATCCCTATCGGAATTTCAACAAGCCGTGATAAGTTTGATGCTTTCTTGGTTGGACTGGCTGTAGATTCTGGCTCTGAGCTAGTTCAATCCAACCCTCTAATCGATATTTCAATGGAAAAGGATGGAATATTCTGCAAGCTTAAGAAGAATAGATTGTTCAGAACGAGTTTGATTGTAGGGGCGGACGGCGCAAATAGTATTGTTGCCCAGAAGACAGGAATACGGCAAAAATGGGCAGCCAGTGAAGTAGGTCTTTGTCTAGAGACTTCAATGCCTTTAGATAAGGAAGAAATGAAGCAATTCGACCCAGAAATATTTGAGCTATACTTTACTGACATTCCATTAGGATATGGATGGTTTTTTCCCAAGAAAGCATCAGTCTCGCTAGGAATCGGAGGGGCTATCCAATACTTGCACAGGCCATTGGAACTATTGGCAAACTTCTGCAAGACCCTGTCAGATTTGAAGAAGCTTGATTTACACATTTCTAGTTTTCATGCTCATCTGGCACCTGCAGGAGGTTTTAGAAGAAAAACTGTTTCTGATCGTGTAATGCTCACGGGTGATGCCGCTGGATTCATCGATCCGTTTACAGGTGAGGGTATCTATTATGCAATGAGAAGCGGGCAATTTGCAGCAAAGGCTTGTATTGAAGCAATAGAAAAGAGCAGCTTTGAGGCAAATTTCCTGACTAAGCAGTATGCAAAGGCTTGTGAAGATGACTTTGGTAAAGACCTGAGAGTTGCTCTTAAGATAGCCTACAGAATTCACAATCATTTTGACACGTTTTTCAATGCGCTCCAACAGAGTTCGAGTGGATCTTGGGCGGACCTGGCATGTGGGAATACTACTTACAGTGTATTGCAGAAAAAGCTCTTACCTAAGCTTCTTCTCCACATGGTCAAACGAAAAATCCAGAAACTATCATAGTTGAAATAGGGTGAAGAAAATGAAGGCAGTCGTTCATAGAGAATTTCTAATAACGCGATACATTCTCTTCCTTCAACAACGTAGATTGGGACCTATTTATTCTTCCTTGATATTCGGGGCTTCATTCAACTTGCCTGCGTTTGTTTTTTCCTTCTATCAAAAAATCCCGCTTTCCTTCGGATATCTCTCTTGCTTATCTTGGCTATTCATTGGACCGTTTCTGATATACAATGCGGGCAAGATTGCCAATGAGCTGTGGCCTCAGCTGACAGAGCTTCTGGAAAAATGTGAGATTAAAGAACTTCAGACTTATGAGAAAAGTTTCGAAAGCTTCAGATATTTGATAATCGGAATACCTGCTGCTGTGGGCGTTTCGATTCTAGTCCTAGCTCCACAAGGTGTGTTGACGTCTTCAATTTCACTATACACAATCTTCTACCTGGTATCTTGGATAGTTCTAGCCTTGCTAGGAAGCATAGGGATATGGGGAACATTTCAGTTAGTGCTGATGATATGGAAAGTGAGAAAATACGAGTTGTCTCTTGATCCTTACAGTCCCGACGGTTTCGGAGGGATGGGCGTTCTGGCAAACTTTGCGATCAAAGCCACGCTTATGTATTCGACGGGGGCTTTGATGATTCCAATGGTGTATGATGTAGCGACTCGTCAAGATACTTTAAATCAGACCTTTTCCGGTGCGATTTTTGGTTCGACTTTTTTTTCGTTTACGGTCCTGCTTTCTTTTCTAGTTCCGTTGGTGGCATTGAATAGAGCAGCAGTAAAAGGAAGAGAAAGCCTTCTAAAGAAGACCGCAAAGCAATGTAACGAATTCTTGGAGGTCTGCAAGCAAAACTCTGAAATCGAATCAGGGATTCAAATGCTTGTCGCTCAAAGCCACTACAATCAAATATCTCAGATGCGAGTTTATCCATTCGATGTGGGTATCTTACTAAAACTCACAGCCTCAGTCGCTCTTCCGATATTTCTGGGAACGCTTCGAATATGGTTGCCGTGGCTTCCTCTTTTACAATAACCGCGCGCCAGCTTGTTGCAAAATTAGGAAAGTTGACATGTTGCTGTTTAAGCTTGTTTCGACTTGAATATTCAGGGTGAAGGATGGAGAAACCCGAATTCTCATGCGCCATCCTATCTAAACTAGGCTTAGATGATATAGAGAAGGTTGTCAAGGAAGCTTACCATAAAGAAGATGGGCCGGGTAGGCCGCCTAGGAAACCGATTGGCATCTTCAAAGCGTTGATGGTGAAGAGGCTTCAGCAGATTCCCAGCGAGAGAGAACTTTGTAGACGGTTATGGAAAGACGATAACTTGAGGGAGCTCTGCGACATCGAAGCGGAACAGAATCCTTATCATCCATCGCAGCTGTCGCGGTTCAAGAAACGCGTCGGAACACGAAGGCTTCAAAGAATCATGAACAGGCTGCTCAAGGAACTTTTGAAGAGAGGCGTTATTAGCGGTGAAACCGTGGTGCTGGACGCCACCTTCGTCAAGGCTTACAGCAGAAGAGACCCGCACGAGAACAGTCGTGGAAAGTCAGACCCTGAAGCCAGGGTGGGCAGGAACGGCAAAACCTACGAGCTCGGCTACAAACTGCACGTTGCAGCAGACGCGAAGTCGGAGCTGCCTCTGGCAGTTATCGCTGCGTCGGCCAACGAGAACGAGAAGAAACACGCATCAGCCCTCTTTCGCAAGGCGTTGAAAACCACAGAGCAGCGTACAAAAACACTCGTTGCGGATTCGCAATTCTCCAGCAGAAAACTGAGAGAACAGCTTTCAACTCACGGCGTAAAGGCCGTCATTCCTTACCCGGCGAACCAGAGCAAAGAAAAGAAGACACTGCTGCGTGTGGGCAAGTACTTCAGGACTCATGGTCCTGCAGGCGAACGCCAGATTTACGCTCAGAGGGGAGCCATTGAGCGGGTGAATTCAAGGCTGAAGGAACAGCTCTGTCTTGAAAGGCACAGGGCCAGAGGCCTCGAACGTATAACCATACATGCTCTGCTCTGTATAATCGCCATGCTTCTGAATGCATTAACAGCGTTAAGGCTGAACAGGCCGGAAAAAGCCAGATCCATCACTATGCTCGCAAGATAAAGAGAAATTAACACAAAGAAATCGATTTAGCAACGAGCTGGCGCGCGCCACGATGAGTACGAGTTGATATCTGGTTTTTGTCAAATTCTTGGAGATATCGCCAAGGCGCGCTATTCTATAGGGTGAGATCATCGCGCGCTAGCCAGTTCGGCGACCTTCATCAAGTAGAAGTGTGATGGTGACAAACCGTCACAAGGAATCCTTTTTGACGACCCTTCTTTAACAATTTTAGAATTTGGAAGACTTTTTGGCAATGTTGAAAGAATGGCAAAGTGTAACAAGTGCTTTTGCGCGCGAAAGTGGCTGGTTCATCGCCAATCGGCTGGGACTGGCTAGAATCGCTTTGGTTTTGGTCTAGTGTAGATTTCAATCACATAGTTATCCAGGTCACAGAATGACACAGCATAATATCCTGGCTCAAACTGGGGATGCTCTTCACATGGGAATAGGGCTTCAAATCCGTTCTTCTTCATTTTTCTCTCAATAGCATCAACAGTTCCTTTGTCTCGAACAAGGATCGCCAAATGATCCGCCACGACGAACTCTTCTCCAGTTGGAACCTTACGCTTAACCCGTGGTTCCCGCAACTCACCCACCCAGATCTGAAAATTCTGGTTAGAGAATCCTACTCCATCTTCAGTGTCCATTATAATCTTGAAGCCAAGCCCTCCTAACAAAGCCTTATAAAACTTCTTCGAATTGCTCAAATTGGAAACCTCGATTCCAACGTGACCAACAATTGCTTGAGTCTGATTATTCAAAACCATAACGTCATGCCACGATAACGACTGATGTGTTTTTCACTTAAATAACTTTCATGCCAACGAAGCTCGCGCGCGCATGGACAGCGCAAGCATAGGCAAAGCGGCCCAAGAAATGACCTTAACACTATTGTAACACAATTCTGTAACAAAAGTCCATCAAAAATCGCTGTTTCTACTAATGCGCGCGTTTATTGAACAATGCCCCGAGCTCAGTTATCCATAGTGTAGGTATTGCACAAGCATTTTCTGCAGTTCTTCAGGCTTTTCTGAAAGCTCTTTCCATAGATTCCTATCATCGTAGCCATTTAGTCTCTGGATAATCCCGTCTAAAAGTTTTTGTGGAAACACTCCTTCTGTCTGGTAGAATTTCCTGTCCCTTACGAGGTTCGCAGCTGCTTCATTGCACGATCGAGGCAGGACCTTGAACCTCTTCCGTTCATCCTGCACTGACTCTGCATGTAAATCTTCAACCATTTTCAAAGATTCCGCTGAATTCTCCAATCCATAGTTCGCGGCTAAAGCCAGTCCTGCTAGAAGCAAGTGTGGGTTCGCAAACGCATCTGGAGCCCTGTATTCAAAGGTTTCTCGACAGCTGTCAGACTTGCCGGTTTGTCTCTTGAACTTCCACCAGAGAGGAATGCGAATCAAGGCCAGACGGTTTCTTGCACTCCAACAAATGTGCATCGGTGATTCTTTGCGTGCAATAAAACGGAAGTATGAGACGGGTGTGGGGTTTCCGAAGGCTGCGAGGCTTGGCGCAAACCTTAGTATTCCACCGATCATGCGTAGTGCTTCGTTGCTCAGGTTTCCATCCGTGTTTGCCGTGATGTTTCGGCCATGCTTCAGCCCGCAGAGGTGAATGTGCATCCCATTTCCGGCATGGTCAATGTCAATCTTCGGAATGAAAGAAGCAGAAGCCCCGTGCCTCATGCAAACGTTCCTGACAACCCACTTGGCTACTGCTACAGTCTCGGCCATGTCTGCCAGATTTTGCGGCGTGAACTCAATTTCATGTTGCTCCATAATTGTTCCGTCAGTGCTTATTATTCGGCCGACTTCGCTGTGTCCATACTTTGTCGGTATGCCAATTACGCCTAAAGTGGCAAGGACTTCGTTTCGAATGTCTTCGAACTTTGCGAAGGGAGAAGATTCATGATAGTTCTTGTCCGACACGCCTGCAAAGAGGAGTTCAATCTGTCGTTTGGCGATGATGTAGAATTCAAGCTCAGCCAACGCCTTCAATGTGATGCCGCTCGAATGCTCCAGTTTTTCCTCAGCTCGCGCCAACACGCTCTGTGGAGCAACGTCCAACGGTTTCCCATTTTCATCCAAATAGTCGCACAAAATGTTCAGTGTGGGCAATATCGAAAACGGGTTTGCGAAAGCCCTGTTGATCCGCGGGGATATGTATATGTCGCTTTTTCCAGGTTCAATGAAGGAAAACAAGCTTGAACCGTCAACTCTTTCACCATAATCCAGAATCTCTGCAACTCTGTCCATATCAACTGTTGAAAAGCTAAGCGTCTTCAGTCTTCCTTCTTCTGGAATGTGACAAAGGTTGAGTATCCTCACGTTATTTTCTGAGACAAACTTAAGGACAGCTTCTTTTTCCGAGAAATTCAACATGCCACGCATGGATAAGCCTTCCAGTGAGCACCTTAAGGATTTCAGAAACTGATATTTTAACCCTCCCCATGGAAAGTCGCATAGAGTACATGTGTTGTACATGATTCGGAATAAGGATAGTTAGCTCTTCACAACGATACATTTTAGGGATTCGCTAAGTTTATTTATAAAGCATTGCGTGTATTAGGGTGACGAAACAGCGGAGAAACAGCAATGTCCAGGAAAATACCATCGAAAGACGAAGCGCTTGAAGCTTTAGACTTTATTGTCAATGTCCTCAAGGAACATGAGAAAGACTTGGACAGACTCATCAACGAGCTGGGCAACGTAACTGAAAAGATGGGTGATACAGGCGAATTGAGTGGAAAGGTCGAAAAAGTTGAAGAGCGCCTGTCAACGTTACAGAACGAAATCACGAATCTAATCACATACCTTTCAGCTTCACATGAACGGCCAACAATTTCGCCGCCGATCTCACCAGAATTGTTGCCGAAACCCAAGGTCGAAGAGGTGCAGGTCAAAGAAACCCGTGGGCCTCCAGTGATCCTTCGCTGCAAAGTGTGGGAAGACTTCCAATCCATAGCTGCTCAGGCACAGACGCTGTCTTTCATGTATCGAGAGGCTGAGAAGACGTTCCAAGTAGATGCGGTCAAGGATAATCAGATCATCACTTACAGCGGCCCGCTTCCCAATGGGGCTGCGATGCTGAAGGCGTGGCTTTCTAGGCAGTTGGATGTTCCTGAGAAGAAGGTTTTGGAAGGCATTTTAGCCGTGGGTTAGCATCGTTTACTAAATTGTGTATGTTTCGTGACTCAACAAAGTTTTTATATTAGACTTGACTCGTAAGTCTTACGATGTGCGGAGGGACAAGGTTGAAGGTT
Organism: Bathyarchaeia archaeon; assembly: GCA_041479575.1. GTDB lineage: Archaea > Thermoproteota > Bathyarchaeia > Bathyarchaeales > Bathycorpusculaceae > DASPPK01. The sequence continues at coordinate 17,582 of JBGOYH010000022.1, forward strand.
AACCACAAAGCCAATGCGATTTTTTTCCGTTCTCGAAGCCTTCTCCTTTCTCCTCAGTGACGGAAAATGGCCGAGTGGTCAGCCAAAAAACGATGAAACCCTCCACGCCCATCACAATAGAACCCGGAGACGCAAACGATGGAACAGACAAACACCGCCGTAGAAAGAATCCATGAAGAATTCGCAAACTTCAGAAAAACAATGGAAGAACTCTACATGCTCAAGCGAGTAGCCTCAGACCTCAAAAACTACAGAAAAATGATCAGGCTCAAAAAGTACGACTGACCGCCTAGTTGACCCGGCAACTTCGTTTTCCGCGGAAGCCGACAAAAACTGCATATGCCGCAGTCGTGAAGACCAAAACAGCAAAGAACACTTGCGAGTCGAACTCCGGAATAGTGTTTCCTCCTTCGACGTCGACCTTCAAAAGAAATGCATCTTCATCACCGACTGCATAGCTTTTTGTGTCGCCAG
>JBGOYH010000023.1:0-17717 GCA_041479575.1 Bathyarchaeia archaeon
AAGTTGTAAGGGTTCTGAGTCCGACCACGATCCCGTTAGGGTTCTTTATCTCCAGGGCTACCAACCCGTCTGGTACTGAGTATCCGTCTGCGGTGAGAGTACCACTGACGGTAATGTTTTCATTGAAGGCGTAACTGCCTTTGTTTGTGGTCAAAGTCAGGCTGACCTGCGTTGGTGGCAAATTTGGTGAGTAGTAGGTTCCATTCATCGATGTGCTGGGGATGATCTGCGGTGGATTCCCTGTTCCATAAACGGTGATGTTCAAAATTTCTAGGGGGCAAGTGGCAGGCTGCTGCATGTATGGAGTTGCAAAGGTTGCGTTAAACGTAGCGCTGAGCAGCGTGCCAGAGCCGGCTAGGTTGGGGCTATTGAGTCTATTGTAGTTTAATGCTAGCAAAACCAAGTCTACTAGGCCAACGGTGCCATCGCCGTTAAAGTCAGCTTGAGGATTCCATCTAGGATCACCGGGCGGGGCTCCATAGGCTCCTGCAAATAGGACTAGGTCTTGAAGACTTACAATTCCATTTCCGTTGACGTCACCAGTATCGCTTGTTACATAGATCGTTCCAGCAGTGTTGTTAGCGACTGCAATTGCGTACGTTGACGGCGACGCGAACACGCTGCCGGGTGATGCACCCACACACTGCAGTAGCGACGCGTTGAACCTTAGCTTAAACGCGTATCCTGTAAAACTGAAAGCCTGATATATTCTCACTTGAACGGACACGTTTTGGCCGAGACCAGTGCCTGTGACGGAAGAAGGATTTACGAACAAGATTGCATTAGTCGACGCTTCAGTTGGCGTGATTCGGAAGAGTACAAGAAAATTGAGTAAAAGGAACAGTGGCACAAAGCTTACTGTCTTTTTCAGAAAATGCATTTTCCACGTTCTCTCCCTTCATAAATGTTACCTAAAGAAAGATTAAAAGCTTCTGGAATATTGTTCTACTAATTGTCAACACCCTCAAGCCTAGGAAAATATCAACCCATCCCTCTTAGCGCGCTTGCTCTCGGTTCAGTTATCGCTCCAGTATTGTTTAGGCTACAGGTCCCAGAATCGTTTCTTCCGCCTCTTGTTGCCAGCATCTAAACATTTTCTTCTCGAAGTTCCGCTTTGTGTTCTTTCTCGCTGCTTCTCATATTTTCTTCTTTCACTTCTGGACTAGGCAAGTTTTCGCATACGTTATGCACTGAATATTCGCAAAAATATGTGATTTGTCTGAATATTCTTTTAGAAGCATGCATGTTCGCGGTGTGTTTCAACACGTGCTAGTTATGAAATATTATCCTCTGGGGATGAACTAACTAAAAAAAGATGGGGGGTTAAAGGTCGTTTTCTACGTCTAGCTCAATTTTATCTGGAAGTTTGTTGGTACAGCTTGCGGACCGTATGGTGTTCCACCGGTTCTTGGCCAGTCAGTGAGGGCGTATCCTGTAACGCTCGCCAGGCCGACTCTTGCCCAAGTTGGAATGCCCTGTATTATGTTTGGATACGTGTATATGCCGCCAGTTGTGGTTCCAGGATTGCCAGCGACGCGTGTTGCGTTGATCAGCGCCCACCAGGCGCTTTCGCCTATCGGGTAGCCCTGAATGTCGTACGAGTCAACTGATATTAATGCCCACAGTGGTTGTTCATGGATTGTCTGCACAACGGCTGTGAAGTTCATTACGTCTGTGTACTTGAGGTACGGTGCATTCTCAGGTGTTACGCTTAAGACTTGTACGAGCCAACCGACTTGGAACGCCATCGTGTCGTTAACGGTTACCTGGTCAAGTTCTACAGTAGCGATTACATTCCACCATCCGAAGATGGCTGGATCCCAAACGCCTGGAGTCATGTCTGTCATTGGGATTCTGAAGCACGCCGTGGCCACTCCGTACCAGTCTGTGTAGTTCTGCAGGAGTGTGATCTTGTCGCCGTTTGCATTGTGGATTTCGAATACGACGAGCTTGTTGGTCACGCGGTCTCCACCATAGGTAACCTTGGCGTGGAGACACACCAACGCCTGCGGTGCGAAAGAGTCACTGTGTTCGTTTGGACCTTGTCCACCGTATGGGAACGGGTACTGGTCGTAGAGGTCAATGGCTGGCCCTGGAGCCAGGAACGGAGACGTGTAGTGTCCGTCTGTCGTAGTGTGTGAATACACGACTGCTGGTGGTGACGGTTGGTTGTCAAATGGAAGATCAACGGCTGTGATGCTGCCAAGCCATGGTTCATATATTCTCTCTGGATGAGCCCATGAGACCAAGTCTGTGTGAGAGAGTGCAAGAGCGCATCCAAGCGGTGGGTAAGTTGTGCTTTGGTATATGACTTCGAACGTCATAGTCAGCAACGAGTCCGTGCCACCTGAGGGTGTCGGGTTTGACAGCTTCGTGAACACTGCCCAGACTGTTCCGGGCACAGTCGTGTCATTCCAGCCCCACACGTCTCCGCCGAGGAAGTCTCCTGGACCACAGCTTTGTAGACTTATGAGGGTTGGGTCGTACGTGAACGTTATGTCGAAGGCAGCAACATCCCAGAATGCGTCAGCCGTAATCATTACGTCAACGGGGAATACGTCGCCTAAGTTCGCGGCGAAGTATGATGCAGGGTCAATGTATATGTGTGGTCTTGCTGGATACGCTGGTGGTGCAGTGTCAATGTGCAAAGTTCCTTGCACAGTCGCGTCTAATCCGCCAGTACCGACATAGTCGGCGAACACGATTTCCAATATGTCATAGTAGTCTGGTTCTCCACTTAGGCTCTGAGGCTGCTTTATGATCTGGAACGTGATTTTCACTACAAGACCGTCAGCGCCTGTCCATGGCCCACCCGTTGAGGCACCTGCAAACCAATACTTTGCTGGGATACCTACTGTAGAGTTGAACGGTGTGGTTGTAGAGTTGACCTTATCTTCGGTAGCGGTGTAGAAGCCATCCTTTGTGCTCAGGATTGGTGCGTTAAGCACTCCGCCCGTCAGGCCAGCAAAGTCTTGGAACGTTATGACCGTGGCGTATGTGGCAATGTTTGAGAAGTCAAATTTGACTTCAACACCTAGAACGTCCATTCCGTTCAATAGGTGTATCTCAACGATGAAGTTTTGACCTACAGGTGACGGTGTTGCTGGCGTTTCCAAGCCGTTAAGACTTGCGTTGATATCCGTCAGCGGTGAAACTGCTACCGGCCGTACTTCGTAATAAGGATTTGGTACTGCACGTACCGGCTTCATGATGAGCATAGGTGCAATGAGCATTGCAAGAGCTAAAATCAAAGCTAATACTTTATTCGGTTTCATTTTTCCTTCTCCCTTCTTATATTTCAGCGTTTAGTAGTTAAGCGATGAAGCTAATTTAAAGGTTTCTGGAACTATCTTCTATTTTTTCTAGCAACACTTCATGTTGGGAACATTCATTTTTTGGATTTGAAAAGACTAAGTTGAAAACATTGCGCGTTGGCACAAAAGCTTATATTTACATTCTCCATGTAAAGGTTAGCCTTGAAAATACTGGGGAAGCCAGAGAATGAGTAGAAATGCATACGCCTTCTTGCTAGTCCTGTTAGTATTTGGCTTATTCGTCCAGTCGCAGAGTTTCCGCGTTCAAGCTCAGAACGAAACCAACACACCCGTTGTGAGAATCGACCCAGCGCAGACCGAAAGTCTTGACGTCAACGACAATTTCACGATCTACGTGTGGGTTGATGACGCCGTCGGAGTTGTGGGTGCTCAGGTACAGTTCACCTATGATCTCACGGTGCTGAACGCCACGAACGTCGTGGAAGGACCATTCATGCCGTCTATTGGACAAACCATAGTTGCCCAACAATACTCTCTACCGATAAGTGAAACTGTAGCTGAGGTTTACTACTCGTCCGCCATAACCACTGGCGCAACAGCCAGCGGTAGCGGTGTTCTGTTGAACGTCACTTTCACGGTTCTTTCAGAAGGCTCTGCGCACCTTCATCTGATTCCTTTCTCCGCTTCAGGAACTTACCCAGGAACGTATTTCCTTAATCTCCAGTTCACGGAGATTACCCCGAATCTCGTGGATGGCTTTTATGGTTCACCGGTTTCGCTGACGGCAAGTCCGGCCCTGATTCATGTTGGTGAAACCATGACGCTGAGCGGAAAGGTTTCTGGTTCTTCCGTGGCGAACGTTACCAGCGTTAACCTTATGTACGCCAAGCAGGGTGGCAACTGGAGTGACTTGGGAACGGTTCCGACGAACAGCTCGGGCTATTTTTCGCGTCAGTGGACACCAAGCGAGAGCGGTGTCTTCTCATTCGAAGTCACCTTTACCTTAGCGGGAAAAACTATCCACAGCCCTGTTTTAGACGTGGTAGTTCAACCACGCGCTGGCCAGGGATGGGGTATCGTCGTGCTATGCGCTAGCTTGGGTGTCTTAATATTCATCGTTGCAGTTGCAACAATTGTGCACGTGAGAAGAAGGGGAAAGGGACTTGAAGAACCACCTCCGATCCCTTAGCTTCTCGTTAGAACAGCGATAAGCAGCAGATCAGCTTATAGAACAATGTTTCAGCAAGACTTATATTTGCAGAGGCGGATACTTTTACTGCTGAAAGTAAAATAAAGGGAGAAAAGAAAGAAATGAACATGAAAATCTTAGTTGTTGCAGCTTGCATTATACTTGCTGTGATGATAGTGGCGCCTATTCAAGTGTTTGCAGTCAAAGGCCCAGTGATGAACACGATGCAATTCAGGATCTTTGACAGTGAAACCAGTCTCTTCACGGCCTTGCAGTTGCCCGATAGCGCGGGCGGCATTGACGTTATGGCTTGGCCTATGACAAAAGATCAGTATGACTCAGTGTCTACCAACCTAGGTTTTACTGTTGCACCGCTCTTCGAATCGGGCGATTTCGAGTTGATGTGGAACACTAACCTCACTAGCCTTGCTCACCCCGGCGTCGGCCATAGAAATGCTTTTAACTACACTGATTTCAGGCAGGCCATGGCGTCCTTGGTTGACAAGGACGGCGTTATCGCGGGGCCCCATCTTCAGGGTTTCGCTACTAGAGTCGACACCCAAATTCCGAGGCCGCTCATGGATGCCTGGATAAACCCGGCCGTTTGTTATCCCAACTACCCATGGGAATATCAAGCAATCCCAGTACGTGCTCTGACGATCCTCTGGAACGGCGGCTGGTACAACCACGCATACTTCGGTACTCTAGAGAACCTAATCGGAAACTACACTGACGGGCTCTTAGTGGGAGGCAATCCAAACACAGGTGTCATATATCCGAGCCTCGATCCCAACGGCCAACTGTACGGGTTGGATACTTATGTCAACCCGGATGCTGGAGATCCTATCGACATACTAATCGGCTGGGTCCGATCTAATGATGCGCGTAAAGATATTGGTGATATGTTCGTTGCAGAGCTGACCAAGATGGGCATACGCTATGTAGAGAACTATGCGGCCACCCTCAGCATATTGAGACCCCACGTGATGATTGACTATGACTATGACTTCGCCACCTTGGGCTATGGCATGGGTTCACCGCCGAATTGGTGGTACTCTGAGTGTACACCTGCAGGCATTTACCCCAACGGTCCCAATCCTTACCTGATTGACAACGCAAACATGACCTACTGGGCGACCGCAGCCTTTACAGCCCCGAACGTCACGTCATTCTATGACGCTCTCATGCAAGTCCAGGACATACTGATTCAGGAAGCCTACATATCCAGTGTCTACAGCCCAGCAACCTACTGTTGCTACAAGAGTGGCATGGTGGGCATGATCAACGTACTGGGCTACGCCTGGCAGGGATACGGCGGAACCCAGAACTTGTGGCAGATAAACGCAAAGAAGAATAATACCGTTGTATACACAGGTCCACCAGAGAATACACCCGAAAGTAACATAATCTACGTCGGCGTATACAACCCGCCAGACATGATAAACCCGATCTTCGCCAGCACGGTTTTCGACAGTCAAATAATCGACACGATGTTCACCTGGCCCTTGCAGTCAAACCCATACAATACACAGCTCCCAGGCGGTCCGAACGTTGGCTCACCACTCGGTGGTGACCTGCCATGGATGGTCTACGACTGGAAGATAGAAACCGTGACTGACCCGCTCAACCCACTATTTGGCGACTCAAACATCACATACTGGTTCAGAGACGGCATAACATGGCATGACGGCGTACCCTTCACAGTGGACGACTTCAACTTCACGATATACACAAACGCACTCTACGGCGACAGTTGGTACAACACCGGTATGATGTTCTGCGTCGACGCAACGGGCGCACCCTACTTCCAGAAATGGAGCGATACCGTCTGCTCAGTTCAAATCAGCACACCGAGCTGGTTGAACGTGTACACGCCTTTTGCTGAGATCATACCCAAGCACCTATACGAGAACGTAGTACCAACCAACATAACAGCGGCGAAACTAGGCCTTTCAACAACAGGCCTCCATGGCGTATGGCCAGGCGGCGCCGCCCTTGAAAGCGAATTCCGATCGAACATATACGGCTTCACATACACGAATCTGCAGAGCGTAGACGGTGGACAGTACTCCTGGATTGGCACGGGCATGTGGAAGTACCGCGTAGGCAGTTCAAGTGCAGCATTGGTCACCAGCGCAGGCGGAGGAATAACCGTCGACGCTTATCCGAACTGGTGGTGGACGCTCGCGTCGGGCGAAATATCCTGGAAGTACACTTGGAACAATTTGGCTGGTCCACATCCAATGAGCGGATATTACAAGGTAGGCCTAACAGACCTCGTAATGCTAGCTAATGCATACACATTCCGCGGAACACCTCCGGGCGTAGTACCAATCAATGCACCTACACGCTCCTGGAACCCAGCAGCCGACTTGGCGGCACCGGCAGGCGTAGTCGGACTATCCGACCTAGTAACGCTGGCCATCAACTACGGCAGGGTCTGGGGCACTAACCCATAAGCGCTCAGAAGAACACTAGAAGAGAACTTAAACTCCCCATTTTTTTGTTCTGTGCAAGACTCAAGTGCTTACGCTTTGTGCTTAGGCTAAAGCTTAAATACATTATCGACGACGGTAGATTCGTGGTAAAATGGGCCTAAGAGGATATCTGATTAAGCGAACAATTTATTCGCTCATCTTAGTATTCGGCGTGATGACGCTTAACTTTTTTATCTTTGAGGCTATGCCTGGAAGCCCTCTTGAGGCCTATATACACAGGCCGTACATAACAAAGGAGGAGATAGACAAACTCGTTAACGCCTTCGGGCTTGGCAAGCCTTGGTATGTTTCGTACCCCATTTACCTTAAAGCTATGTTAACGTTTGACTTCGGTCAAGCTGATATGCAGATGGGTTCGCAGAAAGTAGTTGATTTAATAATGTCTCGTTTCATGAACACTATACTGCTGATAGGCGCAGCGGATATCCTTGCGGTCATAGTAGGTATCTTACTGGGTGCGGTTGCGGCTCATGAAAGGGGGAAAATCTTTGACAGCGCCGCAGTATTAACATCCCTTGCGACATTCTCCCTTCCCACTTTTTGGATGGCGTTGGTGGCGCAAGGTATCTTCGGTTTCGGACTACACTGGTTGCCGGTTCAGGGAACCCAAACGCTTCCACCTATACACGGCTTCATTCCCTTCTGGATTGATAGACTGCAATATCTTGTCCTTCCCGGGGCTGTTCTTTTCCTCTTCACTTACGGAGGCTTTCTACTGCTAACAAGGGCATGCGTTCTCGAAACAATGACCGAAGACTATGTACTCACCGCGAGAGCAAAAGGTGTGAAGGAGAGGACCGTGCTTTTCAGGCATGTTTTAAAGAACGCCTCCCTTCCAATAATTACCAACGTAGCCTTACAATTCGGTTTTATGCTTTCAGGCGCGATAATAACAGAGAACGTCTTCTTATACAACGGCCTAGGCACACTGATATACTATTCTATAAATATGCGCGAAGTTCCAGTTCTGCAAGCCATTTTTTACATAATAGCGTTGTGTGTCATCATAGCGAACTTTGTAGCGGACGTGGCCTACGGACTGTTTGATCCACGCGTCAGGTATGGGTGAAAACATGGCCTTGCGATGGAAGAAAGTGATTCTGCAACTGAAAAACTTCCAAAACATGATGAAGAAGATATTTAGAAATAAGAAGGCAACTGTGGGTCTAATAATCCTGGCCTTCTTTACATTCTTAGCCATCTTTGGTCCCCTTTTCGCAACAAACGACCCTGTTTCGCCTGGTTCTGTTCCAGCCGGGAAAATGCCTGTGGCAAAAGTGTCAGCCTTTCCAGGATGGTACAGGGATTTCACAGGCGACCCAAGCTACACAAACAACGTCTACTTAACTCAGAACGCGAGGTTTTCTGATCCGAGCGAGTTGAGCTTATGGAAAAATGTGACTACGAGCAGTGGAATCAACGTCAGCTACAACTCTGAAAATGGCTATGATACCAAGGGCTGTATACAGGTGAATTTCACGGAAGAAGGAAACGCTACAATCTCAATCCCGTTTTATTATCCCTACATCATCCCGCCAGAAATGTACGCGGCCGAATGGAGCTACAGCGTCAAGATGCAAGACGAAACTGGTCAACTAGGCAACTTAACAATCTTTGTGGGCTTCTCTCACTACCTCTATGGACACGAAAAAAGTTATCCCGCGGCTGAGCCACTACGCCTTAGCGTAGCCCATACCGGCTGGAATCCGGTGCCCTACCACGCAACCTCCTCGGTTAGTGCCGCTCTTATACGCCGATACGGTACGGATCCGTGTAGCGTGATATTTACAAGCCTTGGACAATACACCTTTGAAATGACGGTTCAATTTTCGGGCAACGCAACAGCCTCTGGGAACCCGGAAGTCTACCTAGGTAACGTGAATCTTGTTCTCTTCGGTAACTCATTCGGTGTGCTTGGTACAGACAACGTAGCAAGAGACCTCTTCACACAACTCGTCACCGGGACGCGAGTATCATTCGTGATTGGAATAGTTTCAGCGGTGGTCTCAGTTTCAGTAGGGCTTATCGTTGGGCTAGTAGCTGGCTACATCGGTGGCGCTACAGATGAAGTTCTGATGAGGGCGACTGATTTGCTGCTGGTTATTCCAGGGTTGCCACTGACAATAGTCCTGATATTCGTTCTAGGCCAATCACTGTTCAACATAGTAATTGTCGTTGGCTTCCTAGGATGGATGGGTTTTGCCAGAACCGTCCGCTCAGCCATCCTAAGCCTCAAGGAACGCGCATTCATCGAAGCTGTAAAATCGGCTGGCGGAGGTCGATTCTACATAATCCGCAGACACCTCGTTCCGAACGTGTTTCCATTAGTCTACATCACGCTTGCAATGGCGGTTCCTGGCGCAATCGTTACAGAAGCTGCCCTAAGCTGGCTCGGATTAGGACCGCAGGACGTCATGTCTTGGGGAAGAATACTGTATCAGTATGAACAATCAGGCAAGATAGCCACAGGGGCCTTCACCACTTGGTATTGGGTAATTCCGCCTGGACTATGCATCGCCTTGCTGTCGCTCTCTTTCATACTAATAGGATATGCACTCGACGAAATACTCAACCCGAGGCTTCGGGAAAGATAAACTACTGCGAAGCCATGAACTTATCAACCATATCCCAGAAATCCCTTTCTAAACGCTCCAAAATCTCTGAGACCTTCAGGCTCTTCAAAGTCAAAAAACCGCCGCCAAACAAAGGCAGGAGAGAATTCTTGCTAAGGAATGAACCCTCGAAACCTTCGAAAGTCACAGTGAGAGACCCATCAGTGCCGCTCGTCAAAGTAGCATCTGCAATCCTGATAGCTGCCAAGCCTTCCGCCGGACTAGCAGAAACAAGGACACGAGGAGGCTTCTTCTCGATGGAAACTTTGAAGCTTCTCGCTTCAAAGAAATGAAGTACTTCGTCTGAAAGGTCGTTTAATCTAACACTCTTTCCAGGATATCTAGACCACATAGTACTTCAAAGAACACAAATCTGTTAACCTTATAAGGTTTTTCGAGGCAGATGACGAAAGCTTAAATATTAAAGTCCGAACAGTATCACGCGACCTTCCATGGCATTGCTGGACGTTGAAGATCTGAGCATGTACTATCGCATCTCAGCAGGATGGGTAAGAGCCGTCGACGGTCTGAACTTCAAAATTGACCGCGGACGCGCCCTAGGAATCGTTGGCGAGTCTGGATGCGGAAAAACAAGCCTCGCAATAACATTAATGAAGATCCTACCGAGAAACGCGAGGATCTTCAGAGGGAAAATTGTCTTCGACGGAAAGGACCTTGTCCCGATGAATGAAGATTCGCTTAGAAAAAACGTCCGCTGGAAAGGCATGTCACTCATATTCCAGGGGGCCATGAACGCGCTCAACCCAGTCATCAGGATTGAGGATCAGATAGTCGAAGCGATAAGGATTCACGAGCCGAAAGCAACTAAGGCAGAAGCAAAAGAAAGAATCGGCAAGCTCTTCGAACTCGTAGGAGTTGACCCTTCAAGGGCAAGCAACTATCCTCATGAATTCAGCGGAGGAATGAAACAAAGGGCGTGTATAGCAATGGCTCTAGCATGCAATCCCAAAATGCTAATAAGCGACGAGCCAAGCACAGCCTTAGACGTTATTATCGCTGCCCAGATTCTCAGGCTTCTGAGGGAGCTGAAGGAAAAGCTAAATCTGGCAATGATCGTAATCTCCCACGACTTATCTATAGTTACCGAAACATGCGACGACGCAGCGATAGTGTATGCTGGAAGTGTGGTTGAGTGTGGTGATATAAACGCAATATTCAAGGAGCCGTTTCACCCCTACACTCAGGGGCTCCTATCCGCGTTTCCATCAATAAGAGCGCAGAAAACACGACTGATATCCATACCAGGCTCACCCCCTGATCTGACAGATCCTCCGCGTGGATGCAGGTTTAATCCAAGATGTAAGTATGCAATGGAAATCTGCACAAGAACACGGCCAGCCCTTACTGAGGCATCAAAGGGACACTTTGCAGCTTGTTATCTCTATCCAAACAGGAAAGGTTGAGGTGCTTGCAGAATGGATGAGCTGATGAAGGTTGAGAATCTTAAGAAGTACTTTCCAGTAAGCCTCGGCTTCTTCAGAAGTCTAGCATCAAAGAAAGAGGTTAATGTCAAAGCTGTGGACGACATCAGCTTTGACATCAGGAGAAAAGAGATTTTCGGTTTGGCAGGGGAATCTGGAAGTGGCAAGACAACAACGGGCAGGCTGATTCTCCGTTTGATACAGTCGACCGGTGGTAAAGTATACTTTGAGGGGAAAAACATTTTTGAGACTGAGCAGAGGGACAGCAAAGCTTTGAGAAGACGAATGCAAATGATCTTTCAAGACCCGTATGAATCATTAAACCCAAGGTTCACAGTTTATGACATAATCTCTGAACCTCTGAAGATACATAAGGTTCTTAACGATGAAAAGGAAATAGAAGAAAGGGTCCTTGAAAGGCTCGAGGAAGTGAAAATAACTCCTCCGGAACAGTTTCTTTTCAGGTATCCTCACGAGTTGAGCGGCGGACAGAGACAAAGGGTCGCGGTCGCCCGTTCCCTAATCCTTGACCCTGATTTCATAGTGGCCGATGAGCCTGTTTCCATGCTTGACGTCTCAATAAGGGCCGAAGTACTCAACCTAATGTTCGACCTAATCCAGAAACACAACGTTTCATTTCTGTACATAACCCATGACCTTGCTCTGGCTCGACACATATGCGACCGCATAGGCATAATGTACCTTGGAAAAATCATGGAAATGTCAGACGCAGAAAAGATAGTCTACGAGCCACTCCATCCGTACACAAGAGCCCTAATAACCGCAGTTCCAGTGCCGGACCCTGCTGCGAAAAGAAGCGAAGCTGTCATAAAAGGCGAAATCCCAAGCCCTATAAACCCACCATCAGGATGCAGGTTCCACACAAGATGCCCCTCCTACATCGGCGACATATGCAGAACAAAAGAGCCTGAACTATTAGACGTAGGCGGAGAACACAACGTAGCCTGCCACCTTTACAACAAATGAAAACAACGCGCGCTGTATTAGAACGAGCAAAAAGCGTGTAGTCCTATTTTCGCTCGCGCGCGCCTGGCTGAAACGAGGCTACAGAAACGCTGAAGTCTACCTGGACGACAACAAAGAAACCCTCGGACAGTTCCATCTCAAGGTGCCTGACCACAACACCATATGGAGAGCCATGAAGTTTGTTCCTGAAGATTACTTAAGAAGGTTGAACCATAGCGCACGCAAAAGGAACATCGTTATTGTGAGGAGCCAAGGTTCCAAAGCATGGAAGAACATGCTTCTTGAGTATGCGGAGAAGCCTGATGATTGGAACAAGATTTACCACTTCAGATCTTCGGCTGAAACTGCTTTTTCTGCTATCAAGAGAAAGTTCGGATACCAACTCTCAAGCATTCGAAGAGACTTTCAACAAAAAGAGCTCATGACCAAAGTAATCGCGTACAACCTAAACATAGTCGCAAGAATAACGATTTAGAGACAGAGCACGCTCAAGGGCAAAATTTATATTGGGATCTCTGAGATATACTTGAGGCAATACATTGCGAATGGTGAAAAAATGAAGAGAATCTATAATATCGTGCTGTTGACTTCAATCCTTACTCTAGCGGTATTCGCTTCAGCCTCGACAGTGAAAATGGCTTCAGCTCTGGGGCATCCCGGACCATACTACAGCGTTGAACCTTCAGAAACAATAATGGGTCCTTCACCAGCCGTAGGCCAGACCTTCACGGTGACTGTCAAACTCTACAATGCCACAACCGCTAAAGTTCCAGCAGGAGTTGGAGGCATTGAGATTCACTTGACATGGAACAATACTTTGATCGAGCCGGTCTCCTTCGTTAACAAAATCGGACTTACCGATGGAGTGCTCACGGGGCCGGGTATACTGTACGGCCTATCACCTGGATTTTATGATAGCGCAGACCACGCAATTAACGCGCCACCATACACGAACGCCACGCACTACAGAGTAGCCGCTGCATCGACTAGTGGTCCATGGTGGGGCAACGGAACAGTGGTTGGGATTACGTTCAAGGTTGACTTACAGCCTCAGCCTTTCGCCACTTGTCCTTTAGCGCTTGACTTCACGGACCTCGCTGACGCGAATGCAAACGTTGTTCCTCATGAACTGGAGAATGCTACCTACAAGATACTGACTACAACGACAACTTCTGAAACAGTCACTTTCCAAGGAGTAAATTATTCAGTGTCAATTGCCAGCGACTCGATAATAACTGCACCACCAAACCTTGGCTTCCAAAACTACACTAACGACGGCGCGTCGATAACCTTCAACGCAACAGGCCTCGACGGTTTCTGCAACGTCACAATTCCAAAGAATCTCATGTGGGACATATGGACTGTCACGATAGACGGCTCTAACTTGGCTTCACCGAATGTAATGACTACTAGCGACACTACGAAAACATACGTGTGGTTCAACTTCACTTCCGGCCCCCATGTCGTAACGGTGAGTAGTACAGAGGCTATTCCAGAATTTGCAGCCACAAGCCTGATACTGTTCCTCATGGCGACAACACTAATCGTCACCGGTGTAGCAAAGAGTCTGAGAAGAAGAAAGTTCCGTCGCTAACCTTTTCTCTTTTTTTATACGCATACAACTGTTATCACAGAAACAGGTAGGACTCCGCAAACTAGACTTGGCAGAGCAACAACACTTACAATTGCGAAGCGAGCGCGCGCGGTTGTCATGAGCCTCTGTAGCGTGCCAGATGAAAGAACGTTGATAACTCTTAGCGACGCGTTTCCCTCAAATGCCTACCTGGTCTTCTTTTGGATTTGCCTGCCCAAACACTGGACATCACGCCGGAAAGCATCAGTATTGTGCCCGCCGATACAGATGATACAAGGTACGGCCTTGTTCCAACCGCTTCAATGCTCCACAGACTCATTGTCATCGGCGGGTCACCAGCTATATCATAAGTGTGACTTATGTCTTTGTGAACTACTGGATCGATTGAAATTGCCTTCACAGTGTAGTTGCCAGTGCGACCTATTGTGCCCTCCATCCCCACGTTACCGAATGTGAGGTTTCCACCTGCAAGCGGGACATAATCAGAGCTTTGGTTTAAATAAACCACGGCGAATGGGTCAGAACCGTCAACGAGATAAACGTCACTTATAACCTCGTCACCTGAAGGAGTGTAGAGGTCAAACTCTACTATCTTATGCTGGACTATGGTTGTGTTGGGAGCAAAAAACATATTTGCTGGTTCCATCCCAAAATTATTCACGTCATACTGAGAACCCCAGAACCTGCCCTTCGAAAAGTTGAAAAAGAAATGTTGACCCGCCTCAAAATAGCCTGAAACACTCATTTCCGGTATGCCATATATATTATAATTAACATAATTGTCAAGACTGCCTTTTGACACGTAATTGTCTTGGTAAACAGAAGTGTTAGAAAATGCCAGGAGTGCTAAACCCACGAGTATGAGAACTAACCCTAGAGCAAACCACTCTTTCCTCACGTTCTCACCATGATATTAAACGGCAACACTAACAAATAAACGTTGAGCCAAAGAGTAGCATCAACAATCGTGACCACTCCTGATGAAGCCATTCTTCATTTTCAAAATGATTCACAGCCAAACTGTGCGGCATTGTGGGCCTTTCGAGGGCTGATCATGAATCGGATGAAAAAATTCGCTGGACACAGAAGTCATATCCAACGAGTTGTATCCACAACGCTTAAGCGCGCTTATAGCGCGCGCGGAACAGTTGTGGCAGCGAACGAAATAGTAAGAACATATACCCTCGGTCCGTAAAGCTTTTGGGTTGACAGGCACAACGACAGCTCACTGCGAGTAGAAGGCTCCTACCACACGAGTGGGAGACTACACTATGCTGATCAGAGAACCCCAATAGCCTAGGCAGCCGCCTACTTAACACTGCGTCGCCGTGTTCGCCTTCGCACTGAGCGTCTTCTAAAAGGAAAGGAAAATAGGCGACTCCACCCCTATATTCTCTATGTCAGTGCGAAAAACGTTGATGGTGTCTTGGAGTCTATCTGCCAATGGTTAGGAAAGCTAAGAATTTGCCTCGGGAAGAGTCGAGGATGTTTGGAAGAAAACGTTGGATCATATTCTCAGCAATTCTTGTCCTCATCATAGTCCTAGGATTTGTCTTTTCCAGCGTATTTCTGCAACCTGAAACCAGATTCTCTCTTACTGCAGCCATAATTGACCAGCTAGGAGAGGAATTTCCAAACTCAACATTCGTAGAAAGCGCTACAAACATTCTGAAGAGTCGCGGTTTCAACGTCACCTACCACAATGAAACATTAACCGTTAACTTCTTCAAAGGACTTGCTAAATACAACTATGGGATAATAATATTTAGGGCCCACTCCGCCCTCAGAGAAGACAACTCGACGGTGGACCTCTTCACCGCCGAAAAATATGACAATTCAAAATACGGTTGGGAACGGGAAAATGGTCTTTTAACCAAAGGCGAACTGCTGTACGTGCCAGGCACATACTATTTTGCTGTCACGCCACTTTTCATAAAGAACTTGGAAGACCGCTTCTCGAAGAGCATCGTGATAGCTATGGGGTGCTGGAGCTTGAAAACGGGATGCGAGCAGATGGCTATGGCTTTCATTGATAAAGGAGCCAAAGCCTATGTGGGCTGGACAGAACTTGTTCTAGCTAAGGATACAGATCACGAAACTGCCAAGTTGCTGGATGCGTTTCTAGTTAAAAACAAAACTCTAAGTGCCGCCATAGAAACAACGGCCCCGCATACTTATTACGGCGACGGCAAAAAAATAACAAGTCGAATGGACTTTTATCCCCGCTCACCATCGGTTGGAGATCTAGAAATATCTGATTTGATTGCAGAAGCAAAAGCCTCCTACACTACCTCAGCATTTCACAATTTAGGAGACATCATCTTCGCCCTTGGTGCAAATGCATCTTTAAACCGAAGGATCTTTATTCAGCGAAACAAGCGATCCATCAATCAGGACATTGTCCCTCTCAACAACGATTGAATCATTAATGTTGCTGGTAAATGTGTAGGAGACGTTACCAACATTTGGAATAGGCGCTGTCGGAGGGTAAAACGATCCATCTGCCCTGACATAAATCGTGTCGGTTGCAGCAACCATCTGAACGTTGAAAGCGAATGTCAATATCCCACTAAGCAGCACCATAGAAACTATCATCTCAAATGCTTTCTCACTCTATGCGCCTTCCTCACTCATCCAATCTATTAACTTCCCCCAAAAATCCTTGCATTGATGCTTCCATCGCTTATGAAAGTGACGTTCGATAACATGAGCACATGGCTGAACGCTCCAAGAGGGAAGTAACAATGATAAGTTTGAGGTGCCGCTTATCAATTATTGAGGCGAAGCTTTGCCTGGTTTATTTTGAGGATGGGGTTTCGCATCGAACTTGGTGTTAGGGCAGACTTGTTTCGCTTTCTGTCTCTTGACATTATCTGCAATAGAATAGACTCTTCGTATAGAAGTTAGTTCCAGAAGGCTTAAGTTGTATTCGGCCATGAGTATTAGTGCAGAGGGGAGAAGGGATAGCTATTGAGGCTACGTTTGCGTAGTGCAAAATGTCTAGCCATCGTGATGATAACAGTTTCTATGATGTTTTCTTCTATCCTCGTGTTACCGGTGAATTCAGCTTCCTATAAGTTGTATCCCATTGCTGATTCTTATGTTGATTCCGCGAATCAAAATTCAAATTATGGATCGCTGGATACGTTGCATGTTTATCTGAGCACTGGCACTGCTATGAGGGCTTATATCAAGTTTAACCTTACAAGCATACCTAGTGGGCAGGTTATTTCTTCGGCTATACTAAAGTTATATTGTTGTTATGCAGACCCTTCTTCGCCCATTGAAGTTGATGTGCATGCTACTACTGACTCGTGGAGTGAATCAACCATTAAATGGAATAATGCCCCATCGGTTGGGGCATTAGTGGCAAACAACACGGCTGTTGGCGGGACAGGGCAATATTGGTCATGGAATATCACCGACTATGTATATGCGCAATATATAGGTGACAAAATAGCTAGTGTTGTTGTAAAGTTTCCTAATGACTGTGTTTTTCATAGAGATTTCAGGAGCAAGGAAAAAAGCGGAACCAGCTACGATCCTTATCTTGAGATAATTGCTGTGCAACAGCGTTCGTTGAGTGTTTCTTCCGCTCATGACAGTCCAGTTCCAGGCAATGGGCTACACTATTACGACGATGGGAGTTCGGTGACTTGTAGTGTTACGAGTCCTGTGACTGAGGGTAACTATGTTTGGACTTGTACTGGTTGGAGTGGTACTGGCTCCGTTCCAGCAACTGGTACTGGCAAAACCGTGACTTTCACGATTACTTCAGACTCTACTATTACTTGGAATTGGCAAAGTGCTCTTGTTCAGCGTAAGTTAACGGTCTATTCTGCCCATGATGGTCCTGATCCAGGTGTTGGCGACCACTACTATGATCATGGAAGCTCCGTGACTTGTAGTGTTACGAGTCCGGTGACTGAAGATAACATGGTTTGGACTTGTACTGGTTGGAGTGGTACTGGCTCCGTCCCAGCAACTGGTTCTGATAAAACTGTGACTTTCACGATTACTGCAGACTCTACTATTACTTGGAATTGGCAGGGTACTCCTGTTCAACGCAAATTAACTGTCTCCTCTGGTCACGATAGCCCTGTCCCATCTGTCGGCGACC
>JBGOYH010000024.1:0-17291 GCA_041479575.1 Bathyarchaeia archaeon
CTTTCAATTCCCTCTAATTGGGATTTCTCGATGAACCGAAACATGAGATTGATGGCATTCTTGCTGAATATGAAGCTTTCAATTCCCTCTAATTGGGATTTCTCGATGAACCGAAACATGAGATTGATGGCATTCTTGCTGAATATGAAGCTTTCAATTCCCTCTAATTGGGATTTCTCGATGAACCCAGTAATAGCTCTAACCTGTTCAGGATAACGTTGCTTGCTTTCAATTCCCTCTAATTGGGATTTCTCGATGAACCCGAACCCTTTTTTGCTTGATTCGCCAATTCAAGGTTGTTTCTAACATGATTTGAGATATGTATGCTCGATTATTATTGAAACGTAATTCAGTTTATAAAGATAATCGAATGAAACTCGTTTGATGGTCGACCGGATTGTACTTTCTGTCTGACATCGAGCACAAGCAGTTGCTCTATCAGCTCTTGCCTACTGCGAGAGAAGTAGGCGTTAGCAAGGAGTTGAGAGGCTGGAACTGGCACCAGCCACCGCTAAAGCCATACTTTGACAACGTGAAGTTGCCAATGTATGAGGTTAGCTCCAAATACTGTCCCACAAACCGAGACGTGTATCTACGGCACATTGAGAAGACGTACCCTACTCCTAGCCCGAGGATGGTTCTCGGCAAGCTTTTTCACGGTGTAGTAAGTGATAACCTGCAGGCTTTCCTTCAGCGTCAAGATTTGAGTTTTGAGTCTTGGTGGCAAAAGATCAGATGGCAGGAGATCTCTGAGAAGCCTGAAAATGTCATGGAGCCTTGCAGGATAGTTTGGGAGTTTGTGCGAAAAATGTGCGAGGCTAGGCTGGCTGAAGCTTCAAGCAGGCAGACACATGCGTCTGAACTGGATTTGATGGCTTCTGCAGTTCCGTTTTTGATTGAGCACAGGATTTCCGGTGAACTGCTCGGCTTAAGTGACGTGCTTAGCGTAGATTGCTTTGACTATCTTCGGGCGATCATGTTTGATTTGAAAATGGCTAATGTGAAAGAGGAGTGGCACAGGCTTTATGCTGTGGGTTATGCTCTTGTGTTTGAAAGTGTTCATGAAGTGCCTGTGGACATCTGTTGCACTGTGTATTTACATGTTGATAGCGGCAAGATAAGTGTTCAGAAGGACCTGTTTTTTGCAAACGATGAGTTGAGGCAGTGGTGGATCGAAGAGAGAGACAAGAAGCTGGAAATTGTCGCGGAAAGAAAAGATCCCGGCAAGCCTGAACGTTCACAATGCAAAGAGTATTGCCAGTACTACAACGCCTGTTATGGATAAGCGCTTTTGACACGGGTGTTTGTATGAAGATTTTTCTTGATGATTTCGGGATTTTCTTGGGTCGGAAGAGAAATCGATTCATCGTAAGGAAGACTGGTGGCGAAGTCAAGGAGATCGTGGCAGATGACGTTGATTCAATAATCTGCTGTTCTTCCGGCGTTGCTTTTTCTGCAAGTGCCTTGGATTTGGCAGTGGAGAACAATATTCAAGTCATCTTTGCTCGTTACAGAGGTTGGCCATACGCTGTCTTGATGCCTGCCTCTATGACAGGTTCTGTTCGTGCTCGCAGGGAACAGTTCATAGCTTACAACGATCAACGAAGCCTAATCCTGGCTAAGAAGTTTATAGCGGGAAAGCTCGTGAATCAAGCCAACTTTCTGAAACTAATGGCAAAGAATAGGCGACAGACTGATCCAAGTTTGGCTGAGAAGTTGTATGAGTCGGGCAAGTTGATTGATGAGGTGAATGAGAGAATTAGTAGAGAGCAGGGTTCTAACATTGATGAGAAGCGGCAGCAAGTAATGAATTTGGAAGCTGAAGGTGCCCGGTATTACTGGGATTCCATTCGACAGATTTTACCTGGGGAGCTGGGGTTTACTGGAAGGGAGACTCGTGGTGCGCGTGACCCTTTTAATGCGATGCTAAATTTTGGTTATCAAACGATTCTTTTTCCTGAAGTTTGGAAAGCCGTGAGCTATGCAGGGCTGGATTTCTATGCAGGATACTTGCATGCTGACAGATCCGGAAAACCTTCTTTGGTTTTGGACATGATGGAGGAATTTCGTCAACAGCTTGTAGATCGGACGTTAGTAGGTCTAATCACAAAAGGCGTCATAAAACCTAACGAAATTTTGGCTACGGAAGCTGTTGAGGAAGGCCGAGTCTTAAGTAAGGATGTGATTAAGGTTTTGTTGGCTAGTTTTCAGGAGCGTTTGGATAGTGAGGTGATGTTTAACGGTCAGAAAGGATCGTTGAAGAGTTTCATTTATTTGCAGGCTCGATGCGTGGTTCGCTTTCTGCTGAAAGAGGCGGAGTATGTGCCTTTCTGTTTGGGATGGTGAGCTGTTGTGCGATACGTTGTGATTTATGATATTACGGATGATAATTTGCGGGCTTTGGTTGCTGAAACCTTGAAAGATTATGGGTTGCAACGGATTCAGTACAGCGCGTTTTTTGGCAGCCTGCGGCGGGATGAATTGAATAGTCTGCTTGTGGACTTGAAGAATTTAATTAAGGATTTGATTGAAAATGTGCAGTTGTATCCAGTTTGTGACAGTTGCTTCAAAGGAAGGAAAGAGGTCGGCAAACCGAAAAAGTATGAACTGAAAGAAGAGAAGGACAAGATCGCATATTTCTAGTCCGCCTCTACTTGGAGAAACAAAATGAAGAAGACCAAAGAGTCAAGAGAAGACAAGTGGCTAAGAAGCAAGCAGAAGCTGCCTATTTCTGATATTGCTGAACCTTCCGTTTCTGTTACCGACATTAAGCATTACATTTATTGCCCGAGGCTGATCTATTTTGACAAGGTTCTGCATGCAACCCCTATTTTTGGTTCGCAGCAAGAAGCCAGTAAAGAGCTGCATGAGGACTACGTCAAGAAGGAACTGAGAAGGAAAGATGCCATCTACTATTCGCCTGAGTTTGTCGGTGCCGAGAAACTGCTGTTTACCCCGCTAGGCTCAGGTGTGCTTGGACTGCAAGGAAACGTGGACTGCATTATCAAAACGGTCAGAGAGGAATACATTCCAGTAGAATACAAAAATATGAGCTCTGACAAGGGCAAATCTTGCATGGACCACAAGTATCAACTAGTCGGGTATGCGCTGCTTATTGAAGAAAATTTCGGCACTGTTGTCAAACGCGGCTTTGTGAATTATATCCCTGAAACGCTGATCTTGCAGATCGAGATCACGCCAACTATGAAGAGTTATGTAAAGAGAGTTTTGGGACACATCAAACGGATTATTAAAGATGAGGAACTACCGCCCATAAGAGTAGCTAAACAGAAATGCGCAGGCGGATGCGGACACAAACAAACATGCCAACAATAGCAAAGCATCAAGCGAATAGGTGAACCTATTTCACATTAGATTGAATTTCGCTATATCTTTTCCAAAGAGAGTAAAACCTGTAAACATGATCTTCAAATCTAACTTCAAGCAAATTGGAGACTTTGAATCTACCAACCAAAAACCTTGTTGATGCATCTACCAATCGTACTCCGAATATTTCCTTGTTCTTTTCGGCTTCATACTCTTGTAGATAAATCATGTCTTCAGTAGTCCACTCTTCTCTCTTCTCTTCAAAGGTCACTTTCTCCTTCTTTTCGACAGTGGCTAATGCGCTTTTCTTCCCGATGAACAACTTTTCATAACTTGGCTCAACAAAAGAAAATGCAAGGAATTTTGAACCTGGAACCATGAGTTCTTGGCGGCCTTCCGTAATGTATCTAAGAATCGCGGTATTCTGCTCTTTCTGAAGATTTGCGTTATTGATAGAAAAGAAGGTTTTGTGCTTTTTTACGTCTAACGGAATGGCGAACGTGCAGGGTACTTTTTCAAATTTGTATTGGCTAGTTCCAGAGAATTCGAAGGAATGTGTAATTGCTGCATAAACTTGTCTGTCGGTGAAGAAATCATGAGTATAATAGGTCTTTCGAGTCAGGTGAGAAACGTTTTGTCCAAATTCCTCAAGCTCAAATTTTATGGCGTAGAGCGGCGAAGAGTTAGTCTTTGGGAGAGGCACAAACACTAGCCTCAGCTTCTTGAGGACTTTTTCGAAGATATGCCACCGTAGATTTCAGCCTTGTATTTCTCGATTAATGCTGGCAGCTTGGCTCTAAGAGTCTCCAGCTGGTTTTCATCCACAACTTCAACGCCAAATTTGACCTTTAATTCCGCGATATCCACGTTGCCCGCATCATCGATTTTGATTTTGTTGAGCAAATCTTTATGCGATATCCTCAAGTTATCGGTTATAGCTATTATCCTCGTTTCCATAGTACCCAGCAACGAGCTTCTTGAACCATACCCCATCGCATCTGCTCTTCTGAGCGTTTCAAGGTACATCGCCAAATCAAACTTGGTTGGGTTAAAGATTATGTCAATAAAAGGAAAAACTGTTCCGGGTTTAAGAAGGAGCAGATTGTATATGCTGGGCTTCTTTTGTTCGCCTTTTTCAGCTTGTTCCATTCGAAAATCTGTATGCACAATGTTGTGGAACTCTTCTTCATCGATGAGCGCTTCCTCGTCGCTCTGAACTGAAAACGATGTCGTAGGCTTCAATCTCGACTTTATCGCTTGGGTTTTGTCTTTGATTGCAATAACTCCTCCGTAGGTAAAGCAATTGTAGCAGTTCATACATTGATGGTCTGGAGTGGCGCAGTTATAGTTTTCATTGTACTGTCTCAAGATGGCTTCGCTGGCGCGTCGATAAACTCCTCTACGCTTCAATCCTGTTAGATAGATTCTAGATTTGCCTGCGTAGTCTATCTTGTCGTTTGATAAGTCTTCATGGCTCGTAAATCTGGCAAAATCCTTGAGGACCTTGTAGCCTACTATTGCGACATAGTCGTTTTTCTGAACATATACTTTTTTGAGGCTTTCACCGCTTGCAAGCTTCAATTCCTCGCCCAGATTTTTGAATTCGGGCAGATTGGTAATTATTCTCGGCTCACTCTGTTGGCTCATCTTGTTCGGGTTCTCCTTTTAATCTAAGTTCGTAGAACTTCTTTGAATTAAATAAGTGTTTAGTTCTTTGGACATAATCCTTCAATTGCATTCGTTGTTTATCATTAATCTTCTCAAGATCATCTCGTAATTTTTCATGGATTTCAATTATCTGGGCTCTCTTTTCGGCACTTAACATTGTATTCTTCAGCATTCTATTAGCTATCAAGTCAATAGACCTTGGAGTGCTATTGAAACCCACTAAGAAGGAACCAACATTCTTTCGAGTCTCAAGGGAGCCTCCGATTTTAGCCATTTCCCATATCTGGTCCGTTATATTAAACAGTTCATCATTTTTTGACATTTTTTGAATCAACTCTTCAGTTTGATTAGTGTACTTAAGATTACTCTTCTTAAATATTTGTGCAATCCCGATAAACGGATTTTTGATGTATTGAAGTATAACGTCTCTTTGCTGCTTAAAGGGCAGATAAGAATCTGTAAATACATATTCGAAGAAATCCGTTCTAACATCATCAATAATATGAGTTTCTCCATCGTCAAACTGGACAATACTATCATCGATAGTTGTTGGAACCTTGTTGACACCTAGGGCGAGAACCAAACAATTATGTTTCAACTTTGTCGCAAGCCATGAGAACAGAAGTTGCTGAAATGTGATGTTCCCAGACCCAGCCTGGGCGTCCGCAATTGACATAACCAGAAATTGAAGATCATTACGCTTCTTGATGTACACCGATTGTTTGGTTATCCTGAATCTCTCAATCAACTTTTTAATAGGTTCTTCGGGAGATAATTTTTCAAACAAAGTTTCGTCGATTCCCAATCCACAAATGATTAAATGCGTCCGAGTATCAATCCGTGACTGCATACCTTCAAGTTTTGTTCCACAAAGTAGCGTGTTCAGAATTGCTTCAATCTGACAAAGACCACAGACTACTTTGGTCCGATCTCTGAACTTCTTTTCTGTTTCTTTAAACAATGTTTCCTTAGCATGTTGCTTATATTCAAATACAAAAGGAGTAAGTTCAACTTCGCCTTCAAATACACCACAGTTTGCACAAGGATTTTCCTTAGCAATTCTTGCAAGTGACACTTCATCGTCGACTGCAAGGTAGTTTCCCACGTCAAATCGAAAGTCGGCTGCAGACTCGTTTATTGAATTGACTGCAACCACCAATGAGGATAACTTATTGTAGATCTGATCTTTGCACGTTATTCTAGTTACGTCTGCACCGGCTTTAGAGAGTAACTTTTCAATTCGAGGCATGCCACCCTCTATAATTCTTTTCTCCAATCTATCTTTCTTGTCTTTCAGGAAAGTTTCTACGACCCATTCTGGAAACTGATCGTTTTCATCTGCGAAGAGATAATATTTGGTTGTGCTAATTCCTTTGATCCCTTTCTTAGCAAGTTCAGATACTTCGCTAAGTCTCGCTAAATTGGACAAAATTTCCAGGCTTAGCCCAACATCTTCTAGCTTTTGAATATGTTTCTTTTTCAGTGAATCAAGTATGTCCTGAGCATATTTTCCGATGGTTAGCTCAACTAGTTTGGGTTTTATTTCTTTAGGCATGTTTGTAAATTGAGCATAATTGTCAGGAGCGCCGCCTAGTATGCCTTTAAGGTTTTGGTTTTCGATGAATTTTACAAGGTTTGCTTCAAATTTGGCAATTAGGAACTGCTTTAGACTGATGGAATCTAGTTTTGTCACTATTCTGCAACCGTCAAGGGTTTCGTACAGAAGTTTGACTTCTGACATCTGCTCAATAGTTTCATAAAGCAGTTTTAGAAGAAAGAGCCTACCGATGGCGTTTAGTTCATTTTTAGAAAAGGAATAAAATCTTACGTAGTAGAAGTGGAAGTCAGAAAATCCATGCATCTCGTTTAGGTAAGTTATCAGAGTTGAAATCGGGGCTTTCTTCAATCTATTCTTGAGATTTTCATCACTTTCGGATGAAGCAATCTGATCTGCTATCGATATATATGCGCTGAATTCCTCAGCAGAATCGTGATGTCTCTCTATTGCACGAATAATGTGTTCATCCTGCGACAAGTCGCCAAAACCAAAGGCCCTGATCACTGTCTGATATTCTTTAGTGTTCCTTATTGAAGCTAAACCTTCCTTCGTCTTAGGCGTGTGCGGTTCGCCGGGTCCGACCAAAAGTTTTCCAACATCATGAAAGAAACAGCCATAAAGAAAGCTTTCTTCGCTGAATTTCAACCTTAAATGATCGAAGATATATTTTCCAACATGGAAAGTTCTAATAGCATGTTCAATAAAAGTCTGGCTTGCGGCAGAATCATCATATTTTACTTTCTTCATCAGCCAATTTGATTCCATATCCATCACTCGAAGAAATTACATGGTTCAAACGAGTTACGCGTTGGTATTAGTTTTGTCTTATCATTGAAAATATAAAGATAATCCTCAAGTTGCCCAACCTTTGCATTCACAGAAAAACAAATGTCCCGCAACTTCAGTCGCAAGGTGTAATATGGTGTCTCTTTATATCTTTTCTTTTCCACAACAGTAAATATTGGCAAGTCTTCTTTCTTAGCTCGCCCATATTCTCTTCTAACGAATCTACCTCCATCTCGAAGTTCCCCAACAAAGAAGGAATCATCAGTGGACTCAATATGCAGATAGGCGTCTTTGAATGCTAATATCTCAAAGATTGAGAAGGCAATGTCCTCATATTTGACAGAAGGCAAAGGTTCTCTGAAACCTAGGTCAGGGAGAAAATCCTTGAATTCTTCATAGTCTTCCCTCATTTGTTCTGTAACAACGACGCCAACGTGATCTTTCAACCGTGTCGTCTCATACAATCTGTACCACATTGCATTCATCATGCGTTTTTGTTCCTCAAATTTTGCGGGACTGAACAATTCAGAAATAATCGACTCAAACTCCTTCCTAGAAACCTGCCTATCAGAATTTAATGTGCTTAGGACCTGACTTTTGTTTGTAAGCAATACAAATTCACTTTGACCATGTCTTCCACATCTGCCAAAAGTCTGAATAGCGTCTTGAGAGTTAAATGGTTCTTCGACGATTAAGCGTTTGACATCAATATCGATTCCCTGACGAAACACCGTAGTTGCAAAAGTAAGAAAACCTTCTTTGCACCTGTCAAGATTTCTCTTTATTTGCTCCTCTCTAGTCTCTTCACCAACTTCGTACCATGCCTTTCCAACCAACAAGGCCGAATCAGAGAACCTGGAATGCAGTCTAATGGCGCGGTCAACGGAGTTGCACACATAAACTGTATCTTTTTGAAAATTATTCATTTTGAGAAATTTCGCAATCGTTTCAGGGTCTTGGTAGTTTAAAGCGACAGCAGAGACAAGGATTTGATGAGTGAGACTTTCTCCGTCAATAGTGATGAATAGGGATGGATCAATAACATCTTTAAGATTCATCGTAGCGCTAAGGAGATATATGTGAAGGTTTGAGTTTTGATTTTTCATGATGTTAATCAAGTTCTTAATATTCAGCATGGTATAAGTATCGAAAAGGTGAAGTTCATCGAATATGACGCAGTATAGACTCTTCATGAATTGCGTATAGTCAAACCCTATGTGCTGGGTTTTCCTTTTCCTTAGTAATATATAGAAAATTATGTCGGGCGAAGCTATTATGAAATCGTTCTCCCAGAGATGCTTAAATAGCTCCGCAAATGTATAGCCACTCTCAAGAACTCTGTGGGAAATGTTAAATTCTTTCAAATCACTAGTTAGATTTCCAAATTGAGATTGTATGAGAAGTCTTGTTGGGATGAGGTATAGGCATTTTATTCTCCTGCCGTCTTGCTTAGCCTCCAGATATTCGTTTATGAAACTGAAAAGAAAGCAGCAAGTCTTCCCAGAAGCTGTCGGACTCTTCAAGATAATATCGCGGTTTCGATTCTCAAAGAACTTATATTGGTGAGCAAATGGTTTACGAGGAAAGTTGGGTATTGCTGACTCCGAAGTTTTTGGCTTGGACTCACGGATCAACATGGTAACTCACCCACATTTTAAGTAACGCCTCTTGCTTGTTTACTGAACTGTCGGAGACGAGGAGCGAATTTTGTTACTCCGAATCCTCCTGTTTTGTTTCCTCCGATATTAGCAAATTCAGCAAATTTTGCCAGCATGCATGTTATTTTGTTCCATTCGCTTTCCTGATCCTTTAGTTCATAAGTAGCCCAGCCAACGAAGCCTGTTGCCTTCTTTCGCCTCATAACTGCCAACCTCGTCCACAACTCATACTCACTCACACCCACATTCTTCCCCACCCACTCCCTATACGCCAAATACTCCTCCTTCCCAAACCGCCTCCCATCACTAAACAAGTTCCAGCAACGCATCAGACCCGAAAAGACTTTTACAGCATCAGGAAACATCCAATGATAACCACTCCCCAAACTAGCAAAATATGTAGGCGACCTAAACGAAAGCCTAAACGCATCCACTGCCTCAGCCTCCTTCTCCAACTCCTCATAGCTTTTACAGTTCACACTCAAAGAGGCAATACGAAAAACCGTGTCAAAAACCAACACACTATTTTGCTTCTGAAAGAAACTCAGCAAGCACGTCGAATACTCGTCCTTCAAAAACCTGAAATCGACCCGGCAAGGAAACAAAGGATCCAAAACATAACCACCCTCAGCGCGACCTTTACTCCTGAACCGCAGAGGCGTCACGCTGTAGGGCTTAGACACATTCAACTCATGCAACAAACCAGACGTACCAGGATCAACCTGCCGGATAAAATGCAATAACAAACCCCTGGCAACATGACCCGTAAAAGACTGCAAAACAACAGTCTTCTCAGCATACATCTCCAACCTGAACTCAACAGGCAATCTTCATTCAACTCCCGTTTATGGGATTACTGTGTGCTATAATACAAAGGAAGGAAAGCACTGACTTAAGATTTCTCCTCCTCTTACTCTCATAAAGAGCCCTTCTTCTTTGTTGGCAGTTCTCCGCGCGCTAGACAAGTTTATACAGATAATCATCTATCATGACATTGATGCAAAACCGCGAGTTATCGTCTCGGGCAATGGCCCATGAATCAAGCGAGAGGATTTGCCATACCTCAGAGAAGCGTTTTGGACTCGAAAACCTAATGGAACGGGACTTGGGCTGTTTATTACAAAGAGGGCCATGAGCATCAACAAAGAAAAAGCGTTTTTTGTCTTTTTGAAATTCCAGAAAAACTGGCATTGTGACGAATTGTTACAGCAAAATTGTTACAGTTTCCTATGCTTTTCCGCTGTTTGTAGTAATACGCGCGATTCGTCGCCCAAATTTATCTTCTGCTTCCATTCGAGACCCCTAATTTGCGTTATACAATAAAGTCGTTCGCAATTATAAGTGGAATGAGACATGGTTTGAGATGTTTTATCCGGTTAAAACAAGTCTTATCAGATGTCATTAGATCATAGGAAATAGGTGTTCATATACGAGTTTCTGGAGGAGTCTGCATCATCAGTATCGATCAAAGAGGAGATCTTGAAGGAAAAGATATTCAAGGGAGCGCCGAACCCATTGCAAGACAGTCTTGAAAGATATTTTGAGTCTCATTGGATTCCGCTAAGTGAGACAGAGAAGTATTCCTCAGAAGTATGACGAACGCACGATCGCAGAAACCTGTATCAGCTATTACAGAAGACCAAAGCGGTTTTCGACGTAGGGTTGATAAACGCAGAAGCGACATGATAAACTTAAAATAACTGAATGAACAGTTGTGTAAACGAATTCACTAAAATCTAAAGGAAATTTAGGAAAATAGGAGGAGAAGAAATGAGCAAAGTCGGAAAGCCACACCTTAACTTAGTCATCATGGGACACGTAGACCACGGAAAATCAACAACCACAGGACACTTGCTGTACGCCGCAGGAGCAGTTGACGAGCGGACAGTGAAGGCTTACGAAGAAGAAGCTAAGAAAATGGGAAAAGAATCCTTCAAATACGCATGGATCCTCGACAACCTCAAGGAAGAAAGAGAAAGAGGCTTAACAATCGACCTCAGATTCCTCAAATTCGAGACAAAGAAATACTACTTCACAGTCATAGACGCACCTGGCCACAGAGACTTCGTCAAAAACATGATTACAGGCGCCAGTCAAGCCGACGGTGCCATACTGTTCTGCTCATCAAGAAGAGGAGAATTCGAGGCAGGCATTGGCCCAGGCGGGCAGACCAGAGAACACGCGTTCCTAGCATTCACACTAGGCGTCCGCCAACTCGTCGTTGCAGTCAACAAAATGGACGATGTCTCAGTCAATTACAGCCAAGACCGCTACAACGAAATCAAGAACGAAGTCAGCAGAATGCTGAAAATGGTAGGCTTCAAAGTTGAAAAGATCCCCTTCGTCCCCACGTCAGGCTGGACAGGGGAAAACCTTGTCAAGAGAAGCGACAAGATGCCATGGTACACGGGACCAGTACTCATCGAAGCCTTGGACACTTTTGAAGTGCCATCAAAGCCAACAAACAAGCCATTGCGAGTCCCAATTCAAGACGTCTACAGCATCACAGGAGTAGGCACGGTTCCGGTCGGCAGAGTTGAAACCGGAATAATCAAAGAAAACGACATAGTCATCTTCATGCCATCAAACAAGCAAGGCGAAGTCAAATCACTGGAAATGCACCACGAAAGAATCCCCAAGGCTGAACCTGGCGACAACATAGGCTTCAACATCAGAGGCGTCGCCAGAACAGACATACACCGTGGAGATGTATGCGGACACGTAACCAACCCGCCGACAGTCGCCAAAGAGTTCATCGGACAGATAATTGTGATCTACCATCCAACTGCCGTCGCAGCCGGTTACACGCCAGTACTTCACTTTCACACAGGGCAAATCGCCTGCAAATTGACAGAACTGATAAGAAAGATTGACCCACGTTCCGGACAGGTAGTCGAAGAGAAACCCACGTTTTTGAAAACAGGAGACGCCGCCATAGTAAGAATGGAGCCGCTTCATCCGATAGCAGTCGAAACTTTCTCAGAATTTGAAGAACTAGGACGCTTCGCAGTCAGAGACATGGGCACAACCGTGGCAGCAGGCATAATAAAGGAAATCACCAAGAAAGGACCATAGCATCCTTTTTCCATCCTTTTTATAGTTCCACATATTTGTCCCTACGTTTTTCCGTTTCACAGAATCAGTCTACAACATGAAGAGCAGACAAACAAGCAGAATCCACGTCGCGCTTAGGGTATTGCCACTATAACATATTGAAAGGATCCCGCATCTCTTTTCTGGTCTATCTTGAAGCCTGCCTCCTCGATCAGCTTTGCTGCTTTCCCTTCACTGAACCTAATCTGCAAAGGTGGACCAAGGTTCATGGGCTCCTTTTTCCAATCTAAGTCAACAAGGCGGCCCGTTGGCTTGAGCATTCTTTTGGCGTTTGCAAGTACTTTCCTTGGAATTTTGAAGTCGTGGAGCACAATGCTAAAGAAAACGATGTCTGCACATCCTTCGCAGAGAACAATGCCTTCGGCGGCGCCGGTCTTTGCTTCTATGTTCTCCAGATTCTCTCTTGCTGCTTTCCTCTTCAGCGAAGTAATGGCTTCCTCATCAAAATCTAACGCGTAGACTTTGCCTTCCTTACCCACGATTCTTGCTGCGGGGATGGCGAAAAAACCGTCGCCGCAACCGACATCGACAAACGTGAAACCCTTGTGCAAGCCAATATCCGCGAGAGTAGCTTCAGGGTTTTGCCACTTGCGCCTTTCTGTTTCATCGCCGTAGAATCTGTGATGGTGCAAACCCAACATCTCTCGAAAAAGATTATGCGTTCTGCACATAACTATGTTTTCGTTCAGAATGATTATCAAGTTGGAAAAACGGTGCCACGACGCGTTCATGGGCTAAGAATTAATAAACATTTGAGTGCAGTTGAATAGTGGAATAGTGAGGAAGGAAAATGGGAAACAGGCTCAGAGTAGGCGACAAGGCGAAAGGCTTCAGTCTGCAGGATCAGCACGAGAAATTGTTTAAATTGGCAAAGTTCAGAGGCAAGAGGGTGCTTCTTTCGTTCCATCCGTTGGCTTGGACTTCTGTATGTGCTGAACAGATGAAATCTCTGGAGAAGAACAAGAGCGCTTTTGATTCTTTGAATACTTTTGCGGTCGGCATGAGTATAGATACTGTGCCATCGAAGAAGGCTTGGGCTGAGAGTTTGGGCATCGAGAACACACGTCTTCTGTCAGACTTCTGGCCGCACGGCAAGGTGGCAAAGGCATACGGCATATTTCGGAAGGACGATGGTTTTTCTGAACGGGCTAACGTAATTATCGACGAGAAGGGCACGGTGGCTTTCTTCAAGGTCTATCGTTTGGGAGAGCTGCCGAACATAAAGGAAATTCTTGACGCCCTGGTGAAGATGCCCAAGCTTAAGTGACGCAGCAGCAGGCAAGATCAACTGTTCGTCCACCTTTTTCTGTTCTAGATGTCGCTACTGTGACTGTATGTCGCACTTGTGCATGTTGCGCCCTTGCAAAGGACATAAATATTGAAACTGCGAATCTCGTGTTAAGGTGTTTGTGGAATTATGGTTGACAAAAAATCTTTGAGTCTTCTGAAGGAAATGCTTGAATCGTTTGGGCCGGCAGGCTTTGAGGTTGAAACAGCAGCAATCGTTAAAAAAGCCGTCAAAGCTTACGCTGATGAGGTAACAACAGACAAGCTTGGCTCGGTGATCTTTACGCATAAGGGAACCGCCGAGCAGCCTCGGGTTCTGCTTGCAGGGCACATTGACGAGGTTGGCTTCGTAATCTCTGGCATCGATGATAAAACTGGTTTCCTTACGTTCAATCCTTTGGGCGGATGGTGGGATCAAGTGCTTCTCTCTCAACGTGTAGTCATAAGAACGGAGAAGGGAGACGTTCCAGGAGTCATTGCAGCCAAGCCGCCGCATTTGTTACCGCTTGACGAGATGAAGAAGGTCGTTGAAAAGAAGAACATGTTCATTGACATCGGTGCAACGAGCAAGAAGGAGGCTGAAGACATGGGCGTCAAGATAGGCGATCCGGTCGTGCCCTTCTCAGGCTTCTCGACTATTCGAAATGGGAAGCTTGGAATGGGGAAGGCGTTTGACGATCGGATTGGAGCTTTCATTGCTATGGAAGTTGTGCGTAGGCTTGCTGACGAGAACGTCAAGCATCCGAACACCGTGTATGGTGCGGCCACGGTGCAGGAAGAGGTTGGCGCGAGAGGTGCGGCAACTGTTGCACATGTGGTCGATCCGGACGTGGCGATCGTGTTGGAGGTTGACATTGCAGGCGATGTCCCCGGGGTGCAGCCGCAAGAGGCACCTTCTAAAATGGGGAAGGGTCCATCAATATTGACTTTTGACAGTTCCATGATTCCTAACCAGGCGTTGAAACGGTTTGTCATTGAGACGGCAAAGAAATCGAAGATTCCCTATCAGCTTTCGCTGGTGGCGATGGGAGGAACCGATGCGATGAGAATCCATATGAGCAGAGCGGGATGTCCAAGCATTGTCATAAGCGTGCCAACGCGGCACATTCATTCTCATGTTGGCATCTTAAGCTTTGAAGACGTGGAAAACGCGGTTAAACTGACTTTGGAATTGATAAAACGGTTCGACAAGAAAACCGTCAATGGCTTCACAGCTTTCTAAACGCGAGACCATTTTCTTTTTCTTTGTGCCCAATAGAACAGGAGATAGATTTGAGATCGAACATTCAGACTCAGCGCGTGTCTGTAGACCTGCTGCATGTAGTTCTTGAGTGTTACCAAGCTAGAAACATTCTACTTCCTCTTCCTAGTATGTGTCGTGGTATGCTGCAACTAAAAGTATATTGACGGGCGTTTTTGGTTTATTAACACCTATTTTCGCTTGCGGAAGATCTTATCTCCTAGATCATTTTGAGGGTAATGAGAGAACTCAGATGGGTGAAGAACCTAGAGGGACGTCCACAACTCTTGAGCGAGGAATAGTAATACTCAAAGCTGTCAGACTTGTTGGATGTCGGTCCTTGCAACCAAGAACCGGGGAGTCTGCAATCAAGATGAGCCTTGAAGAATTGTTGATGCGATCTCTTGATACACGATCAAAATTCAAGGCAACTGGTAGAAGACGACTTGAAAACGATGGAAAACGCAGAAGAGAAATTCAAGAGAATGGAAGAACGCATCAAAGGAAAACGCCAAGGATCGAGTACATAGCGCGCGCCTGTGAAAAGCGTGCATCATCTTGTATGTCCAAAGCAACGGCATAACGCTATTGCATCATAGACGTCCACGATGCCATCACCGTTGATGTCAGCATCTTCACTCCAATTCCAGTTCTCAGGACGAGCGCCAAAGGATCTTGCAAGGACAAGCGCGTCGTACAAGTCCACAACGCCGTTTCCATTCAAATCCGCGCTTATTATATTCGCGAAGACCCCACTAAACACGTTATGCAACAGGATACCATTAGGTCGAGCAAACGCTTGGCACGCGTGCAAGTCCAATTGACATTTTCCCACGTCAACCACTCTGAACGTGACAACAGCCACCGTGTAGTTTCCCAGCAACGGCCCATAAGTGTCCGCGTCTTTCAAATTCAAAAACCCGCAAGCAAAAAATAGTATTCCCCTCGTGTTATTTATGTAGACCTCCTCAGTAATGTTGTTCCATTTCTCCTGAGGCATCACCTCATGAAACATTACTTCCGTCACGTTGATCCACTCTAGAAGCGTCGCGTTCCAGTCTAGAAGGAAGGAAGCACCTATGATTCCAGGATGGTCTGCGACGCTGTCCAACCTTATTGCAATGGAGAATGTACTGTTGACAACAAGGCTTTCGTTCTTCACTCGACGTGGGTCCGTGTAGAAGAGAACCTGCGAATCCTCTGAGGGCGAAGGAGGTATTGATGGGGGAAGCACACTGTTGCTAAAGAAACCGTCAACAGTATCATGAACGATAGGCGCAGCAAAGACGTCGCCCAGTTTTGACGTGCTGAAGTGCAGAGTGCAATTGCCCATCCCTATGACCTGAAACAACATAACAAAGATGGTGAAGTTCCCTGAAATAGGAGCATAGCCACCTGTCAACGCTCTATCAAGATTGGTGAAGCCGTAGGCGTAACTAGCAGCACCGGCAACGTTGTCGATTTCGTGGGCGATTCTCCAAATATTGTCCCATTCAGTCTGAGGCGTCACCTCATGAAATATTACCTCAGTCATGTTCACGCCGTAGAGAAGCGCTGGATTCCAGTACAACTTCAACTCAACGCCCACAAGACCTTGAACATTATCCACTTTCACCGAGACATTGAAGAATTCAGGAGGATCGACGACAGTAGGCGGGTCAACGTAAACCCTAATAGGCTCGGCAGTCACCGATCGCACAGGAACGAAGATCAGGAGCATAGACGAAATCAACATCAAAGCTAAGGGCAAAGCCCTCTTTCGGCTCATCTAACCCCTTCCCCGTTCAAATATACTAGTGACTTGTCGGTTACTAATAGTTTTCCAGCATCCTAAGCGCGGGTTCAAGTTCTCACTCGAAAACGCGTGACCTGCATTAGAATGCAGTCATTGCGCGCGCTAGCTAGTGCTTCGTGTTCTTGCTCACGCTTCTTCGCATCCCATCAAGCGTCTCTTTTGCCTTGGACGCTTGTTCATGCAGCTTAGAAAGTTTTTCACACTTGTAGTCGTCACAGTAAGCACAGTTCTTCACATTCTTCTCTTCTCCGCATTTTCTTATCTCGCATATGGTGCAATAATTGAAGATGCGTGTTCCTCTCGTCAGACAACCGTCACAGTTAATGTCTTCCGCCTTGAACGCGTGAAGGTACTCTTTTGTCCACAATTCCGCCACTTTCTTCCTTTCAGCATCGTCATTCATATTTGTCGCTTTGAAAGTTGAGCAGTCAGAGCAAGTTATTCCACAATAAGCTATAATTTTCTCCATACAGATCACCCACGTGAAATCAAGTTGTGCACGATGCAACTAATATTTGTAGCGCGTGTGAAAACATTTAATTCGTGTAACCTGCATCCAAGCGTAGAAAAGCGAGGGAAACAATGTGCAGGTTATCAAAACTGAAAAGGCCCCGTTGCCTGTTGATCCCTATTCCCAGGCTATAAGAGCTGGCAATTTTCTGTTCATATCGGGACAGGGCGCTCTCGATCCCAAGACTAGAAGAATAGTTGACGGCGATATTGAAGCACAGACAAAGCAAACGATTGAAAATGTGAAGGCAATACTCACCGCATCTGGCATGTCGGTAAGCAACGTAGTCAAGGTCACCGTGTTTCTGAAGGACATCAAAGATTTCAAAAAGATGAACGAAGTTTACA
>JBGOYH010000025.1:0-17047 GCA_041479575.1 Bathyarchaeia archaeon
AAACCTGAAAGTTCATGCGTTATCCTGTCCAAGCTAAGATTAGACGACCTCGAGAAAGTGGTCAACGAAGCCTACCATAAGGATGGTCCTGGCAGACCGCCCAGGAAGCCGATGGGCATCTTCAAAGCATTGTTGGCGAAGAGGCTTCAGCAGGTTCCCAGCGAAAGAGAACTGTGTAGGCGATTATGGACTGATGATAACTTGAGAATGCTCTGCGACGTCGAAGCGGAACAGAGCCCCTTATCATCCATCGCAGTTGTCGCGGTTCAAGAAACGCGTCGGAGCCAGAAGGCTTCAGAGAATCATGGGCAAACTGCTCAGGGAACTATTGAAGGGCGGAGTGATCAACGGTGAGACGGTGGTGTTGGACGCTACCTTCGTGAAGGCTTACAGCAGGCGAGACCCATACGAGAACAGTCGTGGACTGTCGGACCCTGAAGCCCGGGTGGGCAGGAACGGCAGAACCTTCGAGCTCGGCTACAAGTTGCATATTGCGACAGACGCGAAATCCGAGCTGCCTCTGGCAGTCATCGTGGCTCCAGCCAATCGAAACGAGAAGAAACACGCATCAGCCCCCTTCCGCAGGGCGTTGAAATCAACAAAGCAGCGTACAAGAACGCTCGTTGCTGATTCGCAGTATTCCAGCAGAAAACTGAGAGAACACCTTTCGGCTCACAACGTGAAGACTGTGATTCCTTGCCCGGCAAACCAGGGCAAAGAAAAGAAGACGCTGCTGCGGGTGGACAAGTGCTTCAGGACTCACGGTCCCGCATGCGAACGCCAGACTTACACCGAGAGGGGCGCCATTGAACGTGTGAATTCAAGGTTGAAAGAACAGCTTTGCCTCGAAAGGCACAGGGCCAGAGGCCTCAAACGCATAACCATACACGCGTTACTCTGCATAATCGCCATGCTCCTCAACGCACTAACGGCGTTGAGGCTGAACAGGCCAGAAAAAGCCAGATCCATCACCATGCTCGCAAGATAAACAGAAATTAACACAAAGAAATCGATTTAGCAACAGGCTGGCGCGCGCATTTCGGGTTATGGTGGTTGAAGATGAGGATACTTTTTCATTCTCTTCACTTCTGCTCCGACAACTCCCTTCCTTCTATTAGCTCTAATCGATAAAACACCTTTACTCCTAAGTCCTTCGAAGTCTGAATGAGAATCTAAGGATGACTTGCCTCAAAATTTGAGTGTGCTGTCTTAGAAGCTTAACTAGCATATTGTCGTCTATAACCATGATTTCTCTTTTCTTCTCGATGGTTTCTTCGATCTGAAGGCGAGCATCCCTAGTAACACTCTGAGAGGTTACTATCAACAAATGGTCTATCTTCTTTCTTGAGTTATCTATCGGGTCAAAGAAGGCAGTAGAGAGCGCTGTTCTTGCTTGATCCATAACTTCATTTACGTTGCCTTTCTTCCCAGCACGAGCATGTATCTTCACAGTCTTCGCCTGAATGGCATAGTATTCGCGAAATCCGAATGCATTCTCTTTAAAGAATGGTGCAATATCTTTCCCCAATTCCCCTGGACCATGAAATTTCGTCGGCATTGCTGGTCTGAAGCCCATCGCATCAAGTACAGGAACCAGCACGTGGTTTATCAAATCACTTTCGCCTAATTCATGAAGAATACTGAGTAGTGTTATATCATCAGGTGAAAAGACCAAGAGTTGAGAGAACAGATTGTTGATTTCCAATTCATCAGCAAAATCTGTCAAGAGTTTGTCATGAATGTCCACTTTTGACGAGTCATAGTCACAAGCCTGCAAAACCTCACTTGGGTCAAGGATAATCTCTGTTTGAGGGTCTAGATATTCACACAACAACCTTACTAAGAACAAATGACCGATCGGCGAATACCTAAAATCTTCGTCGAGATCTTCCAATAACCAACCTATCTCTTCTGGTAAAGTGTTTAATTCTTTTTCCTGCCATTGAAGAAAAGCTTGAAGGTGCTTTTTGTTGTCTAAGAAAGCAGGAAGTATGGAATCAATAACGTCACTGCCAGCTAATGAGAGTGTCCTCATTGCATTTCGTAATGATTCAAGGTCAAGTCCAATGCTGTCTAGCTTTGCTTTGACTTTCCCAACGTTTGAAAAGAAGGAGATCTTGAGTGTTGCACTGCTCCATTTGGTTTTTCGGTTCTGCTTATCTTTAGGATCAAAGAGAAGTATCAGATAGGGGGGAATATCCCATTTTCTACTGATAAAGACATGTCCTGATATTAGAAGGAAACACTCTTCCGCCAAATACTTTCACCTTCTCTATGCATAAATGTACACTTAGGTTTCAACGTTGCGACTGCTTTTTCCTGAGAGTTGTCAGCGGAGATCACTCTCAATCTGGCTTGGTTTAAAGTGGAACGATCAATTTCTCATGCAAGAGATAAACCACCTGAGTACAGTTCCCAGAGGGTAAAATCTCGTACGAATAAAGGATTGCATGACGTTAGTTTCAGTTGTTAGCGCGCGCGAAAACACCAGGACTAATGTTCAAGTCAGGTCTCTATGTCGCCTGGCCAAAAGGGCCCCATTATTGGTCTCATTTGGTCATTCACGAGGGCCATCTTGCTTTGTAGCGTACATCAAGAGGTCGGACTCGAACCCGTTTGGGTTTAAGTCCGGTCCGACCCGTTCCTCCCTAGAAAAGCGAAACCTGAAGAAAGAACCAAACCTCAAAGCAGCTTGGGGAACTCAGGCCCCGAACCCTTTTGGGTTTGGGGACGGGCAGCCCCACCACGGACTTGAACCCAATCGAGTTCAAGCCCCTACAGACTAGAATGACGCGAATTTACAAGCAAAAATACGTCCAATGCACGCTTTGAAGTTCGAACCTCTCCTGACCTACCATCAAACCCTGGTCAGAACGACGTTCAGACTCGCGCGATTTCATCATCACAGTCTCTATAAAACTTTCAGGATTATCCGGAGTTATAACGTAGTTCCAACGTCTACCACTTCTGGAGGAAACCTTATATCATGGCAGATCGGACTATTTTGTGGTGAAATGCTTGGAAACTGGTGTTGAAGTCAAGAAGGTGGATGCCCAGGGTCGTCTTATTTTGCCTGCAGATTGGCGTGAAGCTGAAATTGGGGAAAGTCGGGAGCTGTACATCATCAAGAGGAAAGGATACTTGAAGATAGTTCCTAAGCGTCGCGTTGATTTAACTGAAAGCTTTGACAAGGTTGATTTGGGCGTGGAAGCCATTGGAAGCTGGAAACAGTTCGAAAAGAAATTCTATGAGGCGAGTGTATGAGATTCTTGGATGCCAATGTATTCATCTATGCTTACTACAAAGCGAAAAAACAGCTGACTCAAAAGGAGAGACAGATGAAGGAACACGCCAAGAAGATAATCAGTAGTGTATCTCAGGGAAAAGAAGAAGTGATAATGACCGTTGTTCACGTGTCCGAAGTAGTGAACATTCTCAAACACGGCATGCCACCAGACCAGCT
Organism: Bathyarchaeia archaeon; assembly: GCA_041479575.1. Classification (GTDB taxonomy): domain Archaea; phylum Thermoproteota; class Bathyarchaeia; order Bathyarchaeales; family Bathycorpusculaceae; genus DASPPK01. The sequence goes on from JBGOYH010000025.1 coordinate 3,464, forward strand.
AACCACCATCATCCGCGGTCTATTCATGCTGGACAACGTGAAAATAATGGGTGTAACCAGAGAGGCATACTTCGCTGCAACCGAGCTGGGGGATGATTTAAAGCTTGAAGCCAACGACGCCTTGGCCGTCGACATCATGAGGCTGAACGGCATAAAGGAAGTATACTCGTTCGATGAGGACTTCGACCAAATAGAAGGGATAACAAGACTTCCAACACTGTAAAGAACAAGTTCTTTCAATTCCCTCTACTTAGGATTTCTCCATGCACCTCCATCTTAATAATTGGTTGCCACAAAAACACTTTTATTTGAAACGCCAATACTACTGTTGTTTGGATGTGTAAGAACTTGACATCTGAAAGGAATTCTAAATCTGACAAGAGTGCTGTTTTCGCACTTCGTGTTCATGTTAATACAATTAACCATTTAGATTCGCATAGTCCCCAGTGCGAGGATACATTAAGAACTGTGTGATCTGTTTGGCATCCCCTTCGGTCTTGAACGTTTCGAACCTGACAAAGTATTACGGAAAATTCAAGGCTTTGGACTCGGTTTCTTTTGAAGTGGAAAAAGGCTGGGTGTACGGTTACCTCGGACCAAACGGGGCTGGCAAAACAACTACCATAAGAATTATGCTGGGTCTCCTTAAACCAAATCAAGGAGAAGTTCAGATAGCTGGTGCAAATCCTTCAAAGAATCCCGTTCACGCGCTCCAGTTTGTTGGGTATGCTTCAGAGCTTCCAACGCTTCAAACTTTCTTCACTGCAGAGCAGTTGCTTGACTTTATGGGCAGAATGTTTGGGTTGCCCATGCAGACTAGAAGGGAAAAGACTAAGCAGCTCCTCGATCTTGTTGGTTTGAAGGAGTGGGGCAAAAAGAAGATTGGAACCTACAGCAAAGGAATGGTTCAGAGGCTGTCTGTGGCTCTTGCCCTCATCAACGATCCAATGGTTCTGATTATGGACGAGCCTACCATAGGTATGGATCCAGAGGCCACAGCTCACTTCAGAAGCCTTTTTACGAATCTTTCAAAGGATGGCAAAACCATCTTTATTTCATCTCACCTCTTGGACGAGGTTCAACGAATATGCACCCATGTAGGAATGATAAATAAGGGAAAGATCGTTTTCTCGGGTCCAATCGAACAGATCTTGGAAGACTTCACTCAGCAATGGGTGGTGGAAGCCGAGCTTAAAAAAGTAACTGAAAACATGGTCTCGAGTCTTAGAGCGCTTATGTTTGTGAAAGATGTGAAGGTGGACGGAGACAAACTAACGATAGAGTTGAAGGAGAAAGAAGATGTGAGAGGCGAGATTTCTTCAGAAATCTTCAAACAGAAAGGCGTGTTACTGAGTTTAAACCTCCACAAGATTACCTTGGAAGACGCTTATCTCCAAGCTCTAAAAGGAGGTCAATAGCATGGGTGGACTTAGGAGAGTTGGCACAATTATTGGCTATGAGTGGAAAAGAGCCCTGGCCAAAAAGAAAATATTGGCTCTCATAATTCTGGTCATAGCATTTCAAACATTGATAATGGTTGCCTTTTCTAGGTTTGTGGGCACTATGTTCTTGTCGAATGAAGCTGGGTCCTTCATGTGGATTCTCGGGGTGTTGGAAGGTCAAGGCCTGTTTGTTCCGTTGATAGCCATCATGGTTGCTGGTGGTTCAATGTCTGAAGAATATGAACATGGAACAGCTGACATTTTGCTCTCGAAACCCATTACGCGGGTTGAGTACATGTGTGGCAAGTTCTTAGGCGGATTCTCTCTGTTAGCCATGATTGAAGCCTTGACAACCTTTGTAGGTGTGGTCTTATCGCTCTGGTTTTTTGGTGCACAGACTGGTCTCCAATTTGCTCCGCTAATGTTTTTGGCGATGGTGTATTCTTCTCTCATATTCTTCTGTTTATCATTCATGTTCAGCGAAGTCTTTAGAGGAAGCACTCTTGCAATGTTGATGGCCTTCGGGATACTCATCGCTTCATCAGTCATAGGCCCGATCTTAACTGCTCTGTACAACATGAGTGGTCAACATCTGTACGTTGACCTAGGTAGAGGCATTCCAACATGGGCGGCAACAAGCTTCCCCTCGCTTCTCATGAGTGAACTGATAACCGCACCACGTACCCTGCTTCCTGTGGCTGACTCCGAGGCTCTTTACCAGGCGGCTATTATTATCGCAGTCTACGCTGTCATCTTTATTGTGATAGCAGCCTACAGACTGCTCAAGTCGGATGTTACAAAGAAAACAGCCTAAACACAAGCGCCATATTATTCCGGGGTTGCCCTAGCCTGGCAGGTTTCACCAAACGAATGATTGGCCAATGGAGCTAGTGCGCGCTATGCTAGCGCCCCAAAGAGGGTAACCATTTATATGGAGGGAATTGCGGTTGTAGAAAAAGCGCCTGTGTTAATACCAAAAACCTATGAGTCATAGCATCTTTCGCACATGCCAAGATGAATCCTTTCCAGTTTTTGCGAGATCAGGCAATCCGATAGTTTTGTTTTCCGCTTGAATTTGTCTGAGGTATCGTCATCACAAATTGTGCTCCTTTTCCTGGTTTGCCTTTTTCTTGTATGGTCCAGCCATAGACTTCCGTCATCTTCTTTATCAAGTACAATCCATGACCAGTGCTCCCCCCTGTACTATAACCCTCTTTGAAGAGCTTGAGCTTCTCAGCAACAGGAATCCCGACACCATCATCCTCGTAGATCAGCTTAAGTCCATCTTGACCTGTTTTCTCATAGTAGAGTTTTATCCCGGCGATTTTTCGACCATACTTTAGTGAGTTGTCGATCAGATTGTAAAATAGCTGTCTTAGTAGCGAATCAGCCAGAACACTCAACCCGTGGCAATCATTTGTCACTCTGACATTCTTCAGTCCTGAGAAGAGTGAAATTGCCTCATTAACCGTTTTCTCCACGTCAATGTATACCAGCTCTTCAGCACCCAGCATCTCGTAGGCTTTGGCAAAATCGAAAACCCTGACGGTCTGCTGAACAGCTTCTTCCATCTCATTGAGATATTCCAGAACCTTGCTGCCACTAGCCAGCTCCTTCTTTGCAAGATATACATTTCCAGTAATTGCAGATAGTTTGTTTCTGGCATCATGCCTGGTCAGACCACCAACAACACGCAGTTTCTCATTCATAATGGCTAATTCTCTCTCAGTCTTCTTCAGTAGAGAGATGTCCTTGTACACGGCAACATGACCAAGGAGTTGATTATTGACGATTAACGGTGCCGCTGATATCGAGACTGGAATCAAGGAACCGTCTTTTCTCTTTCTGACAGTATCATGGTAGACGATTCCATTCGTGGCTTTCCTGTCTAGCATTTCGGCTTCTTCCATCTTTTCCTTTGGGACTGCCACGTCATTGATATGTTTGCCCCTAACCTCATCCGGAGAATAATCGAAGAGTGTGGTGAAACGAGGATTAACGTCCAAAATGTGGAAGTCTTTATCCAAGTAGACAGCAGGTTCAGGGTTGTCCATGAACAGTCTTTCGAACTTCTTTTGGCTCTCCAAGATCGCCTGTTCTGCTTTCTTACGTTCAGTGATGTCTCTGTGTATGACCTCTATGCCGATGACTCTGCCTTTCTTTTTATACGTGCTCACGCTGAGCTCAAGTGGAATATATTTTCGTTTCTTGTTCATTCCTCTTATTTCGTATACAAGGGGGAGTTCCTCTTCTGAGTATTTTGTTTGATATTTTTCTAGAACCATGACATGATCGTCAGGGTGGACAAAATCCAAGAACGTTTTGTCTTTCAATTCTTCATCGGTGTATCCCGAAGACTTCTTGAATGCTGTGTTGTAATCTATGAGACGCCCTTCTCTTCCAACGAAGATGCCCACAGGGTCTTGTATGCTTTCGAACAATTCCCTAAACCTTGCCTCAGATTCCACAAGTTTCTCTTCCATCTCCTTTCTTTCCTTGATATCTCTTGCTACCACGACTATCGATGTGGGTCTACCAGAAGGGTCGAGGACAAGACTTGCTGACAGCTCTCCTAAAAAGTCCTGATTGTCCTTCTTCAGCAATGCAAATTCCATGTTCTTGATATAGCCATGTTCCAATAGCTTTCTCATAGCGTCCTGAATTTTGAACCGATTCGCGGGGGCAATGAGGTCAAACCAGCTTGTCCCAATAAGCTCTTCTTTAGAGAGATAGCCATGTAGCTTCAAGAACGCCTCGTTGCAATCAATTAACTTCGCGTTCAAATCAGACATGCTGATAGCTTCAGGAGAAGAGGCAAATATGGCTTTCAGCTTTGCTTCACTGCTGCGCACCGCCTCTTCCACTTTTTTGCGTTCAGTAACGTCTCTTAGATTTATCTGCACTCCAGTAACATTGCTTTCTTTTGCTATAGCACGCGCGTGGTATTCCACAAGTATCTTTCCTGTGGGGACGACCAGTTCGGTTTCGTTCTTGGCAGGCTCTCCTTGAGTTACTTGTGAGAAATCCCTCATAATTGTTGGCCAGTATTCTTTGGAAACAAAATCGAGAATGTTCTTTCCGACCAAATCCTCTTTCTTGTAACCAAAACGCAAAACGGAGTTGTTTACTGTGGTAACACTTCCTTTCAAGTCTAATGTGAGTATCACGTCCATAGCGTTTTCAAACAAGTCCTTGTATTTTTCCTCTGATTCTCGAAGAGCTTCTTCTGCTTTCTTGCGTTCGGTGATGTCTCCTAGAATGGTTTGTATTCCGACAATTCTGTTGTCAGAGAATATCGGGTTGCTTCTATACTCTGCCATTTTGTCTCCTTTCGGCGTGTGTATTTCAATTCTACCTTCTGCTGTTTTTCCCAAAGCTATTTGGGCAACGTCTTTGAGCAGTTTCGGCCAATATCTCTTGGAAACGAACTTGAGCATATTCTTTCCAAGCATCCCACTCTTGTTGAAGCCATATTCTTCTGCCGCCTTGTTTACGGAAGTCACGTTTGCTTTCAAATCAAATAGGACGATAACGTCTTTTGCGTTTTCGAAAAGATTCCTGTACTTTTCTTCAGACTGCCTAAGTGCCTCTTCTGCTTTGTTTCTTTGAACGGCTTGCCGTATGCCATGTGCCAATTCACAGTAAACTGTTTCATGGTCGCCGGTCTTGTTTACGTATTGATCTGCGCCCAGATTCAATGCTTGAATGGCAACTTCCTCCCTACCTTTGCCAGTGAAGATAATGAAGGGAATGCCGTTTCCATTCGCCCTGAGCTCTTTCAGAAACTGCAGACCGTCCTTCCCTGGCATCCTGTAGTCGGAAACAACAACATCATACGACTCTTTCTTCAATATTTCCAAGGCTTCTTCAGCAGAAGATGTCGTGTCTACTTGAAATGGGCCTTGCATCTCCAAGCATTGCTTAGCTATCTTCAATAAGCCAGGCTCATCATCAACATGCAGAACCCGTACCGGCTTCTTCTCGTTCAGGTCAACCACTACTTCTGCGTGAGACTCAGCAGCACATTCAGTCATCTAAACCACTTCTATACTCTCAGGTACCTTCGCGCGCTACTGACACACGCAGCTCCATTCCTGATAAAACAGTTATGAAACCACAATCAATACCCAAAAACGAACAAAACCGAAAATACTCCATGACTTTCCAAAGAGAAGGTCACATCTCAGACGAGTGGTGTCCAGTTCGATACAAGCTCTAGAACAATACTTTGATTAAAGGCAGCGAGGATGACTCTGTCAAGGATGTCATTAAGGCCCTAGCGCGCGCCTATTACTTACCTGGAGGTGCCGCCCGAATGGGAGAGAGCAGAGGAGAGGCTGCGGTAAGAGAGCTCAGAGAGGAAACTGGTCTGATAGCGACGGATTGTTCGCGCGCGTGCAAAAGGAGCCAAACCAATTGAGTTTCGAGGTCAGAGCAGAAAAAAGGAGATTTGCGGGAGATGTCGCCATGTCTTCACAGTCACAACAATCACGCCAACATCCAGAAGAGGGCTACAATAACTGTTACAAAAGACAAAAATAACTCAAGCTCCAAAGTCATCAAATAACTCGGTTCGCTAACCAGAGCATAAGAAAGCACGCCAAAAAGCGCGCGCGAATTAGGGCGTAATTGCGGGGTTGCCCTAGCCTGGTAGGCACGAATCTATCAAAGTTCAAACTTGAACCAGCGTGAAACGCGTGCGAGCTAACAAGATGAATTCTTGCAGACAGCGACGTAACACTTCAGGTCACTGTCTTCCATCGTCTCAACCTTCAACTTGGCTCTTGTCAAGATACGTTCAAATCTTCGCTTGGTGAAAATCTTCTTCAAACCAGTAATCACGAGGACAGAGTCATCTTTTCCTACGCGTCTGATTTCTCTCAATGTCTCACTTGCGTCTGGGGTATTCTGCAGAACTGTCATGGCAAAAACATGATTGGACACGCTGTTGCTGAAAGGCATGTTATCAGCGTCGGCTTGAATCAGGTGTACGTTGGCCAGATTTCTACGGTGTACAAGTTCTTCAGCCTGCACAAGAGTTTTCTTTGATATATCTACCCCAACGACGGCGTCTGACTTTTCGGCAACGTGATCAAACAGAACTCCAGTTCCACAGCCAACATCCAGAACCACTCCAAGGGATTCCGCTTTGACATTTTTCATTGCAGCTTCAATTTTGGCTTCTTGCTCTTCAGCATAACGCATATCGTACATGTTTGCTGTCAGATCGTAGCGGCGCATCACCCTGCGCTTCTTAAGCCAGCCGCTCATCCATATCCTTCAGAAATCTTATGAAGGCACATGTCTTCTAAAGCTATTGGCGAAGCCAAAGTGCCACAATCAAAACCATTGAACGTTCTAGTGAACCCAAGCATCAAAGAAGCTGAAAGCGTAGTCAAAGATGCAATCTCGCACAACAGAACACTTCTCGTAGCCGGGCGATGTTGGGTGAACTATCTTGGCAGAGCGAAATCGAAGCTGGAACCGGGAGAACGCATCCTGATCATCAAAGCCGACGGCTCGCTTCTCGTTCACCGTTCGGTCGGTTATGAACCTGTTAACTGGATGCCCGGTGGCGATGTGATTCTTGGTGTTCAAATCACGGACGAAATCTTGGAGATTCGCGCTTTGAGAAAGAAACCTGTGGAATCAGTCACAATTTTCTTCGAGGAAATCCAACTTGTCTCTTCGCTTTCCCTTACCGATTCAGGCGAGTTTTCACTTTACGCAAGTGAAGAAGACATGCAAAAAGCCATTCTCGTCAGACCTGACTTGCTAGAAGAGGGTTTCAAGCCGATAACGTATGAAAAGAAGGTTGAGCCTGGTTTTGTTGATGTCTATGGCGAAGACAAGGATGGAAATCTTGTTGTTGTTGAAATCAAGCGTAAGACAGCTGGAAAAGAAGCAGCTTTCCAACTTGCAAAATACATAGAGGCGATAAGGGCTAGATCGAATCGGAAAGTACGTGGAATACTTGTGGCGCCAAGCCTAGGGAAGGACGTGCAAAGGGTTCTTGAGACTCTTGGCCTTGGTTACAAACACTTAGAACCAAAGAGATGTGCAGAGACGCTTTCGCGAACGAAAACGAAAAAGTTGGCTGAATTTTTCAAAGAAACATAAATTAGCAAGTGTAACTCTTCGATTTGGAGGTTGACAGGTATGAACTTGTGGAAAGATATTCCCGCAGGCGATAGGTCGCCCATATTCCTGAATGTCGTGATCGAAGTTGCAAGCGGATCAAGAGACAAGTACGAATTCCGTTCCGATTGGGAAGCCTTTGTTTTAGACAGAGTAATACCTTCATCAGTGGTTTTTCCAGTTGAGTACGGTTTCGTTCCTCAGACTTGGGCTGAAGATGATGACCCGCTTGACATAATGGTGCTCAGTTATGAACCGCTTGAGGTTGGCTGCATAGTCAAAGTAAGAGTAGTGGGAGTATTAGTTGTTGAAGATGAGAAAGGAGAAGACGCAAAGATACTCTCTGTTCCAGTAAACGACGCAAGATTTGACGGTATTCACGACATTCCAGACGTACACCCGCAAAAACTCAGGGAGATTCAAGAATTCTTTGAGACGTACAAGAGACTTGAGCCGCTGAAATGGGCAAAGTTCAAAGAATGGAAGAACCTCCAAGGTGCAACGGCAATAGTCACTTCTTCAATGGAACGATACAAAAAAATGGTGGAGCTTCACCAAAATAGTTCTTTTGAAAAATGAAAAAAGATTTCTGTCAAGGGATTTCAATTGTGCATACGTAAGCTTTAACTTTTCACATCAGCCTAGTAACAATTCGGAGTCGAAATTGGCCACACTAACAGAAAAAGTAAATATCAAACATCCAGTCGACCCGAAAAACGTGGATATTCAGAAGGATCCCTTTCACCCGACAGCTTACATCATAACCGTGCCGTTGGATACTGAACCCTCCTACATTTGGCACACACTGTTTGAGCAAGAACTTTGGTCCAGCCTCGACTTCTGGGACAGGAAGGTTCTCATTGTAAGCAAAGCGCTGAAACTCACCACTACACCTGATCGTGTGGAGGAGAAACTTCACTGGCTCGAAGGACTGGTGCTGGCAACAAACAAGCGCGTTGAAGAGTACAACAAGAAAGTAAGAGCAGAAAAAGATGCAAGCAAGTCAAAGATCATGGATGAAGAAGCAATCAGGAAAGACGTGTCCAGTTGGGCGGTTGGCAGAGTCAGAGGATAAGAAGCAGAAAATTGACGAGCAGACGATTTGAGTCCCATCGATCTGAGAGTCTCATCTTGGCTACCACTAGCCCGACTGGACCTTGCCGAAGAAGTCCGTGATTCTTTTCTGGAACAGCGCGTTGCGTACGAGATGGCTTTCTCTTATCCAGCTTTGGAGTGGAATGGTAAATTGAGTGGCAATTCTTCCTAACGCTTCATTCAAGGTGTTGAAGGTCAAAGGCTTCTGGCGCATGGCATTTTTCACGTTTTCCCTTACCTGCCAGACTCCCACTGGCATAATGTAGCCCGGATGAGCTTCACGTAGAACAATCACTGTTGCCTGACGTCTTTCCTTAACCAAAAGCTCACAGACTGCTAGACGTGCCGCATAGTAACATCCGCCTATCTCAGCATAGGTTGTTCTCCCATCATGCCCTTCCCAATCACCAAACATCACGGTCTGCTTTCCATCAGGATTCCATACAGTGCCCGGATACCAAGCTTCAATTGCCTCATAGTTCCACTCGCGAGGTATCATAAGCACTTCAAAAATGTTGTCCAAATACTGTGATTCATAGACTCGGTACTCGTTGATTTCGGGTGACTGTCTGACTTGGTTCATGAGGTTTTTTGAGATGATGTCATCAACCGCTGTAATACTCCAACGCGTTGGCACGAGACGGCGGTTTTTCTCTATGCCAAAGGCTCCAACGCTGAGTGCCCTTTGGATTTTTGTTTCAAACACTCCTTTTCTGTAAAGTTCAAGAACGGCTGGCACAGCCTTAAGGTCAGTGTCGCTGTATGCTTTCTCTATTTGTTGGTCCCATGTTGTATTGCTGATTTTCAGGTCACGTATTGGAGCTGACGGCCCAAAGGGTTGGATTTCGTCGCTGAGAAATATTGATCCGTGAGGCTTCTTGGTGAGGGACAGCTCGACGTCTACTGGTTTGATAGCGAGAGCCAGTTCGCGGGTGCCTTGGATTATTTTTCCTGCTTCACTGAACTTCTGCACGTGCACGCGCTGTTTACCGCGAATGAGCATTGAACGGAAGGCCACGATCTCGTCCATTGACTTTCCAAACCATAGTTCGGGCAGATCAAACATGCTTGTATCGCCTTCGACAGGCGGCACTAGTGGCCCAGCGTAAACGTTTGGATAGCCTATTCTCCCAATGAAAACGCTTGGAGGAGAAGCTCCAGAAATGTCCTCGCTACTCATCAAGGGCACGCTTTTCAGGTAATAGTTGACTTTGACAATTATTGGGCATCTGTCTTTACCGCAAAGGCGTCTTGAACCCTTGCAGACCACACATAAACCGCTTCCCGAAGCCCTCGCTGTTATCGTTGGAATTTCATCGGATCCTATGCCAGCCCCCTTGAGAACGTCATGTAGCCAAGTGTTTGAGATGCTCTTGTTGCTGCGTGTTTGGGAAAACGTCAATCTCTCTCGCGTAGAATGACGGTTTAAGGGTGTTATTATTCTTTCTGGGACTTGCTTGAATTGAGAGAAGCGGTTGTTTTATATTGTTATGATGCGAGCATTTCCGTGTGAGACGGAATGAGTAGGGAAGTTCGGTTTTACAAGGGCAAGTACAAGGTAGCCGTTCTGTCTGAAAGCAGCGGGAACTGGGTCGTAGAAGCTTTGGAACCGTTTGAAGATGAAGTATACGGCAAGATGGTAAAAGTCAAGGCTGGAGAAAGACGAATTGTAGCTCCAAACCTGCTTTTCAAGATGGAGGGCCTGCCTCCACCCGTGAAAGAACATACTTACGAGCTGAAAATGGAGAAGAAACTCAAGAAATTAGTCGCCGAAGAAGAGAAAAAGGAAGGCAAATCGGAACAAATCGAGTAGCATGTGTGGCGCCCTGGCCGGGATTCGGACCCGGGTCCTGCGGGCGACAGCCGCATATACTAGACCGGACTATACTACCAGGGCCTTTTGGCGTGATGCCGAATGAATAGAATTTGCTTTGATTAATTAAGCTTTCTTGATGTTTTTATCAGCTGTTTTGAGGCTGCTCCTAGTTAGATTTATGTGAATCTAGCTCTTCATCTGTATGTTATGATAACTATAGTTGGTGCAGGGAAAGTTGGAAGTTCAGCTGCTTTTAACATTTTGGGACGAAGGATTAGCGATGTAGTTTTGATAGATGTTGTTGAGAATCTTGCAGTTGGTGAGGCTTTGGACATGATGCAGGCTGCACCTGCAATCGAGTTTGACGGGAAAATCAAGGGGACAAGCGATTTTAATGAAATGAAAGGTTCGGAACTTGTCATCGTGACTGCAGGTCTGGCTCGGCAGCCTGGAATGAGCCGGATTGATTTGGTGAACAAGAACGCGAAGATTGTGAAGTCTGTTGTTAAAGAGGTCGTCAAGTACGCGCCTGATTGTAAGTTGATGATAGTTACGAATCCGGTTGATGTCATGACCCACGTTGCTTACAAGGAGTCGGGGTTTAAGAGAAACAGGGTTTTCGGAATGGGAAACATCCTTGACACCCTACGTTTCAGGTCTTATCTTGCAATGGAGTTGGGCGTGTCAAGAGAGGATATTCGCGCTTTGGTGATTGGAGAGCATGGGGATTCGATGGTTCCTCTCGTCAACTTTGCGTCTGTTTCAGGGATACCTGTGTCCACTTTGCTGAGGAAGGAACAGATTGACAAGATAGTTGGTTTGACGAAGACTTCTGGTGCTGATGTGATAAAGCTTAAGGGCTCCACAATTTACGCTCCAGCAGCCGTGATTGCGATTATGGCCGATGCTGTTTTGAGGGACAGAAACCGAGTCATGAGTGTTTCCACTTATTTGCAGGGCGAGTATGGATTGTCAAACGTGTCGATCGGCGTTCCATGCGTTCTTGGAAAGAATGGAGTTGAAAGAATATTGGAGCTCAAACTAGATTCTGAAGCGAAACGGGCTTTTGAAGAGTCAGCTTCCATAATCAAAGATGCAATAACAAAGATGGACGAGACGGTTTGAGCATACGAGGGATGGTTTGAGCGTTAAGCTCCCGGAATTTCCGAGCTTCAGAGAGCTGACCATCGAGGATAAGCCCTTTTTCGACTCTTTCCTGAGAGAAGCACAACCCCAAATATCCGAATTGACATTCACAAACCTGTTTGTGTGGAACGCTTCTGAACCAGTCCAAATCTCGCGGCTTGGCGAAGCTGTATTGGTTCAACGCAAAAGACTTCGAGATGGCAAGACTTTTCTACTGCCACCGCTTGGGAAAGAATCGTTAGCGAGAACATTGGAAACACTGAGAACAGTGAAGTTGGGAGATAATGGACTTCCACCATTCTACGGGGTCACCGCCGAACAGTTGCGGCAACTTGACAATGGGGGCTTAAGAGTTGAACCTGACCGTGACGACTGGGACTATGTTTATCTGACAAGCGATCTTGCTGACCTTCCGGGTGACAAATATCATCCCAAACGAAACTTCGTTACCCGTTGCTTGACCAAGTATAATTGCAGATATGCCAGCGTTGGACGGTTGGAAATCGAAGATTGTCTCCAACTTCAAACAAAATGGTGCAACCTTCGCCAGTGCAACGAAGTTCAAGGACTAGAAGCAGAAAACACCGCTATCAAGACCGCTTGCGAATATTATGAGTACCTCGGCGTCTTTGGAGGAGCCATATATGTCGATGACAAAATCGAAGCATTCACGCTTGCCGAACCACTTAACAACGAAACAGCGGTCATTCACTTCGAAAAAGCCAACCCCGAAATAGAAGGGCTATACCAAGTCATAAACCAATGGTTCTGCCAGAAAGCCCTCAAAACATTCAAGTTTGTGAACAGGGAACAGGACCTGGGCATACCAGGCTTGAGAAAAGCTAAGGAGAGCTACTACCCTCACCACATGGTTGAAAAACACGTAGCCTATCTGATTTTCAATCCTGTCTCAACGTGAAACGTATCGAGTCACAGACCTAATTGTCTATCAATGAGAGTCTTGGAGAGTCGCGCGCGTCGACCTACTTCAACACAAACTTTAAAGTATCTCTTATGCATCAAATTCTAAGAAGAGGGAAGAACGACTTTGAAAGATGTAGAATTGAAACTGATTTCTGAGTTGATGAAGAATAGTCGAAGAAGCGACAGAGACTTAGCCAAGGTCATAGGAGTTTCTCAACCAACTGTCACCAGGGTCAGACAAAGACTGGAAAAAGAAGGAATCGTAAAAGAATACACGATGATACCTGACTTCCAGAAACTCGGGTGTCACATTATGGCAATCATCTTTTTGAAACTGAAGCCTCTTTCTTCAAAGGAACGCGATGAACTGTACAGAGAATCTCGGAAAGTGGAGAAGGAAAATCCTCGGACTCTCCTTCTGGCCATGGAGGGAATGGGTATGGGAGAGGATATGGTGGAGATTTTATTCTTCAGGGATTACTCGGAATATGCAGATTACCTACGAACTGTCAGGGAGGCGGCGACGAAACAGCTAGAACCCTACATGAATGCGGAAGATATTAGGGGATTCTTGGTAGATTTGCAGGACAGCACTCATTATCAACCAATAACCTTCTCCAGAATAGCTGCTCACTTGCGAAAGATGACCAACGAAGACCAAAAGTAGCTTTCCATTTTCTGCGCTTGAGAATGGGTTTTCTAGGCGCGGAGAATCAGGATTTCCTGTTCCCAACGAGACTAACATATCTGATAACACCCGAGCTCTGCTGATAGTTCATACAATTCCTGGAGACCTGGACGAACGGCGGGCAAAAAGTCTCAAACAAGAGTGCGCCGGTTAATGCTAGACTTTAAATATGCAGGAAACCAAGGGTAACACTTGAAGTTTGGTCTTAGAGAAGATGAAGGCAGGACGAGCGGTCTCTGTAATTGGGGGTTTTCTTGTCTTTGTAGGCTTAATTCTTAACTTGCCAACAGCCCTTCTTTTGCTCGATCCGAATCTGAAATTGTATCCCCTCCCAG